>NZ_JAKCFI010000004.1:635702-953554 GCF_021412625.1 Myxococcus stipitatus | reverse complement strand
CATGTGCGTCGCCGCTTCTTCGACGCGCTGCCCACCGCGCCCGAGGCCCGCGAGGCGATGGACCTCATCCTGGAGCTCTACCGGGTGGAAGCCCAGGCGCGGGACGCGGGCGTCGTGGGCACCGCCGCCCACCGAGTGCTGCACCAGGAGTCCAGCGGGCCCATTCTCGCGCGACTCTGGACGTGGCTCGCAGTCCAGACACCACGCCACCCGCCGAAGAGTCCGCTGGGGCAGGCCCTCTCGTACGCGACGAAGCAATGGGCGGCGCTGACCCGCTTCGTCGAGGACGCGCGGCTGCCCTTGGACAACAACCGCTCGGAGGCGGCGTTGCGAAAGGCCGCTCTGGGCCGCAAGAACTTCCTCTTCGTCGGACACCAGACCGCTGGCGAGAATCTCGCGGGTCTCTACGCGCTGGTGGCCACCTGCGAGGCCAACGGCGTCAACCCGAGGTGTACCTGGCCGACGTCCTGCTCCGCGTGCAGACACATCCCAACTCGCGCATCGCGGAGCTGCTGCCTCACGAGTGGAAGCGTCGGCAGTCCACCGGTCCGCCCGAGTCACGCCTCCAACCCCAGCCCTGAACTCCCCTCCGGTCGCGGCGTCTGCCGGGCACGGACCTCGTCCGCCTTCAACAGCTCACGCCACGTCGCTGACCGGACGGATACGTTCCGCCGGCTTCGAGTCCGCGACGAACGCAGGGACGATGTCCACTTCGGCTTCCTCGTCCTCGGTTGCTGCCTCATGCTCCTGCGCCGCCTCTACCCTGACATTTGTTAGAGCCTGTTATCGCGTGCTTCATCCGGCGCTGGCGGCAATGAGGAGGCTGGTCGACATGCTCAAGCATGACCCGGCGTTCGCCGACGTGCATCCGGTTGTGTCGCATGCGTCGCTGGTGCTCTCTCGGGGGCGCGCGAAGCGAGGCGTGGACGTGGCCTGGCATGAGGACGACGTGTATGCGGTGTCGTTCGTTGATTCACCGCTGAATTTCTCGGGGCGAAGATGGGTTCGCGGGGACGACGTGGTTCGGGTGCTGTGCGAGTACCTCAGCGAACTCGGCGACACCTGATCCTACAGTTGCAGGTCGAGAGAAGCGCTCCCGCGCCTGCGGCGCGGGCGACGCTACAACCTCCAGCGCAGGGAGATCAGCCCCAAACGAGCACGTCCAACGCACCTTGGGTCAGACAAAATCGAGGAATCCGACTCCAAACGTGACATCGAAGGTCGGGCGAGGAGTGAACCCCAGGCGCGTGTCCTCCCATCCCCCACGCCCCGCGAGCATCAGGTGCAGGTTCTTGGTACTTGCCTGGAGGCCGAGGCTCACGCGGACAGGGACCTGCAGTTGTGCATGGGCGGGCGACATCACGGCGGTGCCCTGCAGTCCGGCGAAGGCCTTGAGATTGTCCAAGCCAGGTGCATCAATCGGGTCGCGAATCCGTCGGATGAGGTCGCGGGTGAGGCTGAGTCCGATGGAGGGACCCAGGCCTGCGTCCTCGCTATCCGACGAAGCCGTGCGGACGTGGAGCCCCAACTGGATGACGACGCCCATCGGCGCGTAGCGTTTCGAGGCGGACATCCAGTACGCGGCGTCAACGCTGATGGCGGCGTTCGTATAGCGCTGCCGGGTCTCGAGCACGAGCCCATCCAGTTGCTCGGTGCATTTGAACGGCAAGGCAATGCTCGCGCCCATCTGGCCAGTGCCAGCGAGGATATCCGTGATGATGGCTTGCTCCGTGAGCAACCCGACGGAGAGGATAGGCAGCTCGGCGGAGGCACGGCCTGGAGTCAGGACCGTGAGGCCCAGTGCCGCGCAAGCCAGGACTCCTCGCCAGGAGGCCACTCGTGATGCACACGCATTCCACTTCCAGACCATGAGCCCACTCCTCTTGGTTGAATGGGTTCAATGTATGAAACGCGTGAATAGCGATCTTCACGGGAGCGTCACGATTTCATCATGAGCAGGGCGGGGCCGTTAGAGTCCTGCGACTGGCTCCTCGGCGTGCGCAGGCCCCTGGTATCCGTCCGGTCAGCCAGGTGGCGTGAGCGGTTGAAGATGGACGAGGAGCGCGCCCGGCAGACGCCGCGACCGGAGGGGAGTTCAGGGCTGGGACTGGAGGCGGGATTCGGGCGGACCGGTGGTCTGCCGACGCTTCCACTCGTGAGGCAGCAGCTCCGCGATGCGCGAGTTGGGATGTGTCTGCACGCGGAGCAGGACGTCGGCCAGGTACACCTCGGGGTTGACGCCGTTGGCCTCGCAGGTGGCCACCAGCGCGTAGAGACCCGCGAGATTCTCGCCAGCGGTCTGGTGTCCGACGAAGAGGAAGTTCTTGCGGCCCAGCGCGGCCTTTCGCAACGCCGCCTCCGAGCGGTTGTTGTCCAGGGGCAATCGCGGGTCCTCTGCGAAGCGGGTCAGCGCCGCCCATTGCTTCGTCGCGGAGGAGAGCGCCTGCCCCAGCGGACTCTTCGGCGGATGGCGCGGCCGTCGGCGCCCGCGGGGAACCGCAGCCGGGCTCCACTGGCCAGCACCACCTCGAGCAGCACGGGCCCCACCTGCGCGACGGTCGCCACTTCCATCGGCAACAGGCGCACCGCTGGGGCCTTCCGGGCGTGCTGGCGTCGGCGCCGGTACACCCACGACTGCAACGTGCTCAGCCTCAGCCCTCTCTGCGCGGAGAACGCCTTCTGCGTCAGCCCGCTCGCCTCGAACGCCTCGGCGACCTGCAACCACTCCTGCTTCTCACCCAGCTTCGACATTCCGGCCAGGGTCCACCACGACTGCTACCCCGGCAATGCCTCCCGCCACGTCGCTCGCCGGACGGTTACGGTCACGACGTGGGGGGCGAGATTCGGCGCTCGCCCCTCGGCCAACGCCTGGCGGACTTCCAACGCGCTGGCACTGCCCACCGTGTCGAGCAGCACTTCGCCACCCGGCACCGGAATCGACCACACGCAGCTCGGGAAGCCGGACGGCGGCGAGCCCTGCCCCGCGCACACATTCCCCGCGTCAGCTGGGGCGGCGGCGCTCGCCCCCATGGACATCGCCAGAACAGCCAGTGTGACAACCAGCGGATTCACCTTCGTATGCATGAGTCCTCGTGAGTCGGGCGCCGCACCAGCGACGCGCGCGATGGGTCGCTGCAATCAGGGGAGGCCGTCGACTGACTGCGCGGCCTGTCACGACAGGTGGATGCGCAAGCAGTCTCGAGCCGGCCACGGGGACCACGTATTCCAGAAGAGTCAGGAGGGTGAAAGGACTCTCTCAGTAGCCTTCTCGTCCTACCCGTAATCCGGTTACCGCGTCCGGAGTGCGTCAAAGCCACGTTCGACAGCACGTCAAGGCCAGCTTCTCCAACGAGGCCCACGAGCGAATGCCCGGCGCGGGCGGGCCGTGGAGGTTCGGCTGGTAATGCGTGACGGCCCGCCCCAGGAATCTGGGGCGGGCCGCGGTGGCAACGCCGGGGACCTCGATAGCCTGCTCAGAGGCAGATATTGCAATCCTGAGCAATGATTCCGGCGAGGTACCAGGTACCATCCGCCTTGCGGCATCTGAGCTCCGTGTAGTTGCCCTTGAATGGACCACAGGCGCCACAGAGCACGAAGGTGCGCGAGGTCTCTCCCGGCTGACAACTCGGGGCCAGGGCGCCTTCTTGCGTATCCATCGCGTCCGCCGCGAGCCCTTCCTCGCTGATGCCTCCGCACCCGAGCGTCAGGCCCGCCGCCAACAGAACACCGAAGGCAATTCTTCGCATGCGCACCTCCATGTTGGATTGCCGCATCATGCGGCGCTGCAAGGCTAGCACGCGGCCCCACCCTGGACATCCGCTCGTAGCCAGGGCCCGACAACGCGTCCCGCGCGCGCGTTCGCAGAACCGCTCCGTCAATCGCGCGGGGGCCTCGCCCCCTCCCGTCCACCGCGTTCATCCGGCGGGGGCGCCTCGCTCACGGGCGGCTCCATGCACTCTCGAGGCGGTAGTGCTTCATCTCCTGGATATCGGAGACGAAGGGCTTGACGAGCTCGAAGAACTTCCGGAACTCGGGGCTCCGACGGAACCCCTGAAGGTGACCCTCCTCGGAGTCCCACTCGATGCGGACGACGAAGTGGTGCGGCTCCTCCACGCCCCGGCTCACTTCATAGCGCAGACAGTGGGGGGAGCCGCGCAGGTGCTCACCCGCGCGCTGGTAGGCCTCGAGAAACGCCCCCGCCCGCTCGGTGGGAACGTCATAACGGATGTACTCCACGACCATGGTTGGGTCCTTCCTCGAAAGGGGCTGGGGTTGAGGCGGTGCGGCGATTCCCACGCCGCCCAGGAGGATGACAAGAAGGAGCAGGGTCGCTCGACGAAACTTCACGGACACCGAGGACCTCCGGGCGAGTGGGAATGGGAATCCGGGCGTGTGGTCCCGCCCGTCCCTGAACATGTAGAAGCAAGCGAGGACGCCTGCTTTCCCGCCCGTTCCACTTCCCGTGCCCGGCGTTCCAGAAGGATGCAACGAGGATGGAGCCACTGTCGGCGGTACTTCGCGGGGTGCACCTGGAAGGAAGCATCTATGCCGCATGGGAGCTGCGCGCGCCCTGGGGCATGGACCTGCCAGAAGGCCCCTTCGCCTCGTTTCATCTGGTGGAGCGAGGACGGTGCGTGCTGCGCACCTCACGCGAGGTCCTCTCCCTGGAGGCCGGTGAGCTCGTCGTCCTCTTCGACGGCCAGCCGCACCGGCTGATGTCCTCACGGGACGCTCCGGTCGTTCCGCTGGCACAGCTCGTCGCGCGGCATCCCCTGGTGGAAGGTGTTCACCGGGCGGGCGGAGTGGGAGAGCCCTCCCGTCTGGTCTGCGGCAAGTTCGCCGCCGAGGGAGCCCAGGGAATCCGCATGCTGCGCGGGCTCCCCCGCGTCGTCCACCTGGGACGCACGAAGCTGGCCTCCCTCCCCGCGCTCCGCGCCCTGCTGGAATCCCTCGCACACGAAGCAACCTCCTCCGCTCCCGGTGCGGCCACGGCCACCGCCCGAATCACGGAGGCGCTCTTCGTCCAGGTGCTGCGCGCCCTGCTCCTCGACACGGAGGAGACCGTGCCGGGGTGGTTGGCGGGCCTGCGCGAGCCTCGACTGGCGGAGGCCCTCCATCAGCTCCACATGGACCCCGCTCGGCACTGGTCCGTCGGAGACCTGGCCGCGCGAGTGGGGATGTCCCGCACTCGGTTCGCCCTGCTCTTCCAGGAACGCGTCGGCCAGCCCCCCATGACCTACCTCATGAACCTCCGGCTGGACCTGGTCGCGCAGCGGCTGCGGGACGGAGACGACTCCATTGGCGAAATCGCGCATGCGGCGGGGTTCGCCAGTCAGTCCGGACTGACCCGCGCGTTCCACCGGCGCTTCGGCCAGACGCCCTCGGCCTTCCGCAAGGCCGCGGGCGCGTCCGTGAAGGTCTCGGGGCGATGAGCAAGGGAGGGCGTGGCGCGCGGGCCTACAACCGGAACTGGACTCGCACGCCGGGCTGGAACCAGAAGTGCACCGTCTTCTGCTCGATGTCCCCGGAGAGGACGTCCTGGCCGTCCCGTCGCAACGTGGACCGGAGATACATCCCCGCGGCCGCCGAGAAATAGGGGCCGACCCTCACGACGTCGGACAACGCAAGGTCGATGCCCGCCTGGAGGTTCAGGAGCTCGATTCCCGAATCCGTCACGGTGGTCTTCCCGCTGTGGTTCTCGAACTCGGTCTTCAACCGCTCGAAGCCCAAGCCCGCGCCCACCCAGGGGGACCAGAGGTTCTCCGAGGGGACGTGGTAGCTGAAGCCCACGCCCAGCCGCAAGACGCCACCTCGACAGGTCTCGTCCGTGCAAAGGGACGGATACCGGCCAATGCCGTACTGGCCATGGAGCTCCACGGCGGCGAGGTAGAACTCGACGCCCGCTGCGCCTGTCGCCGAGACGTCCCTCAGGGGGTCAGGACGATGCGCTCGTTCGCGTGCGCGGCCTCGGTCCACGCCCGCTCCACGTTGGAGAGAGGCATCGCCTTCACATCGAGGTGAAACGTACCGCGCACGATCTCCTTCACGAGCGCCGGCAGCTCCTTGACGATCTCCCGACCTGGCACCGACCCGAGCCCGCTGCCGACGAGCTGGAGACCTGAAGCCCGCAGGAGGGCCGCTGGAATGGCGGCGGTCTGCCCCGCGACCGAACCAATCTCGATCCATGCCAGCGGTCGCTCACGCTCCGCACGCGCTCTGACGACCATGTCCATGACCCGCGGCGTACTCTCCCCCCAGACGAAGTCGAGCACGACATCCACCTCACGCGCGAGGGAGCCCAGCCGGTCATCCCCCAGCGCCACGACCTCCGTCGCGCCGAGTCCGGGCAGCTTCGCGAGCTTCTGCTCGTCACGGCCCGTCGCGATGATCTGCCGCGCGCCCAGGTGCCGGGAAATCTGCACGGCCATGCTCCCCGCATTCCCCGTGGCCCCCAGGATGAGGACCCTCTGCCCCTTCTTGAAGGGCACGCGACAACGCAGCGCGAGCCAGGCCCCCATCGCGGGGTTCATCGCCGCCGCGACGGTAACGGGGTCGCTGTCACGAGGGAGCACGATGCTGTGGTCGGCCTCTATCACCGTCTTCTCGGCCATCGTGCCCGTTCGCGTGCCGTCGACCACGAAGTAGCGCAGCTTGCCGTCGGCGCCGCGCCCGACACCGTCGACGCCCGGGATGAGCGGGAGGACGCCCGCACTCGTGTAGTGCGAGCCCTCGGCTCTCGCGCGGGTGAGATGATGCAGACCGACAGCGAGCACGTCGACGAGCAGCTCGTCACGGCCCTTGGGAACGGGGACAGCGAAGTCTTCGTACCGCGGTGGCTGTTCGAACGAGCGGATGACGGCGGCTTTCATGGACTTCCCCTTTTCTGGACGGGACGCTTCGTGGCACCAACAAGTTCGTAACACGAACTACATTTGATTCGCAATACGAACCAAGCCAGGATGGGTCTCCCATGGTGAAGCCCCAGCAATCCCCGGTGCCCGACGAGGGGCTGGTCGACGCCCTCGTACGCGCCTCGTTCGTCACGACGGCCGTGCTCAACAGGCTCGGCGCCGACAACGACGTCTCCCTCACCCTGCTTCGGGTCATCGGCATCCTCCGGGACCGGCGCCTGCGGATGGTCGCGCTCGCCGACTATCTCGGCCTCGAGAAGTCGACGATGACGGGACTCATCGACCGCGCCGAGAAGCGGGGGATCGTGGCGCGCGCGCCAAGCGCGGAAGACGGCAGGGCCATCGACGTCTTTCTAACGAAACAGGGCGCGGAGCTCGTCGAGCGTATGTATGTCCAAGTCCAGCAGGCGCTCGCCCCCCTCACGGAGCGGCTCAACACCGCGGACCAGCAGCGCCTCCAAGCGCTGCTGCTGCGCATGCTCGACGCCGCGGACGACTGAACGAAGCGCATCCTGCCGCGCGCGGCGAAGGGGCGTCTGCGTCATCCCGTCTTGCGCGACTGGAAGCAGACGTTCCCGCCAGGGTCCGTGTGCGTCGATTCCAACGTGAGCCCGTGCGCGCGCAGCAGGTCGCGATACCCAGCGATGCTGTATGAGTGATAGCGGAACGGCACCCCATTCATCGGCGCGCCATCGCTGGAGCCATGGGCGTCGCCCGAGGTGAAGAGGAACGCGGCGCCAGGCTTCAATGCCCGCGCGATATTGGCAATCGCCTGTTCCTGCTCTTCGTGGCGCAGGTGGAACAGGACGCCCCATGCCATCGCGGCGTCGAAGCTCCCTGCTTGAAGCTCACACGACTGGATGGGCGCACAGACCACCGGCACGTGGGGGAAGTTCGCCTGGAATCGCGCCAGCAGCTCGCGGGAGCTATCCACCCCCATCACGTGACAGCCGTGCTCCAGCAACACCCGCGTCAGCGGCAGCCCCGTGCCACAGCCGACGTCCAGCACCATGGCGCCCGCCGGAAGCGACGCCGCGAGTGCCGTCACTTCCGGGACGCCGATATGGCCCGTGCGTTGGGCCGCATACCAGTCCGCGATCAAATCGTACTCGTGCACGCGCCCTCCTGGAGTGACACTCACCGTTCCGGCGCCAGCTTCCAGGAGGAACGCAGCGAGAGCAAGCCACTCCCGCTGCTCGTGCGTCAGCGCGTCTCGCGCTAGCGCGCGCTGCCCACCGGGGCCCCTAGACGCTGCTCATAGGCCTCCAGCGTCCGCCGCCAGGCGGGCCGTCCCTCACACCGCTCGCGATAGGCGGCGACCCGCGGGAAGCCATCGAGCACGCCCGCGTTGCGGACCTCACGCAGGACCGTCGTCATCAGGATGTCCGCCACGGTGAACGCCTCGCCCGTGAGATGGGGACGGCCTTCCAACCGGGACTCCAGCGCGCTCAGCACGCGCTCGGCGTACTTCACCAGTCCGGGACGCCGCTGCTCGCCGGTGGGATCCGCGGCGCCGAGCAGGTCGATCATCAGAATCTGGAACAGCGGGGGCTCCACGCTGTTGAGCGCGGCGAAGCACCAGCGTGTCACCTGGGCACGGCCTTGGAGATCCGCGGGAATCAATCTGCCCGTCTTCTCCGCCAGGTACAGCAGGATCGCCGCCGACTCGGTGAGCACGAAGCCGTCGTCCTCGAGCACCGGCACCTGGGTGAAGGGGTTGAGCCGCCGGAACTCCTCGCTCTGGAGTTCCCCCGCCGGGTGATCCACACCATGCACCCGATAGGGCACACCGAGCTCCTCGAGCGTCCACAGGACACGCAGATCGCGAGTAACCCCCACCACCTTCGAATTGACGCGGCCGAAGCCGTAGAGCGTGAGCATTCCAGCAGTATTGGTGCCCGTCCGCGTGGTGTCGATGACAGCCTCGTCAAGCGGCGGCGCTACAGGAACTCGTCCCCTCCCCCACGCTCCGGTTCCTGGGCGGAGAGGAGGACCTCCCCAGGCCGCTGCTCCACGCGGAGGCCCAGGCCCATGGCCGTCAACGCCTCGAGCGCCGCGAGGACGTCCATGACGGGCTGGACATCGGCGACCCGGGCAGGCACGGCGATGCACTCGAGGCGCGTGCCCACCCGTTCCAGCAGCGCGTGCGGGGGAAGCGCCTCGACGTATCGGCCATACAAATAGGCGAGCGCGCTCAGCTGGGTGACCTGGGAGGGCGAGACGGTCGCGACGCTCGCGTCGAAGCGCGACCTCACCTCGTCCACCGAAGCGTCCTGACGCCACAGGCCCAGCAGGGAGCGCAGGAAGTCCATCAACGGCGGCGACCAGGACGCGCCCCTCTGGGCCGAGGCGACCTCCAACGCCCGCTCGGCCCGTGCGAGGTCGGGCTCGACGAAGAACAGCGGCAGCACCTCCTCGAGGCCTGGAGCATAGAGGGGCTCCGCGAGCCGCTCCGGGGAACCCGCGAACGCACGCAGCGTCTGGGGCTCGAGCGGCTCCCCCGCGAGCCAGCGGCACCACAGCGCCTCGAGCGAGCCCGCGGCGAGCGACGCGCGGCGCAGCAGATGAGGGCGTGCCTGCTCCACGCCTCCGAACAACACGACGGTCACCAGGTCCTCGACGGAAGGCCCCTCGGGGAACTCGAGCGCATCCGCGCCCGTCCAGCGCGCATACCGTTTGCGCTTCAGGTCGCGCTGGACCTCGCGCGCCACCTCGCCCCACGCGGACCAGGGCACACCGAGCGCCGCGTAGTCCTTCCGGAGGCCCTCGTCCGCGGGGGCCGCGACCTCGTTGGGGCGCTTCTTGAAGTCGGCCCGCACGCGCTCGAGCTCCTTCGCGAGCGCGGGCAGCTCCTCCGCCGGACAGCCGCCGGTCAGGAGCCGGAGGTGGGAGACGGGAACGCCGCGCGACTTGAGCAGCCAGGCTTTGAACGCCGACCAGGCGGGTGCGGAGAGGTGTCTGGATTCCACGGTCTGTCCTCGCTCAGGCGCCAGACTCGCTTCCCCCGATGGGTCGTCGAGCCCTGGCGCCTGCTCCCACATGATAGCTTCGGCTCGCGGCACGGACGCTTCTTGCGTCGCACATCCCCGAGGGCCCCCTGGGAACCTGGCCTCGGCGACCTGGGGGAGAAGTCGGCCCCGTACCGCGCCAGCCGTCGTCATTCACGCCGGGTCGCCAGAGGGACGGCGGCGACCGAGGCGGCCCAGCGATTCAGCGCGCAACTGACCGCACGCGGCATCGATGTCTGCCCCGAACTGCTGTCGTCGCGTCGCCCCGACGCCCAGGCGATGCAGCCGCGCCACGAAGTCGTCGACCTTCGACGACGCCGGGGCCCTGAACGACGGGTCCGCCCCAAAGGCCGCGTTGTAACGGATGACGCTGACGTGAAAGAGCTCGGGCCTGGAGCGCCGCTGCACGAGCCGCGCGAGCGCGACGAGATGTTCCTCCGAGTCGTTGACGCCGTCGATCAGCAGGTACGCCAGGTAGGTCTTCCGCCGTGCGCGCAGGACGTGTCGATCCAGGATGGCGAGGTTCTCCTCGAGGGGGAACCGACGCTCGAGCGGAATGAGCCGTGCGCGTTGCTCGGGGAACGGAGAATGGACCGAGAGCGTCAGGGTGACCTGCGGGTGCGCCTCGGTGAGCGCCGCCAGGGCCGGCGCCAGGCCCACCGTCGAGACGGTGATTCGGCGCGGTGACAGCCCGCCATAGCCCGGCGCCGTGAGCACGCTCAGCGCCGTGAGCACGTTGGGGTTCGCGAGCGCCTCGCCCATCCCCATGAACGCGACGCTTTTCGGCGCGCCGCCAGGCTCCGAACTCCAACGCCGGTGCACGACTTGTGCGCAAATCTCGTCGACGCTCAGGTTGCGCTCGAGCCCCAGGGCGCCCGTGGCACAGAACGAACAAGCCAGACCACAGCCCGCTTGCGTGGACACGCAGACCGAGGACCAGCCAGCGCGGTAGCGCGAGAGCACGGTCTCGACACGCGCACCCGTGCGCGTGCGGAAGAGCACCTTCTCGACCTGCTCTCCCGTCCGCACCGCCTCGACCTCGAGGGGAAGGACCGTCTGCCCGAAGCGGGAGACGAGCTGCTGCCGGAGGTCGCTCGGCAGGTCACGGACCTCCTGGAAACTCTGCGCGCCACGCTGAAATGCCGTCACCAACTGCTGGTAACGATACGCAGGCGCGCCGAGCCCGCGGAGGAACGCGTGAACCTCGGCGAGGATACCCGGAGGAGGGAGAGGGAGTTCGTGAAGGGTGCCGCGACGCATGGCAATGACTCCTGAAGGGACGTACGGGTGAAGAGGGGAAGCGCGCACGAGGCGGTGCGGTGTTCCACACGCGGCGACGACGCCGTGACGTGAGCGGAGGACGTCTCGAAGCATCCCCACGGCTCCCGCTCCCACGGCACCTTGGCCCAGGAATCGCCGGCGCTGTTGGCGCTGACGAGCCAGAACCCAAGGGCGCACGGCTTCCGTGCGCGGCTCGTTCGCGAGGACGGCGTGCGTCCTCGAAGCGGATGGGATTGGGTGACCTAGGCCATGGTGGCGCTGGATGGACCAGCGCATGGGCTGTGTAGCACGCACCGTACGGGATTGCAGCCCGTTTGTAGCTCAAAGCGTGAGCATCACCTTGATGGCGCGGCGCTCGTCCATCGCCTTGTAGCCCTCACTCGCTTGCTCGAGCGGCAAGGTGAGGTCGAAGACCTTGCCGGGGTTGATCTTCCGGTCCCAGATGAGCTGGATGAGCTCGGGCAGGAACCGGCGTACCGGGGCCGGACCTCCGTGCAGGTGCACCTCGGAGAAGAACAGCTCGTCCGCTGGGAGGGCGACGCCCTCGTGGGAGACGCCCACGTAGCCGATATGTCCACCGGGGCGGGTGGCGCGAATGGCCTGCATCATCGACTCCTGGGTGCCGACCGCCTCGATGACGCTGTGCGCGCCGAGCCCGTTCGTCAGTTGCTTGATTCTCGCCACGCCCGCGTCGCCGCGCTCCTCGACGATGTCGGTCGCGCCGAACTCGCGGGCGAGCGCCTGTCGACTGGCGTGACGGGACATGGCGATGACACGCTCGGCGCCGAGCTGCCTGGCGGCCAGGATGCCCATCAATCCAACGGCGCCGTCACCGACGACGGCCACCGTCTTGCCAGGCCCCGCCTCGGCGGCGACTGCGGCAAACCAGCCCGTGCCGAGCACGTCGGATGCGGCGAGCAGCGACGGAATCAGCTCCGGCGGAGGCCGCGCGGGCGTGGCCACGAGGGTCCCATCGGCCAGGGGGATACGGGCCCGTTCGGCCTGGGTGCCAATCGTCTGCGACACGAACTCCCCGCGCACGCACCGCGACGGGTACCCGGACCGGCAGATCTCACAGGTGTTGTCCGAAATCACGAACGACCCGACGACGAAGTCACCGACCTTCAGGGTCTTCACCTCGTCGCCAACCTCCTCGACGATGCCGACGTACTCGTGGCCCATCGGCGTGTGGTCGACGCGCTCGACGCCGCGGTAGGGCCACAGGTCCGACCCGCAGATGCAGGTCGCCGAGAGCCGAATGATGGCATCGGTGGGCGCGAGGAGCTTCGGGTCCTCTCGCTCCTCGACCCGGACGACGCCGGGGGCTTCCATCACAACTCCACGCATGGTCGGCTGCTCCTTGTTTCGTGTGCACCGCTGGCGACGCCCGGGTCACCGCAGGTTCGTCTGGAAGAACGTGGTCAACGTGTCGAAGGGAATGAGGTTCACGCGGTCGTAGAGGTCCACGTGGCCCGCCCCGGGCACGATGACCAGCGCCTTGGGCTCACCGGCGAGCCGGTAGGCCTCGTCGCTGAACTCCCGGGAGTGGGCATGCTCGCCCGCGATGAAAAGCATCGGACGGGGAGAAATCGTCTCGATGTCCGTGAACGGATAGAAGTTCATGAACCGGGTGTTGCTGCTGAGTCTTGGATGCGTGGTGGTGTTCGACCGATGCCCGCCCCAGTGACGTGTCCCCGGAAGAAAAGGCCCGGCGTCGGACGCGCCACCGACGCGGAGGGCGCCGCACAGGCCGCCAACAGGGAGGAGGAACCGAGCAGCAGCGCACCGAGCCAGGAGCGTCGGTGCGTCGCGGGGGCGTGTCGCATTCTCTTCATCGTCTTCAGCCTCGTGGGTAGGAGGTTCAACAGACACCGGGTGGGCGGCGCCCATGTCCCAGGGGTACCGCCCGGCCCCAGCGGGGGCCACGTGTCGAACGTGAACAGGCCGTTCAGCCCGGGTTGGGACCTTCACGCCTGCCTCCTGTCGGGGCCCTCTGGCGATGCCGGGCGGGCCTCGGCGTGCGTGGAGCGGACGTCCCGCGACGCCCGGACGGCCAGCAGGGCCGCGGCCCCGAGCAGCGCGGCGCTCATCACGAAGGCGCCTGGTAGCCGTCACGGTCGAACAGCAGCCGCCGAGCGAGGCGCCCAGGGTGATGGCGAACTGGATGGCCGCGACCATGAGGCCGCCGCCCGCTTCCGCGTCGCGAGGCAGCGTGCGGCTGAGCCACGTCCACCACGCGACCGGGGCCGCCGTGCCGATGAGGCCCCAGCCGATGAGAGGAGGACGGTCGTCGGCGCGAGGGACCGACCGAGGACGGCGAGCGCGACCGCGATGACGGCCATCGCAACCGGTGCGGCGATGAGCACCGCGGACAGCCACCGGGCCACGAGGAACCCGATGAGGTACGTGCCCAGCAGCCCCGCGAGGCCCATCCCCAACAGGACTTCGGGGGTGGGGTTGGCGCATCCACGGGGCCCCTCGGATTAAGCTGGAAGGATGGCCCTTCCTCCCCATGAGTACGCCCGCGCGGCGCTGGATGCGGAGCTGCACGTGCAAGTCACGGTGGACCACGTCGAGCTTCCCTCCGTCACCCCAGGCGAGGCGGTGGTGACAGGACGCATCGCCCGGGTGTTCCGAGGCTCGCCCTCGCTGTGCTCCACGCCCGCCTCCTTCACGGTCCCCGTCTGCCGTGAACATGATGACATGATGCCGAGCGGAACCATCTGGACGCTTCCCGAGCTGCTGGCGAAAGCCCCGGTGCTGGAGGTCTTCCTCGATTCGCACGAGGGGGGCTTCCGCAACGCCTCCTACGACAACCACCTGCTCGCGGCGCTGACGGATACCCCCACCAGGGTCTACACCGAGGAGATGGCCCGCGCGCCCTTCCAGCGCCGCACGGCCGGGCGGTACGACCCCCGCGAGGAGCGACGTGAGTTCCTCCTCTACGGCACCCTGAGCATCATCGCCCTGGCGGTGTTCTGCTGGGCCCTGGTGCGGTGGTCGTCGTAGCCCGTTGCGCGCGCGGCGCCCGAGGCCTCGCGTTCACAGCGCGAGGAAGTTCGCGGTCAAGAAGGCGGCATACCAATTGATCGGTGTGCGGCCGTTGGTCGTGTAGTCCGCCGTATGGTTGTTCGTGGTGAGCTGCCAGTAGGTCAAGTCCCACGGAGACCAGCCGACCCACACGTCGCTGTTGTTGTTCATGAACGTGAGCGCGTTGGTGATCTGGACCTGCGCGAAGGACTCCTGGTTGCGGATCCCCATCTCGGACAAGAACAACTTCTTGCCATGGGTCCTCGCCCAGTTCGTGACCGCCGTGAGCTGGGCGCCGTATGACGACTCGTCGTTGCTGCCGTAGCCTTCCGGGTAATACGAATGCATGTCGAAGGCGTAGTTGTTGGCGCTGTCCGTGATGACCAGGGACGCGACCGAGTCGAGCGGACCTCCGCCCGGGGCCCAGGTGTGCCAGTGCCCCACGTCCGATGCCCGCGTGTTCGGGACCAGGATCAACTGTGTCGACCCGGTCGCGCGCACGGCGTTCATGACCGTCTGAATCCCCGAGAACCAGGTGGTCGAGGTCATCGGGAGGTCGTGCGGCTCGTTCATGAGGTTCAGAATCACCTTGGGGTTCGTCTTCACCAGATTCGCGAGCTTCGTCCAAACGTCGGCGAGATGACCCACCGTCAGCGTGCCGTCTCCGATGATGCGTTGGACGTAGTTCGTGGTCTGGTTTCCGGCACCATCGAACGCGCCCGTCGCATAACGATTGTAGTTATGCAGGTCGAGCACGAGGCTGAACCCCTGGGCCGTCGCCAGGTTGATGTAGTTCATCATGCCATTCGAGTAGGCCATATCCAGCGGGCCATAGAGCGTGTGCTGGATGCGCTCCCACGAGATTGGCAAACGAATCAGGTTGAAGCCCTTGGCCTTGTAATACGCGAGCTCCGCGGCGATCTGGGTCGATGACGGCATCTCGTAATAGGTCTGGCCGGTCCAACCATCCCAGTCGTCGCCGTACTCCATCCCGGCGCGGTTGATGCCGCGATAGGCCACGCCCGTGGGATAGGTCTTCCCCCCGCTCGGTGGCTGGGTGGTTCCATTCTCCAACGCAATCCCATCCACCCCATAGACCACCGCGGAGGCGCTCTGGAGCGTGAGCTTGTTGAACGTCGTGAGCGAGCCCTTGAGCGCGCTCATCGGGATTCTGACGCGCGTCCAGTGCCCCGGCGCCAGAGAACCGAACCCCGGATTCGCGTAGGCGCCGATGGCGACTCCCGCGTTCCCGTCGACGCCCTCCTGGCTCACGATGACCTTGAGGGCCTGGATTGCAGTGAGGTTCGAGGTGCCCGGATTGATGGCGAAGCTCACGGCGACCGTGTTGGCGACCGAGGCGCTGGAGCCGAACGCGCCCAGGGCCATGGCGCTGTTGGCTGGCGCCGTCACCTTCATGGACGTCGTCCCATAGGCCCTGCTTGCCGTGTCGGACACCAGTGTGGTGCCGCCCCAGCTGTAGGCCGTGCTCCAACCGGACGCGACGGCATCGTCATACAGGACGGTCATCGAGGACGTGTCGAGCGGGGGCAGCCGTGGAATCTCGATGGCGATGCCATCGATGCCGTAGCTGACCGCGGTGTCCGCCATGAGCGTGAGCTTGTTGAACGTGGTCAGCGCCCCCTCGAGCGCGCTCATCGGGATGGTGACGCGAGTCCATTCACCCGCCCCCAAGGTGTCGAAGCTCGGGCTGGCGTAGTTGCCGATCGCCACGCCCCCGTTTCCATCGACGCCCTCCTGGCTGACGATGAGCTTGAGGCTCTTGATGGCCGTGAGGTTCGCCGTGCCTGGATGGATGGCGAAGCTCACGGCCCTGTAGGTGTCCGTCGAGAACGACTGGCCTTCAGCGCCCAGCGCCAGGGCACTATCCGCGGCGGAAGTGACCTGCAGCGACGAAGCACCGTAAGCCTTCGTGCTCGTCGTCGAACCATGGGAGATGCCTCCCCAGCTGTAGCCGACATCCCAACCCGACGCGACGACGTCGTCATACAGCACCGTCTGATAGGAAGTGTCCAACGCGGGCAGAAGCAACTGCTTGACCGTGCCCGGAGCGCTTGAAGCGCTCGCGGGCAGGCCCGCTTCTTCGCTCGAAGGCGGCGAACACCCCGCGCCCAGGGTGAAGAGACTCCCCAGCAGAACGTAAAGACACTTCCGCGAAACCGGTGGTCGTCCCATTCGGGCCCCCTAGAGTTTGAAAATGATTGAGCGCCCAGCCACTCAGCGTCAACACCCTCTCACTCCATCCGTGTGTCACGGTCGTCACGTACCATCCAGACGACAGCATTCCAGCGGAGCTCGAATCGAACGCGTCTGGCATGCCCGCATCGGGGGCTGGCGGTGACGGCAGGCGCGTCTAGAACTCCGCCGTCAGCTTGCCTCCGGTGAGCTTCTCGATGCCCTCGTGCAGCGCCGCGCGTACCTGCTTGCTGTATTCGAAGTTCAGGTTCTGCCGCTTCACGAGAAGGAGCTCCTCCGGAAGTTGGAAGGACACCTTGCGCTGACAGAGGACCTGGTGGCTGCGCACGTCCACGAGCTTCACCACCGCGGCATAGCGCCCGCCGGAGTAGCTGCTCCCCGCCACCTTCAGAGGAGGCTCGTCGATGTCGTCGATGGCCACGACATGGCTGATGAGCCGGTTCGCCGCGCACGGGCCCAGGTTCAACCCCTGCCCCTTCATCGCGGGGAGGCACTGGAAGCCGAGCACGTCTCCGATGCGCGTGGTGCGCTCCATGCGCACCGAGAGGTCGTCACCGAGCAGGTCCGCATCCAGGACCAACACGTCCCACTTCGACAAGGTGGGAAGCCCCTCGCAGACCTCCTTGTCCGACTCGGGGCGCGTCAGCGCCTCTCGCACCGCCGCGAACGCGTCGTCCATCCAGGCGCGCCGGAGCCGCTCCACCTGGGCCAGCGCCTCCTTCGCCGGCTCCGGGCCCGTGGGAGCGTCGAACTGGCAGTCCAGGAGTTCGTGCGAGAACCCCGCGACCTCCCAGCCCCGTGGCCCCTTCGAGAGACACAGCGTCGGGACATAGCCCCCTCCCAGGAGCGCATCGTCCCATGCGTCGGCCAAGACCAGCCCCCGGAACCTCACGACCCCGGGACGCGTGGGCTCGAGCGTGACGCTCCGACACTCCGCGGTGAGCACCGTCGCCCGCTTCAGGTAGTGGCCCTCGACGACGAGACACGCTTCCTCGGGGCTCAGGGACTCCACGGCCGTCGCCCGCGCGAGCAGCGGCCCCAGGGCCTCGACCCGTGCCGCGCGCGCCCGCGACACCCGTTGCATGCCCCAGATGAACGCCCCGCCCAACACCAAGGCCACCACCAGCACGCCACCCACGAGCCATTTCAGGATGCGCATCGAGAACCACTCCTCTTCGCTCGGCCATGGGAAGGCGCGCCACGCCGCTGACGGGTGCGACCCCTCGCGTCACCTCTGGAGCCGGGCTGCGGCCGGAATCCCAGACGACGCGGGCCTCGCCACCTTCGCGAGCCCGCGTCGTCATCGGGTACCCGCTCTACAGTTCAATCGCTGGGAGAGCGTCTCCCATCTCGTTCGGCTTCTCCCCCCGGTTGGCGCCGTGGCCGAGCCCGAGCTGGCCCCAGGTATTGTCTCCCCAGCACTTGACGGCGCCATCGTCGAAGGTGGCACAGGTGTGGGTGCCAGCCGCGAGCGACGTCGCCGTACGGCCCGTCCCGAGGTCGACTGGAGGCAGCGCGTCGCCCATCTCACCGGGCTCATCCCCGCGACGGGCGGTGTCGCCGAGCCCGAGCGACCCTCGGGCGACTCCCCAGCACTTGACGGTGGCGTTGTCGAGGAGCGCGCACGTGTAGGTCATGCCAGCGGAGAGCGCCTTCGCGGTCCGCCCCGTACCGAAGTCCACGGGCGGCAGCGCGTCGCCCATCTCGCCCGGGCCATCTCCTCGGTTCTCCATGTCGCCGAGCCCGAGCTGGCCATAGCCGTTGGCTCCCCAGCACTTGACGGAGCCGTCATCGAGGGACGCGCAGGTGAAGCCCTGCCCGATGGTGAGCGCCTTCGCGGTCCGCCCCGCACCGAGGTCCACGGCGGGCAACGCGTCGCCCATCTCATCCGGGTTGTCTCCGCGGTTCCTCGTGTCGCCGAGCCCGAGGTTGCCATCGGCGTTCTCGCCCCAGCACTTGACCGTGTCATCGTCGAGGAGCGCGCACGAGTGGGTCGAGCCCGCGATGAGCGCCTTCGCGGTCCGCCCCGTACCGAGGTCCACGGCGGGCAGCGCGTCGCCCATCTCACCCGGGCCATCCCCATGCGTCTGCCTGTCGCCGAGCCCGAGCTGGCCGTAGACGTTGTACCCCCAGCACTTCACCGCGCCATCGTCGAGGAGCGCGCATGCGTGAGAGCCACCCACGGCAAGCGCCTTCGCGGTCCGCCCCGTGCCGAGAGCGACCGGGGGCAACGTGTCCCCCATCTCTCCGGGCCCGTCTCCACGGTGCGCCGTATCGCCGAGCCCCAGCTGGCCCGAGTTGTTGATCCCCCAGCACTTGATTGCGCCACTCGCGAGGAGCGCGCAGGTGAAGCGGTCACCGAGACCGAGCGCCGTCGCCTTCTGCCCCGTGCCGAGCTGGACGAATGGGAGTGCGTCCCCCATTTCTCCCGGGTCATCCCCACGGTGACCCGTCAGCCCGAGCCCGAGCTGGCCAACGAAGTTCCCGCCCCAGCACTTGACGCGACCATCCGGGAAGAGCGCGCAGGTGTGTCCCGCCCCCGCGACGACCGACCTCGGGGCATAGGCCCGGACGCGCAGGGCGACCGAGCCGGTCGCGGTCGCGCCGTGGGTGTCGGACACCTGGTACTCGAAGCTGGCGGCGCCCACGTATCCGGGCGTCGGCGTGAACCTCACCGCGTCACCGTCGAGCACGGCCTTGCCGTTGCGCACGTTCGCGACCTGGCGCACCGTCAGTGCATCTCCCTCCACGTCGGTGTCATTGGCGAGGAGCGTCGCCACCGGGACGAGCAGCTCGACCCCCTCGTCCGCGACGACGGAATCGGCGACGGCGACGGGAGCGTCATTCACGGGGTAGACGGTGACCGTCACCGTCGAGGTGCTGGTGCTGACCCCGTCGCTGACCGTGTACTCGAACGCCGCCGTTCCGTGGAAGTTCGCTTCCGGAGTGAAGTGGACGTCGCCACCAGCCAGCGTCACGGTGCCATGGGTCGCCGCGCCGACCGCCACCATCGAGAGGACGTCACCTTCGACATCGGTGTCGTTGGCGACGAGCACGATGGCCGGGATGGCCATCACGGCATCCTCGTCGATCTCCACGGCATCGGCGACCCCCATGGGGGCGTCATTCACCGGGTTGACCGTGATGGTCACCATCGACGTATGGGGACCGTGCCCGTCGCTGACCGTGTACTCGAACGTCGCCATCCCGAAGAAGTCCGGCTCCGGGGTGAAGGTGACGTTGTCGCTCGACAGCGCCACCGTGCCATGGGTCGCCGCGCCGACCGCGACCACCGAGAGCGCGTCGCCTTCGACATCGGTGTCATTGGCGACGAGCGTCGTGGACGGGATGACCAGCACGGCATCCTCGTCCATCCGCGCGGCATCGGCGATCGCCGTCGGGGCGTCGTTCACGGGGACGACCGTGACGGTCACCTTCGCGGTGCTGGTGCTCGCCCCATCGCTGACCGTGTATTCGAACGTCGCCATCCCGAAGAAGTCCGCCTCCGGGGTGAAGGTGACGCTGCCGCCGGCGAGCGTCGCGGTGCCATGGGTCGCCGCGCCGACGACGGTGACACCGAGGGCATCCCCCTCCGCGTCGGTATCGTTGGAGACGAGCGTGGCCGCCGGGATGACCACGGCGGTGTCCTCGTGGGTCGTCGCCACGTCATTCACCGCGACAGGGGCCTTGTTGGTCGGAGGATTCGGCGGCAGCGGCTTCTCTCCTCCTCCGCCGCCACATGCAGCGAGGACCCAGGAGACAAGAAGGATTGAGACCCGGACGGCGGGGAAGAATCCTGGTGTGTGTTCGAGATGCATCGGCCACCGTGCGAAGGGCGAGATTCAGGCGCGGACGAAGGAATGGACGCCCACTGGCCCCTCCAGAGGACTCCGGTTCGAGGCTGCCCACATAACGGGGCCCGGAGCCGCAGGTCGCAGCGGCAAACGCTTCATTCCGCCTGAAACCGCCAGCCCGGGAGAGACACCCGGTCCCAGGGTTGACGAGCGCCATCGCCACTGCGAGTGAAGACCACCTCGAAGTAGAATCGGCCCCTCACCCGACTCACGGAGACCTCTTGGTGTTCCTGCGCAACGTCACGGATGAAGACCTCCCGATTTTCTTCCAGCACCAGCGGGACGAAGTCGCGCTACGCATGGCCGCGTTCCCGGCGAGGGAACACGATGCCTTCCTGAACCACTGGCGCACGAAGGTCCTCCGCCCCGAGAACGAGAGCCGGACCATCGTCGCTGACGGAGAGGTCGCCGGGTACGTCAGCAGCTGGGAACAGGACGGCCAGCGACTCGTCGCCTATTGGGTGGGTCGCGAGCATTGGGGCAAGGGCATCGCGACCCGGGCGCTCTCGGAGTTCCTCGTGCTCGAGGCGACGCGTCCGCTCCATGCCTGGGTCGCGGTCCACAACATCGGGTCGCGCCGCGTCCTCGAGAAATGTGGCTTCCGCGAGGTAGCCCATGAGAACCCGCCGCAGGAGGACGGAGTGGCCGAGGTCCTCATGATGCTCGGTCCGAAGTGATGAGAAGGAAGGGACGCGCCCCTCCCCGGGGCCCGACGTCACGAGAGCGCGAGTTCGCGTGCCCGGAGCTGTCTGCGCGAGATGAGGTAGGCCACGCCGAGGTTGGGGACCCAGCAGAGCCAGGCGACGATTCTGTAGGCCGGGATGAAGCCGCCCAGGGCGGGAGCCAGGACGGGCATCCAGAGTCTCAGCGTGACCGCCGCGAAGCAGGCGGCATAGCTGTAGGTCATCATGAGCCGGTGTTCATCGAGTCGCCGGCGCTTGATGAGCCAATAGGCGGAGGCCGTGGTGGCGAGCCAGACGACGCCCAGGCTGACGAAGCCCGACGCGGCGATGGGGCCCCCCGAGGCGAAGAAGCCGACGTAGACACCGGCGAGTCCGCTCAGCAGGACCGCCCCGACGTAGACCTTTCCGAGGAGCCGGTGTGCCCCCGGGCGCGCGAGTCGCAATCTCTCGACGAACTGCGTCCAGCCGATGGCCAGCGCGAGTCCTCCCAGGGCGATGTGCGTGTAGAAGGCCGCGTTCCAGACGGGGTCGGTGAGGAGCTCGCGGCTCTTCATGGCCCGGAGTCCGAAGTTCGAGGCCGCGAGGAAGTAGCTGCTGGGATAGAGGCCCACAGCCAGACAGAGCGCGGCGAAGAGGACCCAGACTGCCTTGCTTGCCATCATGGTGACTCGGGGTTCGGCGTGGGGAGACACTGCGCGCGAAATGAAACACCAGAACCCGCCAACCGTGTTCCTCGGAATCGAGCATGGGGGGCGGAACGTGTCGGCCGCTGTGCGTCACGATGGACCGCGCCTGGATGCATCCAGTCAACCCATCCCCGTGCGCCCCTCCAGGTCCACGTCCGCCGGATGCGGGCCCGCGCCGAGCTGACGGAAACGCTTCTGCTCGAAGGGAGGATGGGGGACGCTCTGGCGCCACCCGCGAACGGAGTCTGTGATGGCGTACATGCTGTTGGTCATCGAGGAGAGCAAGCGCAAGAAGAGCCGGCCACCCGAGGAAGCGCGTCGCGAGATGGAGCGGATGGGCGGCTTCGTCGAGGACCTCAAGGCCCGCGGGGTGTGGAAGGCGAGCGACTCGCTCCGGTCCGTCACGGAAGGGGTGCGGGTCGAGGTCCGCGGCGGCCAGCGCGCCCTCCGCGATGGCCCGTTCGCCGAAGCCAAGGAGGTCGTCGGAGGCTACATCCTCTTCGACTGCCCTACCCGGGAAGAGGCGCTCGCCATCGCCAGTGCGTGTCCCGCGGCCGAGTGGTCGACGGTCGAGCTGCGTGAAATCGGCGTCTGCTACGAGGAAGACTGAAGCGCCGTCGAGGCCGTCGACGAGAGAGAGCGACCGAGGCGGCGACGTGCTCCGCACCCGCGGCTGAGCACCGCGGCCCCAGGCCATGGGGTGACGCACGACGGCCCGCCCAATGCCCGGGGCGGGCGGGTCCCTCACCACCGGCGGCGGACCGTCGCCTTGGCGCCCGTCACCAGGCTCGCCGCGGGCACGTCGTCGACGACGACCGCCCCGGCCGCGATGACGGCATCTCGCCCGATACGGACCCCGGGCAGAATCGTCGCGCCCGCGCCGATCCACACGTTCTCCGCCACGTCGATGGGAGCGCCCGTGAGGTACAGCCGCCGGTCGCCCGGGTCGACCGGGTGGCTGACGGTGATGAACGTGGCCTTCGGGCCGACCATCACCCCCTCGCCCAGCCGGATGCCGGCGTAGTCGAGGAACGTGCAGCCCTGGTTGATGAACACACGCTCCGAGAGCTCCAGGTGGAGGCCATGGTCCGTGTAGAACGGAGGATAGATGGTGACCCGCCTCGGGAGCGGTCGGCCCAGGAGCTGCTCGAACAACTTCGCCTTGCCCGCCTCGTCCTCGAAAGGCAGGACGTTGAGGCGCGACGTCAGCTCGGTGGCGCGCAGCACCCGCTCGCTCATCGCCTTGAACTCGGGGCTGAAGACCCGCTCCCCGCTCGCGAGCGATTCAGGGCTGTGGATGCGCATGAGACGGTCGATGGGCATTCCACGATGTTCGCCCTCCCCCACACACGCGTCCAGCGCCGGGAACAGGCCTCATGCATTCCAGGCCCCGTCCGGAGCGGTCCGGCGGAGCTGTTTCGCGAGGAACCACGCGCCCACGCCGATGGGGGGATAGATGACCAGGGCGAAGAGCCGCTGGAGCAGCCCCTCGAAGCCCCTCACGTCCAGTCCGCTCCAACCGGTCATCAAGGGAACGAGCGCGAGCAGGAGCCCGTTCGTCGCGAGGAGGTAGACGCGCAGCCTCCGGGCTTCGCGCTGGCGCCAGAGCGCGGCCAGGAGGAGCGTGGGCAGGAGCACCGCGCCCACGATGAGCGGCCCCGAGGCATGACGTGGGTCCGGCAGGGGGAACCGCGCGGCCCTCAACGTCGCGAGTCCCAGTCCCTCCAGCGCGAGGAACACCAGCCAGCGCAGCGCCGCGGGCGCCCGCAGCACCCGGAAGCCACAGAAATAGCCCGCGGCGGCGAACAACGTCGCGAGCCCCGTCAACGCCACGCCCAGGTTGAACAGCCCCGGGTGCGCGGCGCGGTCCGACCCCAGCATGCTCGCCGTCTGACGGAGGAAGCTGTAGCCGGGGTTGAACGGTGCGGCGGCCAGCTGTGTGCCGAAGTAGAGGAAGGGAACCGCGATGCCCGCGGCCAGGGTGGCGCGGGGGGGATGGACGGACGAGGACATGCGCTCTCCATCGGGCATGCACGGGCATGCCACGGATAGGGATTGGAGTGGCGCCGGAGCGCCGGGCCGACGGGGATGAGACGGGTGCTACATGCCGCGGAACAGGAACATGAAGGGCTGGCTCACCGTGAGGGTCTCCGGACGGTGCTTCAGCCGGAGCACGCCCTTGCCCGTGTCGTCGCGAGACACCGACGCGATGGCCCTCAGGTTGACGATGGTGGAGCGGTGGATCTGCTTGAACACGGCCGGGTCGAGCGCGTCGAGCAGCTCGCGAATCGGCTTTCGCAGGAGCGCCTCGCCCTCCGCCGTCATCACCACGGTGTACTTGTGGTCCGCCTGGAAGTAGGCCACGTCCTCCACGAGGATGAGGCGCGTCTCCCGGCCGGACGTGGCGGTGAGCCAGACGAGGGGTTCGGTCCGCTTCATGCTCGGTAGGGCCGCGCTCAGCTTCTGGACCAGCGAGGCCAGCGCGGCGCCTTCCAGTCCTCCCGAGGCCGCGCGCGTCCGCAGCCGTCGCATCGTGGCCACGAGCCGCTCCCGCGAGACGGGCTTGAGCAGGTAGTCCACCGCGCCCTTCTCGAAGGCCTCCACCGCGTGCTGGTCATACGCGGTGACGAAGACGACCTGCGTGCGGGGGCTGACCTCCGCCACGGCCGCGGCGACCTCCAGGCCCGTCAGCCCCGGCATGCGGATGTCGAGGAAGGCCACGTCGGGCTGGTGGGTGGCGATGGCCGCCAACGCGCTGGCGCCGTCCTCGCACTCGGCGGCGAGCGCCAGCTCCGGCCACACCTCGCCGAGCAGCTCCACGAGCGCGGCGCGCAGGAGCGCCTCATCCTCCGCGAGCACGCACGAGGGCATGGTCCGCCACCTCCATGGGAAGGGTCAGCGTCGCCGCGACCCCGTTGGGGAAATTCGACGACAGGGAGAACGAAGCCCGGTCGCCATAGGCGAGCCGCAGCCGCTCCCGCACGTTCCGCAGGCCAACGCCCGTGCCGGTCGTCCGCGCGCCCAGTCCCTGGCCGTCATCGGCGACCGTCACGTGGAGCTGGTCTTCGCTGACACGCGCGCGAATCCACACCGAGCCGCCCCCGGGGCGCGGCTCCAGCCCATGCTTGAGGGCGTTCTCGACCAGGGTCTGCAACATCATCGGCGGGAAGGGCAGCGCTCGCAGGCTCTCGGGGACATCGAGCTGGGGATTCAGGCGGGCCCCCATGCGAATCTTCATGATGTCCAGGTAGGCCCGGGAGCGCTCCAGCTCCTCGCCCAGCGTCGACGGCGCCCCCGACGTGCGCGGCAGCGAGTGGCGCAGGTAGGTGATGAGGTGGCCGAGCATCTCCCCGGCCCGCGCCGGGTCGCCGCGGGTGAGCACCTGGGCGTTGGCCAGCGTGTTGTAGAGGAAGTGAGGCTCCACCTGGGCCTGCAGCAGGTTGAGGCGGGCCACGGCCAGTTCCTTCTCGGTGGTGGTCTGCTTCGCGGCCTCGTGCTCCAGGCGCCGGCGCTCGCTCACGTGGCGGGACAGGGCCCGCGTCAGCGTCTCCGCGTTCTCCAGGTTGGTGCCATCGTCCACTCGGAACATGTCCAGCCACGCCCCCGCCATCGGCTCGCAAATCAGCGTGACTCGGCTGACGCCCTCGCCGGGGGTCACGGTGGCGAGGACGTGGTTGTAGGGTTGGCGCGCCAGCAGTCGGGGCAGGCGCAGACGTCCGGCCGGGCTGCTCGGATAGGGGTCCAACCGGGGGAGCCGGGCACGCGCCCGGAGCCGCTCGAGCGAGCCCTCCATCACCTCCGCGTGGGCCATCTCCCGCAGGGACGCCTCGACCAACCCGAACGCCTCCGCCGCCTCGAAGGGGAGCTCGACCTGGCGCCACTGGCGGTTGGACAACGCGCGGGAGTCCACGCGCCCCACGAGCAGCCGGACCCGCTGCGCGTGCGAGAAGGCCCGGAGGGCCATGTAGCAGGGCACCACCAGGGTCAGGACGAGCGGCTCGGGAGGGGGGACCCCGGGCGCCGCCAGCGCCAACGAGGCCACCAGGACGACGAGGAGCATCCCCAGCCAGGCCAGGGTGATGCGGGCGATGAACAGGCCACTGGCGAGCACGGCGGCTCTCACTCCGGCGAGGGTTCGAGGTGGAGCGTAGCCCCACCCGCGCCGGGGAGCGCGGCCAGACGACGAAACGCGGTTCCCGCCGACGAGACCGCGGAGGGAGGCGACGAAACGAGGCCCCCCACCGCCGCGCGCGGGCGCGCCTCGCCCTCCCGACTTCGGGGGCGGCGGTCACGTCCCCTACGCCGTCGATGGTGTGAGTCGGCTCCGTCCCCGCGCGTAGGTCTCGCTCAAGCGTCCGAGCGCCAGGGCCCCGAGCATCAGCCCGAAGTCACGGAGCGCGATGTCGAGGTAGCGCCCCTGGAAGAGCAGGTTCAGCACGATGGCGGCCAGCCAGACCGCGACGACATAGGCGCCCGTGCGGGGTTGGATCGCCACCCAGAGCCCCGCGGCGATCTCGATGATGCCGACGAGGAGCATGAACCCATGGGGGCTCATCGG
Source organism: Myxococcus stipitatus (assembly GCF_021412625.1). Next base: position 927,329 of record NZ_JAKCFI010000004.1, on the reverse strand, counting down.
CAGCAGCCGCGCGACCTGGGGCGACAGGTACTGGTCCCAATTCACCAGGAGGTGGAAGAACTTGTCGAGCCCCGCGATGGTCGGCGCGACGATGAATGCGATGTGCAGGAGCCTGTAGGCCTGCAGGCCCGGAGCCGAAGCGCGGACTTCCGTCCGCGGGAGCGAGCCCCCCCGCCCCCTTGTCTGTGTCATCTCCGCCATGTCGCGCCTCCCCGATGAGCGACCTGCTTCAGCTCCGAGTTAAGCAGGCGCGAGCAGGGCGGCAGCACGGGAGGCGCATCGCGGTTCCTGGCCGTGCCGCGAGACAGCCTGTCCGGCAAGCATCAACACGTCCGATGGGTTGGCGTGCGTGCTGGGTTCGCGCGGGCCATTCCCCCGTTGCGTCCAGGGGCCTGGCCTTTGCCTCCATGCCCGCTCCGTCGACTTCGAGCCCCTCGACAGGCTCCAGTCCGCGCTACCAGTCGACGGCCGGGAGACCGTCCCCCATCTCACCCGGCCGAGAGCCACGGTTCGCCGTATCGCCGAGCCCCAGCTGCCCTCGCTGATTGTTTCCCCAGCACCTGGTGTTGCCATCGTCGAGGGTGGCGCAGCCGTGGCCACCCATCGTGACGGTCACCGTCGCGGTGCTGGTGAGGTGCCCGTCGCTGACCGTGTACTCGAACGTCGCCTTCCCGAAGAAGTTCACCTCCGGGTCGCTGCGACCAATGGCGCGGCCCGCCTGACCGTCATCCACGAGTCGTTGAGACCCAAACATGACGGACGGGCGCACTCCAGCACCTGGAGTGAACCTGGCGTCGCGAGTGCGTCGGCCAGGAAGCTGGCCGCTGCCTCAGCGAAGCGTCGAGGCCGGAGAAGTCGATGCGGGAAGCGCCCGCGCAGCCCACCGGCGCGGCAGGCGACGTGGCTGGCCTCGCGCGAACCGGGCCCGACCCGCGCCGCGGCATCCCTGTCCTTCGTCGACGAGGTGGCAGGTCCCAGCCGAACGGCGCGAGGTCGAGCGCGCCGCTGGGCGTCACCTCCCTCCTGGCGCGCTGGGGATGGCTGCGCGTTTGGAGCAGCCGCCGCGTGAGTTCGGTCTTATCCTCACTGCATGACCCTCCTGGTGAAGTGTGAGTTTCGGGTGAAGCAGCCGGACAATGAGTCGGAGTTCCTCCGGATCGCCCGTGCGTTGGCGTCCGCCGCCGCGGGCGAACCGGGGACGTTGCGCTATCAGTGGTTCGTCACCCAGCATCCGGGGCACTATTCGATTCTCGAGGAGTACGTCGACGCCGACGCGGCCGAGACGCACAACGGGAATGTCGGTGCCCTGCTCGTCGAGTTGTTCTCCGTGGCCGAGCTGGTGTCGGTGTCGTTCCACGGCGAGCTCAACAAGTACTTGCGCGACTGGGCCTCCGGTCGGGACGGGGTCTCGCTCCATACGCCGTTGTGACGCCCGCTCGAGTGGCGGAGCCCGGGGAGTCAGGCTCCGTCACTCTCACAGCCCTCGGACGAGCGCGGAGAGAGCCGTCGCCGCGTCCACCTTGCCCTCGAGGTAGGGGCGCCACTCCTGCTCCAGGGCCAGCGAGTAACCGCGCCATCTCGCCACGCGCTCGTAGACTCCGCTGCGCTGCCCGTAGGGGACATAACCCGGACCGAGGTGCCGCTGGGCCACCGCGCCGACCGTGTAGAAGAGCAAGGCGTGCCACAGGTCTCCGCAGTCCTTGCGCTGGGCCTCGCACTCCCGAGAGAGCGTCCGCGCGAGCTTCTCGATGGGGCCGCCGTGAGAGGCCTCGTGGAAGAGCATCTCCAGCGAGGCCTCCCCTCCATAGAGGGGGTCCAGGCTGGAGATGGTGATGAGCGGGGGCTGCTCCGACGTGAAAGCCCCGAACGGGCCCGCGCTTCCAGACACCTCGACGCGCATGGGCTCCGAGGGCCAATGAACCTGGTACAGGCGCTCCAGGTCCGCCACCATGTCGGCGCTCCAGCGCTCCAGCAACGGGTGCACTCGCGCGATCCACTGCTGATTGGCGCGGTCCTGCTCGGGCCAGCGCTGGTGGTAGTCTCGTGCCGCGCCCTCGAGCACGGACGCCAGCTCGTCGGGAATCCCAGCCGCCCGCAGACCTCGCGCGTCACGCACGTCCCCCAGGCGAAGGTTGAGCTGACTCAGCTCCTCATCGAAGAGGCTCCGCTGAGCGAAACGCTCCCGGTAGAAGGCCACCGCGGCATTCCACTCCGGTGACGCGCCGGAGGGCGCGTCCCGCTCCGGCGTTTCTGGAGTCGCGCCTCCACCGCTGCGCCCTGGGCGACATTGGGAGAGCAGCGTCTGGTGCAGATTCACCCAGAAGCTGCTCCGCAGCTCGAAGCGCCGTGCCACCACGCCGTGCGCGGGGGCCACGTCGCGAGCGGGCTCGGGACGCGGCTCGACGCGCCGCACGCAGCCAGGGAGGACGAGTGAAAGGAGAACCCCGAACGCCTCTCGACCGAAGAGCCTCATGCGAACGTCTTCCCTCCCCTGGACAGGCGGCATGCGTGCCGTCCGAACCGATAGCGGATTCCGCCCGACCGCGTCCAGGGCGGGACACGGCCAGCGTCGAGTCGGAGGTGCGTCTCGACGCTGCGGCGGATGGCGAGCGCGGGCAGAAGGGCTCGGCCGAGGCCTTGAGATTGTACCCGGTTCCCGCCAGCCTGCGGCGGCGTACCTTTCCTCGGCTTCAGTCGAAGGAGAGCGCATGTCCAGCATCGATCAGGTCGGGACGTTCAGCCTTGGCGACCGCCGCGTGAAGCGGCTCGGCTATGGCGCCATGCAACTGGCGGGGCCCGGGGTGTTCGGCCCCCCGAAGGACCGGAGCGCGGCCCTGGCCGTGCTACGTGAGGCCGTCGAGCTCGGGGTCGACCACATCGACACCAGTGACTTCTATGGCCCGCACATCACCAATCAGTTGATCCGCGAAGCGCTGCACCCATATCGAGAGGGCCTCACCCTCGTCACCAAGGTCGGCGCCCGGCGGGGCGCGGAGGGTTCCTGGGTCCCCGCCTTCTCCCGCGAGGAGCTGACCCAGGCGGTCCACGACAACCTCCGCAATCTGGGGCTGGAGGTGCTCAACGTGGTCAACCTCCGCAGCATGCTCAACGTGCACCACCCCGAGGAGGGCTCCCTGGAAGCGCCGCTCCGAGTGCTCGCGGACCTCCAGAAGCAGGGGCTCATCTGTCACATCGGCTTGAGCAATGTGACGCGCACGCAGTTCTCGGAAGGACGCCGCGTCTGCGACATCGTCTGCGTGCAGAACCAGTACAACCTGGCGCATCGAGGAGACGACGCGCTGATCGACGAACTCGCCCGGGAGGGCGTCGCCTATGTACCGTTCTTCCCGCTCGGCGGCTTCACCCCGTTGCAGTCTTCGACCTTGTCCGACGTCGCCGCGCGCCTGGGTGCCACCGCCATGCAGGTGGCGCTCGCCTGGCTCCTCCGTCGCTCCCCCAACATCCTCCTGATTCCCGGCACCTCGTCCGTCGCGCACCTACGGGAGAACCTCGCCGCCGCCGAGCTCAGGCTTCCGGACGAGGTGGTCAGGTCGCTGGACACCGTGGCGGAGCTACGACAGGCCCATTGAGCCTCGGCGACTCCGGGAACGGTACCGGTGGGGGTCGCCCACGGGGCTGGAGCGAGGAGGACCTGCGCGCACGAGCACGTGCGCGCGCCGAAGCCCCGGGCGCTAGGGCGTCGTGGAGACGCGGCGCAGCTCGTAGTCCCCGGCGTTGAAGCCACTCCCGGACGAGGCGAAGAAGCTGGACGTGTACATCTTCTTCACGTGCTCGTTCGCGATCTTGTTCAAGTCGGAGGGATTGGGCACCTCCCACTCGGCGGTGTTCGCGTCCATGAACCGGCAGGTGGTGTCCGTCTTGTGCATCCCCACCACGTGCCCGGACTCGTCTCCATCCCAGTTCGAGTCCTTCTTCGGCGTCATGCTCAGGCGGTAGTACCCGTTGGGCAGCGGCGTCGACTCCAGGTTCTTGGCGAGTTCGCCGATGGTCCCCTTGTGGATCAGCTCTCCACGCCGCATGTGATTGTTCACGTCATCGAGGTCCTTCTCGAGCTTGTCCAGCTTGCCGTAGACGGTCTGGAGCGAGCCGACGAGATTCTGCACCTCGGGCGCGGATTCGCCCTTGTCCTTGAGCACCGTCTTCAACTCGGCATCCAGCTTCTTGGCTTGCGCGATCTCGGTGTTGATGTTGGTCACCAGCTCGCTCTTGAGCTTGGTGATCATCTCCGCCTCTTTCTGCTGGCCGATGATGAGGTTGCCGAACTTGAACTCCACCAGCTGGGAGAAATCCTCCACGGCCTTGGCCTGGCTCGGCGCGGCCTCGTTCATGCGGATCCACTGGGTGGTCATGTAGCTGCAAACCCCCTCGGAGCCCTCGGAGAAGGCCGCCTTGACCTCGGGGTTGGCCATGATGGGGTTGCTGCTCTGGTCGATGTAGTGCAGCACCTTCGCGTTGGGGACCTGCTTGTTGATGGCGTTGCAGATCTTCTGGATGTGCGGCGAAGGGTCGATGCGCGTCTGGGGATTCAGGGTGCGGCGCATCTCCTCCGCGCCCTGCTGGAACTTCGCCAGGTCCACGCTGTCGCGCCGCTGGAGGGTCGCGGGCTTCGGCGTCGCCTTGTTGAGCCCCACGGTGGGATGGTCGAGGGTCGACTCCAGCTGCGGTTTGCCCGCCTGCGCCGCGGACTCCTTCTTGCCGGCGTACGCGTCCTTCTTGGCCGGCGCCGTCGACTCCGCCCCCTTCGTCTCCTGGGTCGTCACCGTCGACGGGGTCGCCTGCGCGTTCTGCGTGTCCGCGGTATTGGTCGCGGCGGGCCGCGACTGGGTCGCGCGAGGGGGAGTGAAGACGGTCGGCTTGTTATTGACGTTCGTGGGAGCCATGGGTCCTCGGGAGGGGGCGACGAACAGCTCGAGAGTCTGCTCGAAGCATAGGAGGTGGCCCGCACGGGCGCCAACCCGGCCCCCCTCGACTCCCCCTCCCCCGCTTCCGGTCAGGGCGACGGCGCGCTGCGGATTCCCACGATGGAGACGGTCCCCCCAGGCCGGTAGCGTCCGGCGGATGCCCAGACACTTCGATGGACGCTGGCGTCGTGGACTCGCGTTGGTTGTTTCCGTGCTGGCGGCATGCAACGGGGGAGACCCGAGCGAAGACACGCTCGAGCCCCTCGAAGTCGGGGCGGCGAGGGTCTGCGCCGAGGCCAACGGATGTCAGCGCTCCGCGGACGCGACCTGTCTCTGTGGCACCACCCGCTACACCGCCTCTGGCGCGGCCACCAGTTCGCTGCGATGCGAGCGCGCCATGGAGACGGCGCGCGATCAGGCCCTGGCCAAGGCCACGGCCGCATGTCCCGCGGGATATTGCAACGCCGTGGAGCAAGAAGGGCTCTGTGAGCGCGCTCCGAGCGGGGCTTATCACGCGACGTTCTATCTGACGTACTCCTGCAAGGACCCGGCGACCTGCCTGTAGTCACGACGCGCGGCGCGGAGGCCCCATGAAGCCCCGCGCGGCCCGTGCCGCCGCCAGCCCGGAGGTGTTCCTCGAGCCGCTGGACCGCGGCCAGCGCCGCGGCCCGTGCGCGTGGCTCAGTAAGGGCTCGCGGTGGGACGGATGATGATTTCACTGACGTCGACGTCCGCGGGCTGGCTGATGGCGTAGCTGATGGAGCGCGCGACGGCCTCCGCGGGGATGGCGACCTTGCGGAACTCGCGCATCACGTCGCGCGCGTTCGCGTCGCTGATGCTCTCCGCCAGCTCCGACGTCGTGACGCCCGGAGAGATGACCGTCACGCGGAGGTCCCCGCCGACCTCCTGGCGCAGCCCCTCCGAGATGGCCAGCACCGCGAACTTCGTGGCGCAGTAGACCGCCGCCGTCGGGCTCACCGCATGACCGCCAATGGAGGACAGGTTGATGAACTGCCCCGCCTTCTGCCGCTTCATCACCGGCAGGGCCGCCGCGATGCCATGCAGCACACCACGGATGTTCACGTCGATCATCCGGTCCCACTCGTCCACCTTCAACCGCTCCAGCAGCGACAACGGCATCACGCCCGCGTTGTTGACGAGGACGTCCAGCCGACCGAACTCCTTCAGCGTGAAGTCCACGAAGCGCTCCACGTCCTCCCGCCGCGTCACGTCCACCGCGCGCGCTCGCGCATCGCCGCCCGCGGCCTTCAGCTCCGCGGCCAGCGCGACCAGTCGCTCCTCACGGCGCGCGCCCAGCACCACCTTCGCGCCCTGCTGGGCGAGCAGACGAGCCGTCGCCTCGCCGATACCGCTGCTTGCTCCGGTGATGGCCACCACCTTGCCCTGGATGTTCGTCGCCATGTGCATGTCCTCGCGTGATTGGCCCGGTACCCATGGGGCACCGGGGACATGCGCACCCTCTCAACACCCGGCTCGGAGGCGGTATCCGGATGCTCGCCGGTCCTTGCCCATTCCTGCACGAGCGCTCCCGGTCCGGCGGAATTAGACTGAGACGGCATGACGACCGCCCGCCCCCCAGCGACCCTCGCGAGTCCGGACCTGGACGCGCTGGCGACCCTGCTGAAGCGCCATACGCCCACGGACGGCATCCACCCGACGGCCATCCCCCGGCTGGTCCTCATCCGCGCTTCGGAGCCCTCCACCCCGCTCCACGCGCTGCACGCCCCCGCGCTGTGCATCGTCGCGCAGGGCCGCAAGCAGGTGCTGCTCGCGGACGAGCTCTATGTCTATGGGCCGGACCAGTGCCTCGTCGCGTCCGTGGACCTCCCCGTCACGGGACAGATCATCGAGGCGTCCCCCGACCAGCCCTACCTCTGCCTCCGGTTGGACCTGGAGCCCGGTCAGCTGGGAGACATGATGATGGAGGCGGAGCTGGAAGCGCCCGCCGCCAGCGAGCTGGCCCGAGGACTGGCGCTGGGCCCGGTGGGCACGCCCCTGCTGGATGCGACGACGCGGCTCGTGCGGCTGTTGGACACGCCACGCGACATCCCCGTGCTGGCGCCGCTCGTCATCCGCGAAATCCTCTACCGCCTGCTGTCCGGTGACAACACCTCGAGGCTGCGGAGGATCGCCATGGCGGACAGCCGCCTGCACTCCGTCACCCGCGCCATCCACTGGATCAAGGAACACTACGCCGCGCCCATGCGCATCGAACAACTCGCGCGCACGGTGCACATGAGCCCGTCCGCGCTTCACCACCACTTCAAATCCGTCACGTCGATGAGCCCGCTGCAATACCAGAAGCAGCTGCGGCTGCAGGAGGCACGGCGCCTGATGCTCGCGCAGACCATGGATGCGGCGATGGCGGGACACTCCGTGGGTTACGAGAGCCCGTCCCAGTTCAGTCGCGAGTACAGCCGGATGTTCGGCGCCCCTCCGTCCCGCGACATCGCGCGCATTCGGGAGTCGCTGGGCGCGACGTGAGGTCCCGGACTCGACCTCCGTGGCGCCTGGCGCGTTCCGGCGGAGGCGTCACTTCGTGGCGGGCGCCTCGTCGACGGGGGTGGCCTTGCGAGGCGGCGCGAGCGGAGGAAGCGACGCTGTCAGCGCGCCCAGGTAGAGCCGGCCCTGGAAGCCCTGGGACTGCTCGGAGGTGAAGAGCTCCAGGCCATTGGCCCGCGTGGAGGATTGCCGGGCCTCGAGCGTCGGGCTGATGCCGAAGACGTTGCACTCCACGTCCTCGTCCCAGACGTCGTAACGGCAGGCGTACTGCGTGCCGCGCTGGAAGCCCACGTCCAGGGCACGCACCGACGACAGGGCGCGGGCCACGCGAGAGCCCATGGGCTCGAGGTCCCCGTCCCAGCTCACCTCCGAGGTGCGGGCGTGGACGCTGCCCGTGAGCACCAGCGTCCAGGCCTCGGGGCGCTTCGCCTGGGCGGCCAGCAGCAGCTTGGACATCTGCTCCTCGCGCTCGTTGCCGTGGGCCTTGTCGGAGTCGATGGCGACCACCGCCACGTCCTTTCCGGAGACGCGCAGGCGGCGGACCTGCTCGACGAGCCAGAGCATGGCACTGCTGCTGCGCCCGTCCTGGTACAGCCGGCGCCAGAAGCCACTCCCCGAGAGGAGCTCCTGGACGGCCGCGGAACCGCCACCGCTGGCGAGGTAACGGTCGAGGAGCGGCTGCTCGGAGGCGGGGATGGACACCGCCAGCGTCACCGGCAGTCCCCGGGCCGTCGCCTCGCACGACATCCGCAGCGCCGCCGACGGCACCTCCTGCGTGCCCAGCGGGTCCGCCACGAGCACGACGCCTCCGGCCACGAACAGGGACGAGGCTCCCTCCACGGGTGCCCCACACGCGGGGGCGGGGACGACGGCGGTGGCCCCACCCTCCTCCCCCTGGTCATCCATCACCACCGAGCGCATGGGCAAGGGCGGATTGCCCCCCACCAGCTCCAGCGCGGGAGCCATCTCCAGCCGCTCCAGGAGCTTCTGCTCGATGCTCAAGTCGCGGTAGCCGTGCGCCGGCCGGTAGCCCTCCAGCCCGGGGACGTTGTTGAAGGCCGCAGGCAGGACGCCCGGCATCACGAGCGTCTGGCCGGGCCGACCGGAGATATCCGCGGAGTAGCCCCCCTCGGACGTGTACCTGAGGCGAAAGACCCGGACGAGGGCCTGCCGGGGCCCGAGCCGCTCTCCCAGGATGTAGTAGCGCTCGGGGGGGACGACCTCCGGAATGAAGGAGGAGTACATCTCCAGGCCCCCCTCCTTCTCCATCACGTCGATGCGGCTCTTCTCCAGGATGTACCGGACCGTCATCAACGCGTCCTCGACGGGCACCTGGTAGACGAGTTCGTGCGTCGGGGTCTCGTACCGCCCCGTCTCCGGGTTGTACTGGGTGGAGATTCCTCGTGTGGCGGTGGCGCAGCCCACGCACCCCAGGAGCCCCAGCATCATCCCCAACCGTCGCATCACGTCCTCCCGGAACCGCGAGTCCCGGAGGATGGCTTCGAACCTCCTGGCCGCGTCAATCCCAGGAACGCCGGGGGCCCGTGGGACATATCCCCCCATCCTTCGATTTCCCGAGGCGCCGCACTGGGAGTGGAGCTTCAGCGCGCGGACCGTCACGGGGCCCGGTGGAGGGCCCTTCGGTTCCCCTGCCTCGTCACCGGCGGGGTCCCCCGCGCGAGCTCCGCGCGTGCGCCGAAGCCCCGACGGTAGTCACCTGGTGCCACGCCGAAGCGGCGCTCGAAGGCCCGGCGGAAGACGTCCGCGCTCTGGAACCCCACGGCGAGGGCCACCTGTTCGATGCCGCCATCGCCCTCCACCAGCCTGCGACGCGCCTCCTCCAACCGGAGCTGCTCCACGTAGGCAGCAGGCGTCCGCCCGAAGGCGGCGCGGAACTGGCGGGCGAAGTGTCGTGGGCTGAGGCAGGCACGCCGAGCGAGTGCCTCGACGGAGAGGTCCTTGGCGAGGTTGATCAGCATCCAGCTGGTCAAATCTCCGAAGCGCCCGCCGCTCTCCTCTTGGAAACGCAGGGGTTCGGAGTACTGGGCCTGCCCCCCGGGACGCTTGAGGTACATCACCAGGTCGCGCGCCACGGTGAGGGCCGCGCGCGGCCCGTGGTCCTCTTCGACGAGCGCGAGCGCCAGGTCGAGGCCCGCGGTGATGCCCGCGGAGGTGTAGAACGAGCCGTCCTTGATGAACAAGGCATCCGGTTCGAGGCGGACCTTCGGAAAGCGCGCCGCGACGTCCCGCGCGAACTGCCAGTGCGTGGTCGCGCGTCGACCATCGAGGAGCCCCGAGGCCGCGAGCGCATAGATGCCCGTGCAGACGGAGACGACCCGTCGAACCGTCTGGCCATGGGCGAGGAGCCAGCGAACCACCTGCGCGTTCACGCCCGGCTCCCGCAGGCCCGCCCCTCCGGGAATGACGAGCGTGTCCATCCCCTGTGCGTCCTCCAGCCGCAGGTGCGGCTTGAAGACGAGCCCCGACTCGGACCGGAATTCCCCCGGGCGCAGCCCCAGCATCAACACGTCATAGCGACGCTGCCCGCCTGTCTGGACCTTCGCGAACGCCTCCATGGGTCCGACGAGGTCCAAGGCCTCCACGCCCTCGTAGCCGAGGACCCCCACCCGTCGCATCGCCATGGTCATGTATACCCCTCGTGGCCGCATCGTAGCCCTTGCGGCCCGGTCCACGGTCCCCTCCGTGAGAGACCCGCCAGGCCGGCGCTCACGTGCTCCGCAGCGCGATGGCCGGGTCCACCCGCGAGGCCCGCACAGCGGGTATCAGGCACGCCACGGCGCCGGTGCCGCCGAGCAGCAGCACCACCCCCACGAGCGTCACGGGGTCCGCCGGCTCCACGCCGAACAGCAACCCCTCCATCAGCGACGACAGGCCGAGCGCACCGACCGTCCCCAGCACGAGTCCGGCGAGCACCAGGGCCATGCCCTGGCGAAGGACCAGGCCGAGCACGCTGGCGGGCTCGGCGCCGAGCGCCAGGCGGATGCCGAGTTCGCGCACCCGCTGGCTCACGGAGAAGGCCACCACGCCCGACAGCCCCGTGCAGGTCAGCACCAGCGCGAGCACCGCGATGAAGCCAAGGAGCAGCGTCACCAGGCGTGGCGCCGCGAGCGACTCGTTCCTCAGGCTCGAAAGGGGTCGCACGTCCGTGACGGGCTGCGCGGAATCCAGTTCGTGCACCAGCTCTCGCAGGCGCGGCGCGAGCGCCATCGGGACCCCGTGGGTGCGCACGAGCAGTCGGACGTCGCGAAGTGGCTGCAGCGCGAAGGGAAGATACACCTCGCGAGGCGGCTCCTCCCCGAGCCCGCGCTCTCGCACGTCCCCCACAACCCCCACCACCGTCCCCCAGCTCCGCCCGTCATCGAACGAGATGCGCCGCCCCAGGGGCTCCTCTCCGGCGAAGTACGCGCGCGCGAAGGCCTGGTTCACCACCACGACCTGAGCGGCCCCCGGACCGTCTCCGGGCTCGAAGAGGCGTCCAGTCACCAGGGGTACTCCGAGCGCGCGGAAGTAGCCGGGGGTCGCGCTGCGCAGGTCCGCCTGCGGACGCACCTGGCCCGCGAGCACGTCCTGGCCCTCGACCTGGAGCGTGCTCGTCCAGGGGCTGCCGCCGCCGAGTGGCAGGTCGTTGGCGATCCCGACCGCGGACACCCCGGGCAGCCCTTCCAATCGTGGCACCAGCTGCTCGGCGAAGGCGCGGACCTTGTCCTCCTCGCGATACCGGTCCCACCCCAGGTCCACCCGCGCGGTGAGCACGTTCTCCGGGTCGAACCCCGGGTCCACGCGATGGAGCCTCGCCATGCTGCGCAGCATCAATCCCGCCCCCACCAGCAGCACGCACGAGAGGGCCACCTGCGCGACGATGAAGAAGCCTCGCAGGCGCGGGCTCACCCGTGAGGCCCCCGCGCCCCGCAGGCTCCCCGAACCGAACACCGTGCGCGCGGGAAGCGCGGGCAACAGTGACAGCACCAGCCCCGTCCCGAGCGACAGGCCGAGGTTGATGACGAGCATGGGAGCGCCCACGTCCACCTCCACCGCGCGCGACGTGTAGCGCGCCACGAATTGAACGAGCAGCTCCATCCCCGCGACCGCCACGACGAGCCCCAGCAGCCCTCCCAGGAGCGACAGCAGCAGGTGTTCCGTCAGCAGCTGCCTGACGAGCCGCCCCCGTCCGGCGCCCACCGCGGCGCGGACCGCGAGCTCGTGCTCGCGACGAGCCAGACGCGCCAGGGTGAGGTTGGCGACGTTGGCGCAGACGACGAGCAGCAGGAAGACGGCCGTAGCGAACAGGAGCAGCAAGGTGGGTCGCGCGCGGGCCACGAGCCTGTCCCGCATGCTGGACGCGGTGGCGGAGAACCCCTCGGTGGCGGGGTAGTCCTCGGGGTGGGCGAGATGGAGCCCCGCCGCCACCATCGCCAGTTCGGCGCGAGCCTGCGCGAGCGACACGCCGGGAGCGAGCCGCCCCAGGACGGTGAGCCCGCGGCTGGCGCGGGTATGGGTCCAGTGCTCCCCCGAACGGAACGGGCAGGCGGAGACGGGCATGTACACGTCGTTCTCCGCCGGGTACTGGGGGACGGGAGGCAGCACCCCGATGACGGTGTGCGTGCGCCCGTTCATGGTGAAGGTCTTCCCCACGATGGTGGGGTCCGCGCCGAGCGCGCGTCGCCAGTACGCATGGCTGAGGATCAACACCGGCGCCGCCCCGGGCTTCTCCTCGTCGGGGAGGAACGCCCGGCCGAGCAGTGGGCGGACGCCCAGCGTGTCGAAGAAGCCAGCGGACACCACGGCCGTCTGGACCCGCTGCGGCTCCCCGTGGCCCACGATGTTGAAGGGCATGGAGTGGTACTCCACCAACCCCTGGATACGCGTGAGGCGTTGCCGGTAGTCCTCCAGCTCGACCGGCGAGAAGCCCGCGTTCTCGAGGTCCGCCCGCGCCACGGGCTGCTCGAGATGCACCAGGCGCTCTCCATCCGCATAAGGAAGCGGTCGCAGCAACACGCCGTGGATGACGCTGAAGATGGCGGTGTTCGCGCCAATGCCGAGCGCCAGCGTCAGCAAGATGGCCAACGTGAAACCCGGCCCGCGGACGAGGATGCGCGCGCCGTAACGGAGGTCCTGCCAGAGGGTCTCCAACATCATCTGCCTCCAGTGCCGGAAGATGCCCCGGCATGTTGGCGCCCCTCCTCCCTCGCGGATGCACGCGAGCCGTGGTCGCCAAGTGTGGAGGGATAGGTGGGCGCCCGGAGCGGGGCAAGGACGGAGTCCCGACGTTTCCGGCCATCCGGCGCTCGGCCGCTCCGGCCCGACGACGCGCTCAGGCGCGCTGGAGATAGACCCCCGCGGACAGGCCCTGCTTGACGTTGCGGCTCACTTCGTCGGCGAGCACCTCGTCCTGGCCCGCCTCGAGCGCGTCCAGCGTCAGGCGCGCGACGTCGGAGGGGCTCGACTTCGGCGAGGTGACCTTCTCCGCCATGTCGGTGTCCATGTAGCCGACATGCAGGGCCACCACCTGCGTCTTCTGGGCGCGCAACTCCTTGCGCAGCCCGTTGGTCAGCGCCCAGGCAGCGGCCTTCGACGCGCTGTAGCTGGACGAACCGGGGAAGGCCACCCAACTGAGCACCGAGAGCACGTTGATGATGGCGCCACCCCCGTTGCGCGCCAGCACGGGCGCGAAGGCACTGCTCGTCGCCAGGGGGCCCAGATAGTTCGTCTCCAATTCGGCGCGCGCCGCGGACATCGCGTCCGAGCCCAGCAGGCTCGTCCCCTTCAGGATGCCCGCGTTGTTGACGAGCAGCGACACGTCCCCCGCCTCCCGGACCAGCGCCTCCAACTGCTCGGGCCGGGTGACGTCCAACCGGACCGGGACCACGCCCGGAAGCTGGATGCTCGAGGGCTCCCGGGCCGCCGCATAGACCTTGCGGGCCCCACGCTCCAACAAGGCCCTGGCGAAGGCGAGCCCCAACCCACGATTGGCACCGGTGACCAGCGCGACGGCATTCTCGACCTGCATGACTCGACTCCCTCGTGACGAGGCGGATGAGGAGGGCCCGCGAGCCCCCACCTTCATGGTATTATGGACATAATACCAAGCCTCGGGAGTCGCACCGGAAACTAGACCGCCACCGTCGGCGGGCCGCTCTCCCTGGACACGACGCCACCCCGGGCGGAACCCTGGATGAGCCCGTCGAGCGTGGAGGCAATGGCGTCGCGATACCGGTCCATCGCGTCGATGCTCTTGGGCACATCGCAGAAGATCGAATTGAGGAAGAGACCGTTGGCGTTGCGGAAGAACCACATGTTCCCGGTGTTGGAGTGCGAGGACTCCGGGATGGTCTTCGGCTGCCAGACATCGAACCGGTCGGCGCCAGCGACCTTCCGGTAGTCGAGGAAGGAGAAGAAGTTCACCGGGAACGGCCAGGTCCGCAGGTGAAAGTACTGCGGCGCGAGGAGCTCCCAGACCTTCACGAAGGGCACGTCGACATTGCGGATGAGCTGCTTGAAGCCAGCCTGCACGCCCTCGACGACTTCCGGGAACGACATGCCATCCGCGATGGGGAAGGTGATGGCCAGGGTGTTGACGAACCAGCCGAAGGACTTGTGCCACCGGGGGTCCTGACGTTCGCTGATCGGCAGGAACCCGTGGTACTTCTGGCTCCCGGAAATGTCCCTCAAGGCCATGCCGACGACGGCCAGCATGCCCATGAACAGCTTCGTGCCGTGCTGCCGGCAGATGCGCTCGAACGCCAGGGCCCTCGTATCGTCGAGCAACCGGACGGTGTGGTTGCGCGCCGGATACATCCGACCGTACTCGAGGCCCAGGTCGAGCGGGATGCGCGGGAACAAGTCACCCGCGTCGGCGATGAAGGACCGCCAGTACTCCAGGTCGGGGCTGTTGGCCTCGAGCGTCCTGTAGCGGTGGCGCTGGAGGTCACCGAAGTCGAGATAGCTCCCCGCCACCTCCAGCTCCGGTCGCTGGCCAGCCACCAGGGCGGCGTAGTCCCGCTGCACATCCTCGACCGCGACCACCAGCGAGAGACCATCACACAGGATGTGGTCGAACCCCATGTAGACGGTGGCCTGCGAGGCCTCCACCACCACGCCCATCACGAACAGGGGCCATGACAGGGTGTCGATGTCCCGGTCGAACGTGGTCTGGATGTGCGCGGTGACCGCCTCGCTCGACGGGAAGAAGCCCAGGTCGGTGTGCCGCAACCTGACCTCCTCCGGGGTCATGACATCGCAGCGCAGGTCGCCAGCGACGAGCTGCTCGAACCCGCATCGCAGCACCTCATGCCGCTTCACGAACCTGACGAGCGCGGCCTCCAGGGCGGTCAGGTCGAGTGGCCCGGGAATCCTGAACGACATCCCAATCCAGTAGTCCTCCGCGGCGTGCTCCTGACGGGCCGCCACCGCGGCCGCGAAGTGCTTCTCCTGGTTGAAGGAGGCGGGCCTGTCGCTGAGCGAAAGGATGGCGAGCGTGTTCCGGGGAGGGCTGAGGCGCCATTCATGGATGTGACCGGCGTTGAAGCCCGCCTCTGCGATGGGAATCTGGTGCATACGGACAATCCTCTACGTGTTTCTTCTGTGTGCCTGTCTTCCGCGGACACGACGATGGGCTTCGAGCGCCCCGACGTGTCCGCCTTCGCCTGGTTCAGGGACAGGGAACCGCTTGCTCGAAGGAGAACAGGAACGGCGTGCACATCACCTGTCCCCGCCCGGGCCCGCGTATCGATGGCCTGGGTTCGAGCTTGCGAACCATGCCGCGCAAACTATGGACGCCCTTCGACCTGGACAACTCCTATCCAGACATCTGTCGGATACGCCCAATCGCCCGGCATGCCCGAACCCAGACAAGCACTGCCATTGCCCCCGTGACGTATTGAAATGGAACGCCAGAGCAGGGCACTGTGGTGCAGCCCCCACTTCGAACGGGGCCGACGGCACCCGGCGCTTGGAGGTTCCCTGTATGCCCGTCAGGACAGTGGCGCGCGGTGGCCGGGCTCCTGGGGGGTGTCGTCCCCCTTACAGCGAGCGGGCGATGCTGCAACGCGGTTGCACGCCGGCCCACCCCCGCCGAATGCCCTGTGGAGGCTCCAGTCCGCTGGAGTAGGTTCCATCCATGGCGATAGTCCTGGTCGTGGCAGTGGTGCTCGGTCTGCTCGTGCTCGTCGGGCTCGTGGCCCTGTTCCGGTGGACGGTGGGAGCCGACGAACGGCGGGCCAAGGTGCTCGCCCGGGGAGAAGCAGGGACGGCGCGCATCCTCGGCTGGGAGCAGACCGGGGCCAGCCACGGGCGCCATGACATCCTCCGCTTCACGCTCGCCATTCGGCTCCAGTCCGACGGCGCCGAGTTCCAGGCCACGGCGGACCGGCTCGTGCGGCCCATGGAAGCGCCGCTCTTCCAGGCCGGAATGCAGCGGCCGGTCCGCGTCCTCCGCGACGGCGAGCGCGTGCAGGTGGAGCTCGAGTAGTCAGGGCTTTGGAGTCCCCGCCTTCGCGGGCGGCGCGAAGGAAGGCAGGGGGAAGCCAGGCACCGGCAACGTCACTTCGCGCGGGAGGCCCGCCGTCTTGCCCGTCCTGAGGAACTCGTAGACCGCGCTCTTCGCGGCCGGGTCGCCCCGGAGTTGGTAGAACGGGCCGTCGTGGCCAGCGCGGTGGACGAGGATGGCGTGGCCATTGGGGAAGTACGGCAGCAGGCCGAGGGTGTTCTCGATGGGCGTCGAGGTGTCCCAGTCCCCATGCACGAACACGACTGGAATCGTGCTCGGGATGGCCCTGCGCAGCGCGTCTCCCATGTCCCGCGTGGGCCAGTCGGCCGCCGACGCGATGTTCGCCTCGAAGTTCCAGGTCCCCAACAGCTCGACCGCGGGGTCGGTTCGCAGTTGGTGCTCACGCTCGGCGGTGACCCCGAGGCTGCTGTCGACCAACGGGCCGATCAACGTCGACTTGCCCGCCGCCCGCGCGGCGATGACCTCACGCGCCCAGTCCTCGTAGTGCCCGTGGAAGAGGGAGAGGATGAAGGCCGGCCATTGCTCGCCCGCCTGGGTATGGGAGTCCATCGCGAGTTGGAGGTCCTCGGCGCCCAGGACCACGGTCTGGGTCTGTCCCTTGTCGTCGCGGACCTCGACACGCACCGGCCCCGCGGCGAATCGACGGTGCAGGGCGCGCACGGCCTCCATCATCCCACCCTTGGGGAGATAGGGCGCGAGGCCCGGGTCGCGGTCGGCGTCGTAGGCGATGCGCTGGAGCGCCGCGAAGACGTGTGAAGGCATGTCGTAGCCATGGTTCAACGGCTCCACGCTCGACAGCACCGCGCGCGCGACGATGTCCGGGTGCAGCCGCATCACCGCCAGGCTCCACTGGGAGCCGAAGCTGCCACCGAACAGGCTGATCTTCTTGTAGCCGAGCGCGCGCCGCAGGGACTCCACGTCGGCGGCGAACTCGGTGATGTCATAGCCCGACAGGTCCTTCCCCGGGTTCTCCGCGACGGCCCTCCGGGCCAGGGAGCGCATGGCCTCGGCCTCCGCTCGCACGGAGCCGGGGCGGTCCAGCGGCACGGCGTCCGTCGGAGACTCGAGCATCTCCCCCTTCCGGGTGAACCCGCGCTGTTCGATGACGACCAGGTCGCCCACGGCACCGAAGGTCAGCCAGGAGCGCAGTCGGCCCTTGCCGGCCGGGTCCTCGTCGATGAGCGAGCCCAGGACGCTCAGTCCCGGACCTCCGGGGAGCCAGAACACCGGCGGCGCGCCGGTGGGCTTCGGCGCCTTGAGGCGAGCGAACCCGACCCCGATGAGACGGCTCTCCGGCTTCTGCCGGTTCTCGGGCACATAGAGCGTCCCCACCTCGTAGGACACGCGGTTGCCGGGCTCGAGTTCGACGGTGCCACGCTCGATGACCACCTCCCCTGGCTTGTGCTGGGCCCTGCCCTCCATTGGCACGGCCAGCAGGAGACACGGCAAGGCACACCACCACGACGACACCAGCGACCGCTCGCGCATAGGTTCAATCCGTCCCGAAGATGGCCAATCGCTTCATCCCGCCAGCGCAAGAAAGCGCCAGTACCCGGAATATTCCGGACCCAGTGGGGCCAGGCGAGTGGGTCGAGCGCCTCGAGAAGAGACGCGCGGGCCGTGCGCTCCGGAAAATCGACCGTGCCCCGGACCCGGCCCGTATCCTTGTGCCGGCCGTCCGCGTCTCCCGACATGACCGACACTTCCCAGCAGCTCTCCCAGTCCGTCCAGGGCTCGTGGCGCCACTTCCGCGACGCCTACGAACCCCTCCGTCCCGAGCTGTACCGCTATTGTCGTCACCTCGCCCGTTCTCCGTGGGACGCGGAGGACCTGGCCCAGGAGGCGATGGCGCGCGCGTTCGCCACCCTGGCCCGTCTCATCGAGCCGCCCCCCAACCCGCGAGCCTGGCTGTTCCGCGTCGCCTCGAATCTGTGGCTCGACCAGCAGCGGCGCAGGCGTGAGTTCCCAGGCGCCATGCCGGAGGCCATCGAGGCGCCGGAGCCCCGCGCTCCCCGCGAGGCCATGGGGACCTTGCTCACCCGACTGTCGCCCCAGGAGCGCGCGGCGGTGGTGCTCAAGGACGCCTTCGACCTGACGCTCGAGGAGATCGCGGAGGCGCTGTCCACCACGGTGGGGGCCATCAAGGCGGCGCTCCATCGCGGGCGCACGAAGCTGGTCCAGGCCCCCGACGCGCCGGAGGGGCCCGAGGCGGCCCCAGCGGTGCTCGATGCGTTCTGCGCGGCGTTCAACGCGAGGGACCTCGACCGACTGACCACCTTGCTTCTCGACACGGCCACCATCGAGGTCGTCGGCGCGTCCACGGGCTACGGCCGCGAGGTCGCCCGCCAGCGTGTCCTCCCGGGGATGCTGTTCGGGAGCCGGTTGCTGGCCGACCTCACGGCGCCGTGCGGCGTGGAGATGCGCTACCGGCACGGCGCCCTCCCGACGCTCCCTCGCGCCGAGGTCCGCGTGCATCGCGGCGAGCCCCTCCTCCTCTCCTGGTATGCCCACGACGACGGCGAGGCGGTGCGCGCCGTCACCCGCCTCACGATCGACGACAGCGGGCTCGTGACCCATCTCCACAACTACTTCTACACCCCCGAGCTCATCACCGAGGTGTGTCGGGAGCTCGGAGTGCCCTTCCGCATCAATGGGTACTTCAGCCCGGAATCGTGTGGGTCGACCGGGCGCTGCCCCACTCCGGACCCGACGGCCTGACGAGGCGACGGGAAAGAACACGAGGCCCCGTATCCTTTTCGGGGTCTCGCCCGTTCCACGGGCATGAACACGAACGTCGCCCCTCGGGTCCTCCTGGGCCTGCTCCTCGCGCTCACCACCACCCGCTGCGCCTCCACGTCGAATCGGGCCCCTGACTCTCCCGGGGCCTATGCCCGGGTGAATGGGCTCGACATGTATTACGAGGTGCACGGCCGCGACTCCGGCCGGCCGCTGGTCCTCCTCCACGGTGGCGGGTCGACCATCGACACGTCCTTCGGCCGGCTGATTCCCCTGCTGGCCGGGACGCGGAGAATCATCGCCGTCGAGCAGCAGGCCCATGGGCATACGGCTGACGTGGACCGTCCGCTCGCGTTCGAGCAGATGGCGGACGACACGGCGGCCCTGCTCCGACAACTCGGCGTCCAGGACGCGGACATCCTCGGCTTCAGCAACGGCGGTGTCATCGCCATGCAGCTCGCGCTACGGCACCGCCCGTTGGTGCACTCGCTCATCCTCGCGTCGACGTACTTCAAGCGCGATGGGTGTTATCCGGCCCTGTGGGAAGGGTTCCCGCGCGCCACGCTCGACGACATGCCGCGCGTCCTGCAAGAGGCCTATCGCAAGGTCGCTCCGCATCCGGAGGAAGGGCTCCAGGCGCAGTTCCGCAAGACGGTGGCCATGATGATGTCGTTCAAGGACCTGGACGAGGCCGCGCTCCGGGCAATCTCCGTCCCCACGTTGATCCTCTCGGCGGACGGAGACGTCATCCGTCCGGAGCACGCCGTCGAGATGATGCGCGTCTTCCCCCACGCGCAGCTCGCGATATTCCCCGGCGCGGTGCACGGCGGGTACATGCGGGCGGCCGAAAGCGAGGGGAACAAGGAGGGAAGCCGGGTGCCCGAGCTGACCGCGGCCATGCTCACTGAGTTCCTGGACGCGACGAACGCGAGGTGAGCTCAGAACCCATGACACGGGAGCGCCAGACATCCGGCGTGAAGACACGCCGCGGCGTCCTGTCCGTGCCCCTCGCCTGAGCCTCGCCCACGGGAGCGTGGTCCGTCCCCGGAGAGCGCCGCACGCACGCATGAGGCGCTCCCGGAGCGTATCCACGAGGTCATCACCTGAAGCCCCTGATGAGGCACAGGACCGGTTCAGCGGCTCAGGCCCACCGGATGGGCAAGCCCTTCAGGCCCCTCGGTCAGGGCAGGCACTCACCACAGGAGCCGGACAGCTTGGTGTTGGCGACGAAGGCATCGTAGTCCGCCTTCGAGGTGACGACCGCCGAGTTGAAGTCGGCGTAGACCGCCCAGGTGGACGGAGTGGCCGGGGCGTCCTTGAAGGTCCCCCGGTAGTAGTCCACCCCATTGTTGTTCTTGATGAGGCTCCACCCGTAATTGCTGTTCCATGCACGGCAGCTCGCATGGGTCGCCATGTAACCCGCCGTGGGAGGACCTCCACGCCCCTTCCACAAGTAGCACGCATTCACAGGCGCCTGCATCGAGGGGGCCTGGGCGGGCGGCGTCTGCGCTCCAGCGCCAGTCATCAGCAGACAGCTACCCAGTGAGAAGAAGGTCACGAATTTGCGCATGGTCGTCGTTCGTCTCCGGTAGGAGCCCTTGCTTGGTGGGCCAGAGTCCACGCTGCAAGCTTCACGCCCCGGAGCGGCGAGACCCAACACACGGTCAACCCACACATGCCCGAGGTCCGCTCCACGCGCATTGACGTGTCAGCCGACGCGGCTGACGTGGATGACGTGTCAGCGAGGGAGCCGATGGCGACATGCGATCCCGCGCGTAGCCCATCCAGAGGTGCCGCTCTTCGCCGAGTGAGCCGACGCAAGGCATTGCCGCGAAAGATGCCAACGGGATGGACGGCATCAACGGCGTCACCCTGGAGCTGGGGAGCTGGAATGGCGACGCCGTCTTCGAGCCTCGTGGCCTGCCCGACATCGAAGGAGGGCTCCGAGCGATTCGCCCGCTCCGCCCGCGAGCAAGGGCCGCCCCACCCGGAGCGCCCCCACCGAGCACTTCGGGCGGGGCCCGCCGCGGCGCTTCACCCCATCCCACGATGTGCAGCCAGCCAACGGCTCGAGTGGGGCGACCCGCGCTGTGCGGGGCCCGCTGCGGCGCCGCCTCCCTCTCCTTGTGCCGATAGCTCCATGAAGTCCCTGCCTCGGGCCGGCGGGCGACGCGCGTCCCACCAGGGCGCATGAGGCCGGTCCAGGAGCACGCCGCTCCATCGGAGGGTCGGGGGCCGTGCGGACAGGGAGCCCGCCGCCCCATGACGCACTGCACCAAAGCGCCGTCATCCCCAGATTCACGAGCCAGCGGGATGGGTCGTGTCGATCCGCTCGCCCCCCGCTCGTCGCGCTCATGAAGGCGCCCTTTCGGTGCCCTCTCGTTCCAGAGGAGCTTCCCATGTCCTACATCGATGGTTTCGTCATTGCCGTGCCGACCGCCAACAAGGAGAAGTTCATCGACCACGCCCGTCGAGGTGATTCCGTCTTCCTCGATTACGGTGCCCTCCGGGTGCTGGAGTGCTGGGGCGACGACGTACCAGCCGGCAAGGTCACCGACTTCCGCCGGGCCGTGCAGGCCAAGGACGACGAGACGGTGGTCTTCTCCTGGATTGAGTGGCCCGACAAGGCGACGCGCGACGCGGGCATGGCGAAGGTGATGAAGGATCCCCGCCTGAGCCCGGAGAACAACCCGATGCCGTTCGACGGCGCGCGGATGATCTACGGAGGCTTCGCGCCCGTGGTGGTGGTGGGCAAATAGCTGGCATTCCCGGCGCGCGGGCCTCGAGTCCAGGCTTCCAACACGCCGTGCGGCCCTCCGGAGCAGGCGCCTCCGGAGGGGCCGTGTCGGAGAAGGCTCCGGCCACGACCTCCGCCGCTCCTCGCCCTGGCGGCTGGAGGTGGAGCGTCCTCTACGGGCTGACGGAGAGACTCCGCGGATAGCCGCCATGAACGCGCGTGGAGATGCCTTTGCGGGTGCTGCCCGCGTAGCTGCTCCAGCATGGTTGGACCTGGGGAGTCGAAGGGGCCCGGAGGCTTCGTCGGGAAGGAGGAGCCATGCGGCCCGTTGATGCCCACGGCCTCCGTCTTCCTCGACCCCACCGGTCCGCGTCCTCGAAAGGAGCGACTCACCCATTCGAGGCGAGAGCGTTCGCCAGATGCCGGGGCGTGTAGCCCGCGAAGCGGACACACGTCCGGGTCAGGTGCGCCTGGTCGGAGAAGCCCGAGGCGGCGGCCGTCTCCGCGAGGCCACCCGCGCGGAGCAGTGGCAACGCGCGCACGAGGCGCCGCCACAGCAACCAGCGGCGGAGGGGAATGCCCACCCTGGCATGGAACAGGGTGGAGACATGCCCCGTGGACAGCTTCAAACGGGCCGCGTGCACCGACAGCGGGAGCGCTTCGTCCCCCTCGAGCAGGTCGAGCAAGCGCGCGATACGGCCATCCCCCACCGGAGCCGGGCCGAGGGGAAGCAGGCCCGCTGCGATCTGCTCGGCGCCGCGCACGAACTCCCCCTCCCCTCTCGCCATCAACCCCACCATGAGCCCCAGGGCGTTGGAGGACTCCAGGGAGAACGGTTGGCACCGCGCCAGCTCCCGGAAGGTGGCCCGGTGGCGGTCCACGTCCAGCACCACGCTGGCCAGCGGGCCCCGGGACTCCGTCACGTGCGGGACGTCCCCAGGCACCACCACGATGCGGCCTCGCGCGCTGCCCCGGGCGTGCCGCACCGTCACCTCGCCCTCCAGGCCGAACAGGAGCGCGGTGCCCCACTGCTGGTGGGGCGCGGAGTGGGCGTCGTTGGAACGCAGGACGAAGATGCCGGCTTCAGGGGCGAGGACGAAGCGAGGTGGGAGGTTCATTCTTCCGAAAAGCGTTCAAGCGCCGCCGGCCCTGGCCACGTCACCGTGGAGACTCCACATCCCGGAGTCTCCATGGCATCACGCAGGACCCCAACATACGTGGCTCGCGGCGCGCTCGCCGTCACGAGTCTCCTCCTCCTGGGCGCGCTGGCCTGCCACTCCCACGCCCCGGACAGCCCCGCCTGTGACATCGCCGCCACCCGCCAGTCCCTCCAGCAGGCGATGCGGGACGTCCAGCACGCGCATCCCGGCAACGCCGGCTGGCTGATGAGCGTGCGCATCCCTTCCGCGGGCCTCGAATTCTCGGGCGCGGCACAGGCGCCTGAAGCGGAGTCACTCGCCCCGGGGACGCCGTTCCGCATCGCCAGCGTGACCAAGACCTTCATGGCCGCGGCCATCCTGCGGCTGGTGGAAGACGACACACTGTCCCTCGATGACACCGTGGCGGAGGTGGTTCCCCCGCCCTATCCGGAGTTGCTGCGCGCCCATGGCTACGCCCCCGAGCGGATGACGATTGCGCACCTGCTCACCCACACCAGCGGTCTGTTCGACTACGCGCAGAGCGACGACTACCTCGCGGCGGTCCTCGAGGAGCCGGCGCGCGTCTGGACCCGAGAGGAGCAGGTCCGCTTCGCGATGGAGCATGGCGCCCCCGTGGGCGCACCGGGCGAGCGCTACATGTATTCGGACACGGGGTACCTGCTGCTGGGGGCGGTGCTGGAGACGAGGATGGGATGGGGCCTCGCGCGGGCCTACCGGAGCCTGCTGGGCTTCGAGCGGCTCGGGCTCCAGGCCACGTGGCTCGAGAAGCTGGAGCCGCCTCCCACAACCCCCATCGCCCTGGCCCCCCAGGCCCTCGACGGATTCCCGCTCGCGAACATCGACGCCACGGCGGACCTCTTCGGCGGTGGAGGATTGGTGTCCAATACGGCGGACCTCTCCCGTTGGTTCCAGGCCTTGTTCGCTGGAGAGGTGTTCACCCAGTCCTCCACGCTCGACGTCATGAAGCGCGTCCCCGCCACGAACACCGAGGATGGCGGAGGCATGGGCATCTTCCGTCTGGAGCGCGCCGATGGAAGCGCCTGCTGGCTGCACGAGGGCTTCTGGGGCGTGGCGGCGATGGTGTGCCCCGACCTCGACGTCAGCGTGGCCGTCGCGGGGATGGATGCGACCCGAATGGGGACCGGAGTGACGGACCTGCTCAGGGCCGCGGTGAAGGCGGGCACCGACTGCGCAGACATACCCTCCTCATCCACTTGGAGCCTCGGCGATCCCTGACAGGTCCCGCCATGTGCGGATGCCGCCCGCGGCCGGAGGCCCCTCCTCGCGACCGGGTGGACACCAGCCCGCGAACTCCGGTGTGGCATCATGTGTCCTCCATGGACAAGAGCGCTTTCGCCGAGCGGCTGCGGCGCGCCGCCGAGCGGGCCCGGGACTTCGCTCGCACCCTCGTCATCGAACCGCTGCCGGACAATGTCCTCTTCGATGTCGAGCTCAACTGTTCGTACGACGGCAACCCCCTGCACCCGGACGAGCGCGTCTACCCAGAAGACCCGACGCGCTTCCCTCCGACGCAGCGCTCGCGGCTCGCGCGAGAGGACGTCGTCGAGTTGCTGTGGCGCGAAGGAGCGGCCCCCGAATGGATCAACCTCACGGTGAAGAGCGAGGACGGCGAGCACACGCTCATCGAGCTGTCCTGCTGCGGGCGCTTCACCGCCAACGAGCACCTCCTCTATCACGAGCAAGAGGGCCATCCTCCCTTCCACGTCCTCGGCCCGAGCTTGCCGCCGTCGTATGACCAGGAGAAGGCCGAGCGCTTCAGTCTCTACTGGGGGCCAGAGGTCAGCAGCCCACGAGAGCTGGCCACGCTCGCGAGGAGGTCCTCGCACGTGGAAACCCTGGTGCTGTCCGGTCCGGACCTGGACGACGGCGCCCTGGAGGACCTCTCCCGGATGGCGCTGCCAGCGCTGCGCCATCTCCGATTGGAGAAGACCCACATCCAGGGGCCGGGCCTCCACCACGTCGCGAACATCCCACTGAACAGCCTGACCTGGAATGCGGCCCCCGGACACGCCATCGACCTTCGAGTCCTCGCACCGTTCTCCAGGCTGAAGGACCTCCACGTCGAGGCCCACGGTTCCCAGCTGGATGGGGTCTCCGCGCTCTCCGTCCTACGGAGCCTGACGTCGCTCCACCTCCGCGCCTCGTCCCTGACGAACCTCGATGCCCTTCGTTCCCTCGAGAAACTCGTGGAGCTCGACCTGACAGGCTCGCCAGTCA
Organism: Myxococcus stipitatus; assembly: GCF_021412625.1. The sequence continues at coordinate 902,486 of NZ_JAKCFI010000004.1, read as the reverse complement.
CATCGCTCGAGGCGCTCGCCAGGTCGCAGCGGCTGCACGACCTCTCGCTCGCGAGAACCGCGGTGGAGGACGACGACCTGCGAGCGGTCTCAAGTCTCTCCCGACTGCGCACACTCGCCCTGAATGAAACCGCCGTGGGCGACACGGGGCTCGTGCACGTGTCCAAACTCCCCGCGCTCAGGATCCTCGTCCTCGACAAGACACGGGTCGGTGACCAGGGACTCAGGCACCTGGCCCGCCTGGACCTCTCGGTCGTGAACCTCCGAGGCACCCAGGTGACGAAGGAGGGCGTCGCGTGGCTTCGGAGCCAACGCCCCAGAGCGCGCATCTTCTCCCCGTTCGAGGAGTACACCTTCCCTCGGGACAAGAAGGAATCTCGCGGAGGCTTCGCACGCCTCCTCCGCGCCCTCGTGAAGCGCCGGTGACGCGTCTTACGCGGCGACCGCCACCACCGGATGGAGGACGTAGCGGCCATACGCCACGAAGGCGACCAGCCCTCCCATCACGAGCGCCCAGAGCAGCGGGTTCTCGGGCGTCAGCTTCGTCGAACGGCGCGCGAACAACACCGCGAGCGCGAACGTCTCGAACGCGAGCACCGCGGCGGCGTGGGCGGAGAGCGCGGGCATCCACTTCAGCGCCGCCGGGACGATCAGCAGCACGCCCCCGGCCATCTCGAGGACACCGAGCGCCCGCCATCCTCCATGGGGCAGCTCGGTGAAGTGGCTCGCGACCTGCTGGAACGAGAACGCCTTGTACGACCCGCCTGCGAGGAACAGCAGCGCGAGGAGGACCTGAAGACTCCAGAAGACGATGTTCATGGGGTGGCTCGGTGTTCAGCCCTCGGGGGCCGAGGTGTCACGGGTGGGGGAAGCAAGGGCGGCGTCGCCCGACGCCTTCCCGAGCGCCTTGGCGAGCTTGCCGTGCATCATGTTCCAGCCGAAGCCGGCGCCATGGAACGCCTGCTCCTCCTTGAAGCCGGAGTGCTCGAAGAACACGCGCGTCCCTTCGCCATCGGCTTCGAGGCGGTAGCGCACCCGCGTATCCAGGAAGCCCTCGCCCACGACCCACGTGAACTCGAGCTCGGCGGGAGGAACGCACCGGAGCACCTCGCAGTGCACGACGAGCCCCTCGAAGCGGGCCCGAGGGTCCGGAGGCACGCGGAACGTGAAGCGATGGCCGACGCGCGGCTCGAAGTCGTTCGGATACATCCAGTCGGCGAGCGCCTCGCGGGTCGCCAGCGCGCGCCACACCACGGCGGGCGACTGGGGGAAGCGCAGCTCCCGCCGGATGGTCTGGGTCGTCATCGCGCTTCGCCCTTCTCGAGGTGCCGCCGTAGGCGGGTGAAGTTGTCGTCCCAGAACCGCTCGTAGTGCGCGAGCCAGTCACGCACCGGCTCCAGGCGCTCCGGCACGAGGCGATACCGCCGCTCCCTGCCGTGCCGCTGCTCGGTGACGAGGCCCGCGCCGAGCAACACGCGCAGGTGCTGCGATACCGCGGGCCGGCTCATGTCGAAGTTCTCGGCGATCGCATTCACCGCGCGGTCGCCATCGACCAGCAGGTCCAGCATGCGGCGCCGCGCCGGATGGCTGATGGCTCCGAACACCCCGGGCTCCGTGTGCATCATCGCGGCCGATAATGCGTAAGAAGATGCTTACTTGTCAAGCAGCAGGCGGCGGGCGGGCCTGTTCGTCCAGTGCCCGTCGACAGGTTCCGTCGTGGAGGCGTCTGGGCGCTCGGGGAGGGGGGCTCGCGTCCTCGCGGCTCACCCCTTCCGAGGTCGCCCGAGCCGTCGTCACTCGCCACGAGCCTCAGGCGGCGAGCGACGACAGCGGTCGCGGCGGGAGGTCACTGCCCCCGCGAGGCGGCCGGAGGCGCTGGCTCCTCAAGGAGCCGCAGCGCTCGCTCCAGCACCTCATCCCGGCCCGCGCGGATGCCCGCGACGGTGGGACGGACGCTCACGTGCGGCGTGAGCCCCTTGCGCTGGAGTTGACTTCCGTCGGCGTGCCGGGTGTCCATCCCCGTGAAGGTCAGCCAGATGTTGCCGGGCAGCACGGCGTTCGTCATGTCCCCATTCGCGCCAGCGGTGGGGCTGCCGACGAAGGTCGTTCCACACGTGGCCTCGAGGTTCAGCCCCACGGTCTCCGCGGCGCTGATGGCGTTCTCGTCGATGAGCGTCACGACGCGGCCCCGGTATACCGGCACGTCGGCGGTGGGGAGGTCATCCATCAACACCATCCGGCCATGCACCAGCTTGGAGCCCGCGACGACGGGAACCTCGAAGCGGACCCCCACCTTCGCGCCCTTCACGTTGAGGTACGGCCACAGCGCGCTATTGCCGCTTCGGGGGTAGCCCCGCAGGTTGAACACGATGGCCCGGGTCGTCTGGAGCTTCTTCATGGCCTCCGCCACCTCGCCCGCCTCGAGCTTCGTGAGGTCCACGTACCCGATGTTGCCTTCCAGCAGCTTGAAGGACTCCTGGGTGTCCTCCTTGCGGAAGGACTGGCGGGAGCGCTTCACCTTCACCTCCCGCCGCCCCTTCTCGTCGAGCACCGTGAGCGTCGCCTCGGAGTCCCGGGGACCGGCGAGCGCCAGGTACATGTGGAGCAGGCGGGTCGAGGCCGCGGTGGAGCCCTGGTGGATGGTCGCGATGCGTCGGAGCCGAGCCTCGATCGGCTCCCCATCCACCTTCTCGATGACATCCCCCACCCGCAACCCCGGCGCGAGCTGGGAATCGCCGACCGCGGTGACGACCACCTTCCCCTCGATGTCCTGCACCTCGAGGGGAGCGCCGGCCTCCCCCCAGATTCCCTTGTACGCGGGGTGACCACTGAGGGAGACGTGGCCATCGCGCAACTCCGTGATGGCGCTCGCGACCGCGAGCCCATACGCCTCCGCGTCCTTGGCGGCCTCGAAGCGCTGCAACAACACGGGGAGCCGCTGGCTCCAGTCCACGTCCATCAGGTGGACGTAGGGGAAGAAGAGCGCCACCAGGTTCCACAATCGCACGGCCGCCAGCAGGCGCAGCTCGCGGGAGGGGTATGAATCCTTCGCGTAGGCGTTGTCCGGCCGCCACAGGGGCTCGGGCTGGACGGGCGCGGTGGCGGGCTTGGGCCGGGCCTTCTGGGTGGCCAACGCCAACGCCCGGTCGAAGGCCGCGTCCGGGGCCTTCAGGTCCGCGCGCGCCGGGAGCTGCGCATCGAGGCCGAGCGGCAACACCGTCTCGCTCGTGCGCACCGTGGCGATGAGCTTCCCGCCCAACGGCACGTCCAGGGTTTCCACGGCCAGCGCGTCCGTCACGGGCCCTTCACCCACGAAGAACGCGCGGCCCGCTGCGCGCAGCGCCAGCAGGTTTGGAGAGACCATGCTCTGCTCGTCCAGGATGAAGACGACACGCGAGGGCTTCTTGCCGGGCGACCCCTTCAGGCTCGCGCTGGCGTCCTGGACCAAGGCCGCGCTGTAGGGGGAGTAGGTGCCCATCTGCGCCTTGTAGCCCCCGTAGAGCGTGGACCTCATTCCCGGGATGGCCAGCTCGCCGTCGAACAACAGGGGGAGGAGCCAGTCCACCGCGCCGGAGACCGACCAGACCTTCCCTTCGTCGAAGCCGCGCAGGCGCAAGTCGATGACGGCGGCTCGCGCCTTGCTCAAGGAGTCCCACAATCTCTGCCCCAGCCCCCAGAACTCCTGGGGCCCCTGGGGGGTGGCGAGGTTGCGCAGGTCCAGGACGACCACGTCCTTCTCCATGCGCAACAAGGGCGAGAGCGTCGGCGGAGCCAGCGTGGTGGCGGGCCGCTCGCGCTTCACCCGGGTGGCGGGGTCCCCGAGCGCGTCGAGCATCGACTGGACGGCGGCGGCGAACTCGTCGTCATTGCTGGCGGCCTCCACCTTCGGCAAGGCGGCCATGAACGCCGCGTCCCAGTCGATGCGCCGGGACAGCATCCAGGGATGGCGGTAACGCACCTGCCCCCAGAGCTTTCCCAGTGAGACCAACCTCTGGAGCCGGGACTGCTCGTGCGATGCCTCCGGCTTCGCCGGTGGTGACGCGGATGCCACTCCCGAGACCGCGAGCAGGGCCAGACACAGCCCTAACCTCAACCCCCTGTCATGGTGCCGCATGGCTCGTATTCCCTCCCCTTGCCGGCTGGCGCCGGTGCGTGCCGATTCTACGGCCAGTCTCGGGCTCGCGCGAACAGGCCAGGGGGAGGGCCTTCGCGAGCGCCACCGCTGGCGAGCACGGGGCCCGGCGTCGCGAGGATGGGATGCGGCGTCGTGACACCCGCTGGGGCGTCATCTCCTACCCAGCGGGCGAGGCGCGGGGCCGCGCGTCAACGCCAGGCGCCCTCGTAGCGCTTCATCAGGCCGAGTTCCGGCATGTAGGCCCGAAGCCAGCGCGAGTGAGGCAGCGACATGCCGCTCTTCTTCGTGTAGGGCTCCGCGTGCCGACGATACAGGAAGGCATCCCAGGTCATGGCGCCAAAGGCGTTGCCCCGGACGTCTTCGCCATCGGTGGCGGTCGCCAGCCCCGGCCAGCACTCCAGCAGGCCGTCCTTCACCGCGGAGCAGATGAGCTGCCCGATGGTCTGGTTGCGGAGGTCCCTCGCCTGGTCCGCGCCGAGCCCCTTCTCCTCACCGCGCGTCAGGATGTCCACCAGGCTCCAGCCATTGAGCTGGAGGGGGATGGACATCTTCACGAGCACGTTCTTCAGGTAGATCTCCAGCATCTTCTGGACGATGCGGTCTTCCTTGTTGGCATAGAGCGCCCAGTACTCGAGCCAGGGCGTGATGAGCTTGAGTCCGGGCCTGGATGAGTTGAGTCCCAGTGTGTGGATTTCCTGGCCCTGCTGCTGGCCTGGATCCGTCGACTGGACGGCTCGCAGCACGGGGAAGCGCGGTCCGAGCGCATAGGGGCGGAAGCCTGCATTGGAGGTCTGGGAGGTGGCGGCGTGTCCCGACCTGAACTGGGCGACGAACGTCCGGAGCTGCGCGTCCTTGTCCGTGGTGGTGGGCTCGAACCCGACGAGGTACGTGCTCGCGTCGAGGAAGTAGCCCCCGAAGGCATACACGATGGCCAGGCTCAACATGTCCTTGAGCGCGGAGAAGCACCTGCACCGGAAGAGCAGATCGGCGGCCTCCTTGAGCCACTTGGAGGACTCGCCAGGGAACGCCTCGATGAGCGGCTCGACGAGCCGGATCTCCTGGATGGGGGACTCGAAAGGCGACTGACGCTTGAGCGCGGCGAAGGGCTCGAGCAGCTCCTTGTTGCACCAGAGGATGGTGTGCACCGCGTTGCCCACGCGGTGCCTCGGAGAACTCCAGGCGAACCTCCTCGCATTCGACTGCTCCGGGACCTGGGTGCCGACGTAGATGTAATGGACGAGGGTCGTCATGGCGCGGAGGGTATGCCGGAGGCCAAGGCCCGATGAAGGACCCCTCCCGTTCGAGCCCCCGGACCCGCGGGAGGACAGCGCCACGACGGACGCGGGGGGACACACCGGCACGACGGCCGGACACACCCCACGTGAATCCCGGCTCGGGAAATTCCCCAGGGCCGCGTCCGCGCCCCGGGGCAAATCCGCGTCCAACCCACTGGAATCACGAGGCTTCGAAGAAAATCACGGGGTCATGTCGATCCGACACCTGGATACTCGTTGCCAGGATGATGGGCGGGAACGCTCCCGCCTTCGAACCAGGAGACGAACATGCGCGTGATGGTCATCGTGAAGGCGAGCCCGAACTCCGAGAAGGGCGTCATGCCCAAGGCGGAGATGTTCGAGGCGATGGGCAAGTACAACGAGGAGCTGGTGAAGGCGGGCATCATGCTCGCGGGCGACGGGCTCCACCCCAGCAGCCGGGGCAAGCGGGTGTTGTTCCAGGACGGGAAGAAGCCGAGCGTCATCGACGGCCCCTTCGCCGAGACCAAGGAGCTGATCGCCGGCTACTGGATGTGGCAGGTACGGTCCATGGAGGAGGCGCTGGAGTGGGCGCGCCGTTGCCCCAATCCGATGCCGGGGGAGGAGGGCGTGCTCGAGATTCGCCCGGTGTTCGAGGCCGATGACTTCGGCGAGGCGTTCACCCCCGAGCTGCGCGCCCAGGAGGATCGTCTGCGCGAGGAGCTGGAGCGACAGCAGAAGGGGAAGTAGTCGGGCCCCTCTCGAAGGCCCGCCTTCGATGACGAACTCCAGAAGACCTGAATAGGGAAACATCCATGTTCCGCACTGTCCTCGCTGTCGCGATGCTGCTGGTCGTCGTCCCGAACCTCGCCAGCGCCCAATCCAAACCCAAGGGTGCCCGCGTCAACGTGAACGGAATGCAGATGTATTACGAGGTGTCTGGCAAGGGCACCCCGCTGGTCGTCCTGCACGGCGCCTATATGAACATCCCGGCGATGGGCGCCATCATCTCCAAGCTCGCCAAGGCCCATCAGGTCTACGCGCTCGAGTTCCAGGGACACGGTCGCACCACGGACATCGACCGGCCCATCACCTATCCCAACCTGGCGGATGACGTCGCGGCCTTCATGGACGCGGTGGGACTCGAGAAGGCGGACGTGTTCGGCTACTCCATGGGCGCCGCGGCCGGGCTGCAGCTCGCCATCCGCCACCCGGAGAAGGTGAACAAGCTGGCCGCCGCTTCGGTCTCCTACGACGTCGAGGGCTGGCAGCCCGAATTCAAGGCGTTCATCCCCCAGATGAAGGTGGAGATGTTCCTCGAGATGCCGTTCGCGAAGGAGTACCGGAAGCTCGCGGCCAACCCCGAGGGGTTTCCGGAGCTGGTCCGGAAGCTGATCGCCCTCGAGAAGGAGCCCATGGCGTGGGGTGAGCAGGTGAAGTCGATGAAGACGCCCGTGCTCATCATCACCGGCGACGCCGACGTCACGACCCTCGAGCATTCGGTCGCCATGTTCCGGCTCCTCGGCGGCGGAGCCCCGGGGGACATGGGCAAGCCGCTGTCACCCTCGCGCCTCGCGGTCCTGCCAGCGACGTCCCACACCGCGGTCATCACTCAACCCGAGCTGCTGCATGCCTTCATCGAGCCCTTCCTGAAGGGCAGCACGCCGAAGGGGATGTTCGCGGCGCAGTAAGGAAGCACCCGGCCCTCGGCGCCGCCCGCGCTGGTGATTCATCGTCCAACCGGTCCGTCAGGCATCGGATGGGGGCCCCTTCTCCCGCAAACAGAGGGGCCCCCATGTTCCCGAGGGCCCTCGAGAAGCGTCGGCCGTTCGAGGGTCGTGGAGGGTGGATGGCGGCGGCTCAGTGCTGCGCCGAGGACTGGGCCTGTGCCGCCGCGGGCGGCGCATCGGGCGCGGGTAGCACGAGGACCCGCACGCGCCCGATGTTGTCTGCGATGGGGCTGTCCACGAAGCGCACCTGAAGGACGGCGTCCTCACCCGTCAGGTCGTAGGTGTACTTGTGTTCGGTCGCGTTGTAGGCGGCCGCGGACGCCGGATGCTTCCAGGTCTTCCCTCCATCCACGCTGACCTGGATGGCGCTCGTCCGCAGCGGCGCGGTCCCCGGGGCTTTCACGCCCGCGAAGGCGAACTCCGGGTCGAAGCCGACATTGCGGCTGGCGACGTTCGGGCTCGGAAACATGGGCGCAGGCTCCGGCTGACCGGACTGCGCGCCAGGGGCGATGTTGTTCCCCCAGACGTTGTAGGTGCCCTGCATCGTGACGCGGTACGGTTTGCCTTTCTGCAGCACCATCTTGCTCGGAACGGCGGCGGCGCTGCGGGTCTCCAGCCACAGCTCCTCGGCGGGCACCACGACGATCCGCACGCGGCCGGTGTTGTCGGCGACGGGACTGTCCACGAAGCGCACCTGCAGCGCGGTGTCCGTGCCCATCAACTCATAGCCGTACTTGTGCTCGCTCGCGTTGAAGGCGGAGGTGGAGGCAGGGTGCCGCCACGTCTTCCCTCCATCCTGGCTGACCTCGATGGCGCTGCCCCTGCGCGGCGCGGGCTCCGGGCTCTTGTCCATCGCATGCCCCTTGGGCCACGCGAAGATGAACTCGGGGTCGAAGCCGACATTGCGGCTGGTCCCCTTCGGGCTGGGGAACATGGGGGCAGGCTCGGGCTGGCTGGACCGGGTGCCGGGGACGATGTTGCTCCCCCAGACGTTGTAGGTGCCTTGGAGCGTGACGAGATAGGGCCACCCTTGCTTGAGCACCGTCTGGCTGGTCACGGGGGCGGCGCTCTGGGTGTCGAGCCACAACTCCTCCTGGGCCTGCGCCCAGGCGGGCGCGGCCATCAACACGCACAACCCAGCACAACGCGCGGCCAGTCGCGAATGACTTCTCATACAGTCTCTCTCCATTGTCTCGAACGGGGACCGCGGAGGCGCCAGGAGCGCGTCCGCGAGTCTTGAGATTGCAATCGAAATACCACCGCGCGATGGCCCGCGATTCCCAGGCACTCCGCTGGGGCCAGGCCCGGGTGCGGGCGTGAGGCTTTGCCCATCCACGATGGCCTGACACGTCAGGCGGGAATGACTGACACGGCAGCTGACGCGTCAGGGCCGCGCGCGGGCTTCGACCCGCCTCGTCTCGCGGCGGCAGCGAGCGCCGTGCGTTCCCCGGGGCTCGGCGCCCTCCCGTGCTGGACGACGGCGTCGCCACCGGGCTTCGCCTCCTCGCGGCCCATCGACCGAGGGAGGCGCCAACGCCTGGAGCAGCACGGCGACGACGGGGGCCGGCTCGAACACACCATGCGGCACCGGTGCCCCCTCCGCCACGGGCGGCGCGACGCCTGGGTCGCGCGGCCCGCGCCGACGGGGCGTGTCTTCGACGCCGCGGCACCGCTTGCCCGCTCGCCCCGGGCCGCCTTGTGGGGAATCACACAAAGTGTGGAAGCGCGAAGGAACCAACGAAACTCCACCTTCGCCGTAGTAGGTTCCCGCGCATGGTACGTCCTTCAGTTTGGGTCTTGCTCGGGGTCCTCACCTTCGCCTCCGTCGATGCGCTCGCCGCGCCTCCGGAGGCTGGCGCCGCGAAGTCCGTCCAGGAAGCCTCGAAGCGGGTGGAGACCGCCCGCGCGAACCTCGCGACGGCCGTTCAACGAATCGAGAAGGAGCCGCCGAGCACCCCGGACCTCGATGCCGCCCTCGCGGCGGTGGAAGCGTTGAAGGACGCGCTCAACGCGGGCGCGAGCTTCGAGACGGAAGACCTGGACTACGCCAAGGCCGTCCTGGCCGCGCGCAAGCAGCTGCGCACCCACCGCGAGTACGTCGAGGAGCGCCGGGCCAAGGTCCACATCCACGACTTCCGCCGGCGCATCGACGGCGCGCTCACGGCCTTGAACGAGCGCATGGCGAAGGTCGCGGAGCGCGACCTCGACTCCAAGTCGATGGACGAGAGCCGGGCCTCGGTCGAGTCGCTCAAGAAGCTGGTGGAGGAAGGCCGGCCCCTGACGAGCCAGGACCCCAAGTTCGCCGCGTACATCACGGAGGTCGACGCGACCCTCGTCCGCCACGGGAAGACGCTCGACGAGCGGTGGTTGCAGCAGTCGGCCCAGAAGCAGCGGGGGCTGTTGGCCGAGCGCCGCAAGGCCCTGTCCACCGCGCTCGCCGCGCTGGACCCGGCCTGGTCGGACGAGAAGTTCGGGGTCGCCGACAAGGAGGTGGGGGCGCTGCAGAAGCAGCTCGACGAGGGCAAGCCGCTCGAGGAGCGCGACAAGGCATACCGCGCGGAGGCGGACAAGGCCCGAGCGGAAATCACCCAGGCCCGGCGCCGGATGGAGGAGCTGGTGGTGCAGGCGGGCGTCTCGCGGGTCAAGGCGGAGGTGGGGCCCGCCCATGAGGAGCTCGTCGTGGCCGCCAAGGCGCTGCGCGCCAGGAAGCCGACCCCCGAGCAGTTCGCCGAGGCGAAGACGGCGGCGTTCGTCGTCCGGAAGCTGGTGGAGCGGTACGAGCCGCAGGCCGCGCGGAGCCCGGCGATCGGCCAGTACATCGCCGAGGTCAAGAACACGCTCGCCGAGGTGGAGGTGGTCCTCCAGGTCCGAAGCCTCGACGCGGCTCGCGCCGACGTCACCCAGGCCCTGAGGAACATCGAGCGGCGGTCCGCGACCGCCGAGCAGTTCGAGGAGGCGAAGACGGCGCTGGTCGTCCTGGAGAAGACGCTCGAGACGGTCCAGACGAAGAACCCCGCAGTCAGCCCGACCGCCGTGGAGGCGCGTCAGCTGCTCAAGGACGGACGGGCGACGATGGAGCGGCGCCGGTACGAAGTCGACCTGCAGCAGCAGCGCGTGAAGGTCGACGAGGCGCGGAAGAACGCGGCGGCCCTGGTCACCCAGATTCAGCAGGACAAGCCCACGGAGGCCCAACTCCAAGCGGCTGAGAACGCGGTCCAGCAGATTGGCGTGGTGCTCGAGGCCGGGGCCGCCTTCGTCAAGAAGGACCGTGACTACGCCATCTACGCCAAGGAGACGAAGGAGCGCATGGTGGACCTCGGCGGTCGCATCACCCGCCGGAAGGTGGTGCTGGCCGCGGCGGACGCCCGCGTCCAGATTTCCGAGCGGCTCGCGGCGACGAAGCAGACGCTCGAGGCCGCGAAGCTCGTCTCGGCGACCGACGGCGACGTCGAGACCGCCTCGAAGAGCGTCGACGAGGTGATGAAGCTGTTCGAGGCGCGCGCGGAGCTGGAGCGGCAGGACGCGGGCTATGCGGCGTACGCGGAGCGCGCGCGCGCCGAGTGGCTGAAGCAGGTGGAGGCGCTCGAGTTCGCGAAGCAGGCGCGGACGCTGCGCCGGGTGACGGGAGAGGCCCTGGCCGCCGCGAGCACGGCGGCGACCGCGGCGGCGGCCGCCGGGGACCTGCGCAAGCGCAAGGAGCTGTACGCGGGCGCGCTGGAGAAGCTCCAGGCCTGCCAGGACGACGGCGCCAGGCTGGTGAAGGAGAACGCCAGCCTCGCCGCCATCGACGTGCTCGTGGCGGGGACTCCGACCCGCCCCCAGGACGTGATGGCGCAGTGTGCCCAGAAGGCGGAGTCGCTGCGGGAGCCGCAGAAGCGGGCCGACGTGCAGCTGCGCTTCCTCGATGGCCCGAAGAAGGCCTATGACGCGGCGAAGCCGCTCGTCTCGAAGGGGCGCAAGGAGGAAGCGCTCGCGAAGCTCAACGAGTGCATCGCGGAGGGGCGCATCCTCGAGAACCGCTACCCCGAGTTCAAGGAGCAGAAGTTCGACGTCGACGGCGGACGCATGAGCCTGCTCGAACTCATCCAGACCTGCGTGAAGGAGCGCAAGCCGCTGCAGTCCGCTCCGTGAGGCGTGACGACGCGCTCGCCGAGGAGGCGGGACAGCGCCGCTTCAGCGAGGCGGGAGCGGCCTCCCGCCCCGCTTGAATCGTCCGGAGCCCCGAGGAGGAGACATGGCCTCGGGGCCGTCCGGGAACGGGAGCCGCGTCAGAACAGCTTGGCGATGTCCTTCACCGGCTGCGGGGCCGCCTCGGTGCTCCCCAGTGCCCCCATGGCGCCTCCCAGCAGCATGGAGGCCGGGTTGGCGCGGCCCGTCGTGATGGAGCCGATGACGCCCTCCGCGGCGCCCTTCAAGGTGTTGAGGTAGCCCTTCGCGCCGCCCTCGATGACGCCCTTGAGGCCCCCTTCCGAATTGCCAATCCCCGTCAGGACGTTGCTGACCGCCGGCAGGAACCACAGGTGCTTGCCCGCCTCGCCCGCGAACCACTGGAAGTTGTCCTTGTTGCTCCCGTCCGCCTTGACGTGGGTGTCCTTGGTCGTCGGCAGCTGGTGGGCTCCGAGGAAGGAGTAGCCCTTCTCGGCGAAGTCCTTGACCATGCCGGCCTCCGTGCCGTGACGCGCGTCACCGTCCTTGGTGATGCCCTCGATGTTGCCGTCGCCCTGGCCGTTCTGGACCTTGTTCGACCGCTCTCCGCCGGTGGCGGCCTTGGCGCTGTCGATGAACTCCAGCACCTTCGCCAGCCGGTAGACGGCGTCCGGGTTCTGCTTCGCGTCCTTCAGGTCGAGCTTGGGGTCGATCCCCGTCTGCTTGCACAGCTGCTCGAACTTGATGTCCTTCTGGCGGCCCAGGTTCTTCAGCGCGGGGCAGTCGTCGACGATCTGCGCCGCCGACCGGTTGTCCCCCGCCGGCCGCTTGTCGCTGGCGCTCGGGACCCCGGAGCCGGAGGACGCCGACACGGGAGTGAGGTTCTGGAGCTCCGGGGGGAGCCCTCGCGGCGCGAACATGACGGCCTCGTTCATCAGCCCCAACGCCCCCTCCATCCTGGACGCGGCGCCGGTGGGCTGCCTCCTGTTGATGGCGCCGGCCTCGAACGAATCCGCCGAGCCGCGCGCGGGCTGGCCCACGGTGTTCTGGAGACCGCGCCCCCCCATGTCCTGGACGGGGCCGGCCGAGAGCTGCTGCCTGGGGCTGACCGGAGAGGACTGGGCGGCGCTCGGGCGCGACAGGGAAGAAGAACGGGCCGTGGCCTTGGTGTCGATCATGGGTATCACCTGGTTCCTTGACTGCGACGGAGGACTGCGGCGGCGAGTCTGTCCCGCCCGTGCACGCCCCTACTGCAGCGCACATGCCACGCGGGTGGGCTCCGCAACCCGTGGATTTCCCAGGAGAGAAGGAGGCGGGGAGCCCGCTTCGGAGGCCCCAGCCGGTGACCCCAGTCATCAGGGGGATGTCGGCGGCCATCAGCTCGCCGACCCGTGGGGGCTGCTGCGAGACCCGCCGGAGCGGGTCGGGCCGCGCGCCCCTGTCAGACGCGTCGGAGCCGAAACCGAAAAGAGGCGCGGCTCGGACGTCCGCGACCGTTCACGTCGTCGCGACCAGGAACTCCTCCGAGTTGTTCGGCGGGCGGAGGCCATCGCTCCTGTCGGCGAAGTAGCGCTCGCCGAGCGCCGCCGCCGACACGTGCTCGACGCCGCGGAAGCCGGCCTCGCGCGCCAGCTCAAGCATCTCCGCGGGCGTGAAGAAGCTGATGAACGGCGTGCCACTGGCTCGCGCGCCGTCCGCCGCGCGTTGAACCCCGGGGCGAATCTCCGGGTCCGTGAGTTCGATCGGCAACATGAACGTCATGGCGAACGTCGAACCCGGGGCGAGCGACGCGACCTGACGGAGCGTGGCCAGGATCGTCTCCTTCGTCAGGTACATGCTGACGCCCGTGGAGGCCACGACCGCCGGTCGAGAGGCATCGAAGCCCTCGTCCAAGAGCCGGCCCCACCATCCCTCACCCGCCTCGAAATCGACGGGCACGAGTCGAAGGAACGGCGGAACGCCGAAGCCGAGCTCGAGCAGGCGCTGGCGCTTCCACGCTTGGGGGCCGGGTTGGTCGACCTCGAAGACACGCAGGCGGGAGGCGAGGCTCGCCTTCCTCTGGGCGAACGTATCGAGGCCCGCGCCGAGGATGACGTACTGCCCGACACCGTGAGCGGCCCGCGCCTCGACGAGGTCTTCGATGAAGCGCGCACGCGCCACGATGGAGGCGCGGAAGGGCCGGGTGAACGGGCTCATGTCCGGGCGCTCCCGCCAACCGTCCTCGGGCGCGACGAGCGCGAGCCCCACCTCGTCCTCGAACACATGCGGCGGAGGGTCGCCCAGGACATGAAGGGCCCGCCACAACGCCACGCGCACCGCCGTATTCTCGGGTTCGACTCCGGGCTTGCCAGACATGACGCTCCCTTCCCTCCTTGGCGCGCAGCGGCGCCTGGACGCTCGGCGCCGGACTGTCGGGCCGGCGCGTGGTGAAGGTGCTCCAGTACCATGGATGGGTCGTGGCGGAAGCAGCGGACGTTCCACCGGGCCCCGCCCGAGCGAGCCCCGGGCCGAGGAGCGCTTCAGTCCCGCATGTCGTCGGCCCCCGCGTCTCCCATGAAGAGCCAGGTCACCACCGCGCCCGCCGCCGCCAGGCCCGCCGTCCCGAAGAGGATGTTGGCCGTCGTCGCTCCGCGCCGTGCCTGCCCATGCCGCTGTGTCGCCTCATCGAGGAACTGCGCCCCTCGGGCCTCGGAGAGCCGGCTCCGGGAGGACAGGCCGTAGTACGTCCCCACCCCACCCGCTGCGACGCCCAGCCCCAGCAGCACCACGCTCACCTTGGGAACACGACGCGTCCACGACGACTCCGCGACAGTCTGTCCCGGGTCCTCCTCGGGATGGATGGGCACCAGCTCGGGGCGATCCACCAACGCCTGTGATTCCGACGAAGGTGTGTCGACCTGACCAGGCCCCACGGTTGAAGGCCGTGCCGTCGCGAGGACGGAGGGCTCCGTGCCCTTCCTGCCCCTCTCCGCCTGGACCTTCGCTTGTTGGGACTCGAACGCGGCCACCACCTTGGGCGAGGTCCTGAGCGGCAGCCGGGCCTCCGGATCGACCTGGAGCGCGGACCGGAACGCGGCGCGGGCCACCGCCCACCTGCCCATGTCCGCGCTGATGAGCCCCTTGTAGAGCAAGCGCGTGACCTCCTCTTTCGTGTCATGGCTCGCCTTGCCTGCGCGCTCGAGCCAGACCAGCGCCTGCTCGTACTCGAGTTCCTCGTAGAGGCGCACGGCCTTCGCGAGGGTGTTCTCGAATTCGGCGTCCGCGTGGGCCACGCGCGGGGGCAGGACCACCAGCACGCTCACGATGAACGACAGCCATCTCACCCAGGGGCGAGGCTTCGACATACGGCGTCTCCCAATCAAAGAGTTCCAGATACGGCGGGGGACGGGTGCCCAGGTCGGGTCTCCGAGGGTCAGGCGGCCTCAGCCGCCCACGGAGTAGTCCAGGGCTGGCACGGACGTCGGCCTCGAGCGATCGCCCTTCGTCCCATCCCCGACCTGCCCGCATTGATTGCCGCCCCAGCCCCAGGACGAGCCATCTCGCCGCACGGCCAGGGTGTTCGACCAACCAGCGGCGATGGTGACCACGGCGTCCATCCCATCCACCCGCTTCGGCGGCTGGCAGCTACAGGTCGACTCCCGCCCCAGCTGGCCCCGCTCGTTGCCGCCCCAGGTCCACACGCTCCCATCCGAGCCCAAGGCGACCGAATGAAAACCGCCTCCGAAGACGGCGATGACGTCCGCGAACGGCTCGACCTGTTCGGCCGCGGGGCGGTCATCCAGCGTCCCATCCCCCAGCTGTCCCTGGTCGTTCTTCCCCCAGGTCCACACGCTCCCGTCACGCCCCAAGGCCAGGGAATGGTCTCCGCGCGAGTCCACCTGGGCAATCTCGCTCAGCCCCTTGACCTGCACGGGTACGGAGCGACTCTCGAAACTCCAATTCCCCAGCTGGCCATTCGCGTTGTACCCCCACGCCCAGACCGTGCCGTCTTCTTTCAAGGCCACGGTGTGGATGGAACCCGCGACCACCGCTCGGACTTTCGTGATGCCCACCTTCACGGGGCTGAAGCGGTCTTCATTGCTCCCGTCCCCCACCTCTCCACTGGTGTTGTGTCCCCACGCCCAGACCGTGCCATCGCGCCGCAGCGCGACGGAGTGGTGCCTGCCCGCCCCGATGGCCATCACCTCGCCAAGGCCCGGGACCTGGGTGGGCACATTCGCGGAGGGAGCGCCCGGTCCCAGGCCGAGTTGCCCCCAATTGTTGTTGCCCCAGGTCCACACGGTGCCATCCTGCCCCAGCGCCATCGAGTGGAAGTGCCCCGCCGCGACGGCGATCATGCGGGGGGCCCCAGGAACCACCGCGGGCGTCGAGCGGTTGGTGTTCGTGCCATCGCCGAGCATGCCCCAGTCGTTGCATCCCCACGAGAGCACCGTTCCATCCCGGCGCAAGGCCATCACATGGCTCTCTCCGAAGGAGAAGAGCGCTTCATCCGTGGTGCCCGAGCAGTTGTTGTCCTTGCCATCGAGCAGCTCGAGCCCACCCGGAGTCTGCTTCGCGTCCGCGTCATCGCAGTCTCCCCCGCGCGCGACATGGTTCGGAGGCGGGACACAGGCCTCCACCGCGTCCCCCGCACCCACGCCGTCACCATCCTGGTCCGCGTAGAACGCCTTCTTGACGCCTTCATCGACCTCCAGGTCGCAGTCGTTGTCGACGCCATCACACACCTCGACGCCCGCCTTGGCGTCCTCATCGACGACCCCATCACAGTCGTTGTCGATGCCGTCGCACACGTCCACGGCGCCAGGAAAGGACGACGCGCCGACTCCTGGCTGGTCATCACAGTCATCCGCCACCGTGGAGTAGCCTTTCGGCACGCTCTCGCAGACGGCGCGCCCTGCCTCGCCGGAGGCGCCATGCCCGTCCCCGTCCGCGTCGGGATAGACGAGGAGGGTCCCCTTCGGACAGAGCTCGTCGAGGTCCGGGACCACGCAGCCCGCGTTCAACAGGAGCAGGCAGACCACCAGCCGTGTCATGCGCGTCATGGCTCAGGCCTGGCCGTCCGACATGTTCAGGGTCGGTGTGTCACCCGGGTTGATGGCGTAGCTCATGAGCGTCTCCACGTGAGGAGGAAGGAAGCAAAGGGGGCGGAGCGCCGCGCGTCTGGGACACCCCTGGGGGACTCTCTCTTCGGGTCGGAATTGCAATGGGGGACCCATGTTCCGGACAGCGGCGGCTCCGGGCTCTCGGGCGGAAAAGAGGGAATGACCTCGCCGGCGTCCCAGAAATCTTCGGTCGTCCGAATGGCCACCCCGCCCTACACTTGGACGGCAGGGGTTCCTCGTGGAGTGGTTCCATGGACGCGTGCCCGCAAGAAACGACGCTGAGCGACTTCCTGGCGGGGGTGCTTTCCGAGGAGCCCCGGCGCCTCGTCATGGCCCACGTGGAGCACTGCGCCCAATGCCAGTGGGTGCTGGCGGCGGGGGATGGCGCTCGCGCCCTGATGAGCCCCTCGGCGTCCCTCGCGGGGACGCGCTTCCCGCCATCGCTGGAGCGCGGCACCCGGGTCTCCCGCTACGTGGTGCGGGAGCGCCTCGGCTCCGGGGCCATGGGGGTGGTGTACGCGGCGGACGACCCGGAGCTGGGCCGGCGGGTGGCGCTCAAGATGTTGCGCCCCGAAGGGCGTCAGCGGGAAGACCTGCAACAGCGGCTCATGCGCGAGGCCCAGGCCCTGGCCCGGCTCTCCCACGCCAACGTCGTCACCCTCTACGACGTGGGTACCCACGGCGATGACGTCTACCTGGCCATGGAGCTGGTCGAGGGCACCACGCTGGCCGAGTGGATGAAGGAGCCGCGCCCCTGGCGGGACGTGCTGCGCGTCTTCCTCGAGGCCGGACGGGGTCTGGCGGCCGCGCACGCGGCGGGGCTCGTGCATCGCGACTTCAAGCCCGCCAACACGCTGCTGGGGCGCGATGGCCGGGTGTGCGTGACGGACTTCGGCATCGCGCGGCTGCTCCACCAGGAAGACGCGCCCCCGCCGCCGTCGGACTCCGACGCGCCGACGGGAGCCCTCACGCGGACGGGCCTCGTCCTGGGCACCCCGGCCTACCTCGCCCCCGAGCTGCTCCAGGGCCGGCGCGCCGATGACCGCTCGGACCAGTTCAGCTTCTGCGTGGCGCTCTACGAGGCCCTCTACGGCGTGCGTCCCTTCCAGGGGGAGACGTTGAGGGAGCTGGCCGAGGCGGTCCAACGAGGCCGGGTCCATCCGCCCGAGCGGGCGGTGAAGGTCCCCGCCCGCGTCCGGCGCGCGGTGCTTCGAGGGTTGCGGGCCGAGCCCTCGGAGCGCCTGCCCTCCATGGAGGCGTTGCTGGCGGCGCTCACGCCGCCGCCCCGGCGGATGCTCGTCCGCGTGACGGCCGCGGCGACGGTGGCCTCGGTGCTGGGGGCCCTCGTCGCCTACGGGGTGACGCATCGGCGCGAGGCGCGCTGCGGGCAGGAGGTGGAGAAGCTCGCGGAGGTCTGGAGTCCCACGCGGCGCGAGCGAGTGCGCGAGGCCTTCTTCGCCAGCGGCTCTCCCTATGCGACGGCGGCCTGGGAGCGGCTCGCGGCGGCGCTGGACACCTACGCGACCCAGTGGCGGACGCTGCGGACCGAGGCCTGTCTCTCCGCGGGCCGTGACGCTCCCGAACGCGCCTGGCAGACGACGGCATGCCTCGACAACCGACTCTGGCAGCTCGCCGCGATGACGGAGGTGCTGGAGAAGGCGGACGCGCGGACGGTGCGGAGCGCGCCCCAACTGGCGGACTCCCTCGAGGGCCTCACCGGTTGCATGGATTCACCGGGGATGACCGGCCGCCCACAGCCACCCGACGCGCTCCGTCCCCGCGTGGACGCCGCGCGCCATGAGCTGGCGCGGGCCCGGGCCCACCTCGTGGCGGGCCGGACCACGGACGGCCTCTCCGTGACGTCGGCCCTCCTCGTCGACGTGAAGGGGCTCGACTACAAGCCGCTGGAGGCGGAGACGCTGCTCCTCCACGGCGAGCTGCTCTCGCGAGGCGACCGGCACAAGGAAGCGGAGACGTTCCTCGACCAGGCGCTGTGGGTGGCCGAGGCCGCGCGCGACGACGAGACGGCGGCGCGAGCCTGGCTGGGGCTCATCTGGGTGGTGGGGGAGGCGCTGTCGCGTCACGCGGAGGCGGAGAAGCTCATCCAGCATGCCCGCGCCGCCGTCGAGCGGCTGGGGCGGGAGCGCTTCCCGGACATCACGACGGACCTGCACCTGCGCGTGGCCTCGCTCCGCGACCAGCAAGGCCAGCTCGACGAGGCGGAGCACGAGGCGCGGCAGGGGTTGGAGTTCTCGCGCCGGAGGAATGGCGAGGACAGCCTGCGGACGGCCAACCTCCTCCACGAGCTCGGTCGCATCCGCTACATCCAACGCCGCTTCCAGGAGTCGCTGGAGCTCCACCTCCAGGCCCTGGAGATACGCAAGCGGCTGCTCGGCCCCGACAACCCCTCGCTCATGGCGTCCTACGACAGGGTCGGCTCGGCCTACTCGGGGCTGGGCCTGCGCGACGAGAGCACCCGCGCCTACCGCGCCGCGCTCGCCATCCAGGACGCCACGTCCGCGCCCGAGACGGCCCTGCTCGCGACGGTGCTGCTCAACCTCTCCGTCGGCCTGCGCACCCAGGGACACGCGGAGGAGGCGCGCCCCCTGCTCGAGCGGGCACGCGCCATCTTCGAGCGAGCCCGGGGCCCCGACCACTTCACCGTCGTCCAGGTGCTCACGGAGCAGGCCATCCTGCACGGCGAGGCCGGCGACCACGCGAAGGCCATCGACCTCACCACCGACGCCTTGGAGCGCATCCAGCGTTCGATGGGACCGACCACCCCACGCGCCAACCTGCCGCTGACCATCCGGGCCTATGCATCCCTGTACGCGGGCCGCCACCCCGAGGCGCGGCGGGACCTGTCGGAGGCGCTGAGGCGGACGGAGGCCGCGCACGGCGCGGGGTCCGCGAGCCTGGTGCCCATCCTCCTGTCCCTGGCCGAGGTGGAGCTTGCGGCCCGCGCGCCGAAGGACGCCCTGGCGTACTGCGAACGCGCGCGGAAGCTCACCGAGCAGGCCCAGGGACCGGAGTCGGAGGACGGGGCCGGTGTCCTGGCATGCAGGGGCGAAGCCCATCTGGCGTTGGACGCCGCCGACAAGGCCGTGCCGCTGCTCGAGCGCGCCTGGAACATCCAGAACCGCGCGGGCAAGCCCTCGGACCCGTGGGTCGCCGGCAAGACGGCCTTCGTGCTGGCCCGAGCGCTCTGGGCGCGGAGCGACGGCGCCGACAAGGCGCGAGCGCTGACGATGGCCGACGAGGCCCGGGCCCTGCTGGAGCCCCTGGGCGTGCGCGGACGGGACGAGCTCCAGAAAGTGCTGGCGTGGCTGCGGCGCGAGGCGAGGCGATGAGCGAGGAACGAAAGGCTGGCGCCATGGTGACGCAGTTGCTGCGGCACGCGCCTCGCGAGCAACGCGCGGAGCTGGAGGCCATCGAGGGGCTGGAGGCGTTGGTGCTCCAGCACGTCGACACGGCCCGCGCCGCGTGGCCCACGCTCCGGCTGTCGCCCGAGGACTTCGCGCGGCACCTGGTCCGGCACCTGCCCGTGGGCAAGGCCGCGGAGATGCTGCGCGTCCTCCACGCCGCCGACCTGTACCTCGCGTGCGCCTGCACCACCGGAGAGCCCCTGGCGCTCCGGGCCTTCGAGCAGCACATCCTCCGCTTCATCCCCGCCCGGCTCGGGGCGCTGTCGCCCAGCATGGTGGAGGAGGTGCTCCAGGTGCTCCGTGAGCGGCTGCTGGTGGGCAGCGAGCAGGCGCCTCCGAGGATTGGGAGCTACGGAGGCCGCGGCCCGCTGCTGACCTGGGTGGGCATCACCGCCGCGCGCATCGCGGGGGAGCTGGTGGAGCGCAACGGGCGAGAGGTCCTCGTCACCGAGCCCCCGGAGGCCTTTGCCCGGATGCTGGCCACCGGCAATCCGGAGCACGAGGTCCTCCGGGAGGACACGCGGCAGCTCCTCGGAGAGGTGTTGCGGAAAGTGGTCGCCACCCTCCCCGAACAGGAGCGCGCGTTGCTCCGGCTCCACCACTTCCACGGCTTCACCATGGACCGGCTCGCGCTGATGTACGGCGACTCACGCTCCGGCGTGGCGCGCAAGGTCGCCCATGCGCGTGAGCGACTGCTCAAGCGCGTCCACGCGGAGCTGGCCACTCGGATGAAGCAAGACCCCAGCACCCTGGAGAGCCTGCTGGGACTGGTGCGCAGTCAATTGGACCTCAGCATCCAACGGATGCTCGACTGACCTGGGGATGCGCCGCGCCGGGGCTCGGCGCCTGTCCTCGCGCCGGGGACTCCCGGTCAGCGCGCGGACGCCTTGTCGCGCTTGGACCCGGACTCCCGACGGTCCTCTTCGAGCCAGCGACGCACCTCCTCCAGGTACTCCCGAGGGAGGGCGTGCCCGCTGTCGAAGGTCTTGTGGAGCTTGCGGCGGGACGGGGCGGCCTCGAACAGGGCGCGGCTGTCCGCGACCGGCGCGAAGTCATCCTGGTTCGCCGTCAACAGCAGCCAGTCCTGCTGGACCTTCGCCATGTGCCGTGAGGGGGCAATCTCCTCCATCGACGGGTCGATGTGGGGAGGGACCATGGTGACGAGCTGGGTGACGCGGGGCTCATGCGCCGCGAGCAGGAGCGCCACCTGGGCCCCCATGCTGTACCCGGCGACCAGCACCCGCGGCGGCTGCCCCTTCGCCAGCACGGTGGTGAGCACCGCGTGCGCGTCACGGAGGGTGTCGGAGATCATCTTCACGTACCGCGCGGGCTCCCCTTGATGGGCCAGCTTGGCCAGCTTCCCCGGTCGCGCCTCGGGGTTCGCCCGCTCTCCATGCAGCCGGGCGTCGAGGAGATAGACGCGATAGCCGGCCCGCAGCAGCGTGTCCTTCAACACCCCACCATGGGTCGGCCCCTCGGCCGACAACCAGTCCTCCTTGCGGCGCGTGAGCCCGTGGAGGAGGAGCGCGACGGGGGGATTCGTGGCGCCCCCTTCCGGTTCCAGCACCAACGTGGGGATGCGTTCTCCATCCGCGCCGCGGACGTCCAATGACGGCCCCGGGTCGGCGGCGCGGGCCACGGAAGCAGACAGGAGCAGCAGGCACAACGACAGCAAGCGGGTCATCTCGGGACTCCCAGGAGCGAGGATGCTCGCCACCCTGCCCTCATCCGCGTCAGCCGCGCGTCAACCCGCGATTGACCTGCGATTGACGTCGCCGCTGGTAATCTGACGCCGTTCCGCTCCCGAGGGCCTTCACCGTCCCATGCGTGTACTCGTCGTCGAAGACAACCGTGACCTCCAGGCCAACATCGCGAGGTTCCTGGGCGCGGACTTCCAGCTCGACTTCGCGACCACCGGCCCCCAGGGACTCACGCTCGCGTTGGGTCATGAGTACGACGTCATCGTGCTGGACCTGATGCTGCCGGGCCTGAGCGGCATCGAGCTGTGTCGGCGCTACCGGCTGCTCGCCCCTCGGCTGGTCCCCATCCTCATGCTGACCGCGAGGGACACGTTGGAGGACAAGGAGGAGGGCTTCCGCGCGGGCGCGGATGACTACCTGGTCAAGCCGTTCTCCCTGAGGGAACTCCGGCTGCGCCTGGAGGCCCTGTCCCGGCGCCCCGTCCCCCCGAGCGGGCGACGGCTGACGATGGGCCCGCTCACCCTGGAGCCCGAGACGGGCCAGGCGCGACGCGGCGAGCGCGCCGTCCACCTCAACAGGACCGAGGCGCTCCTGCTCAAGCTGCTGATGGAGGCCGCGCCCGAGCCCGTGTCGACGGCCACGCTGGCCCACCGCCTCTGGGGGGATGAGATGCCCGAATCGAGCATCTTGCGCACCCACGTCTATGCGCTGCGAGGAGCGCTCGCCGGACTGGGGCTGGGCGAATGCATCCTCACCCACCGCAACAAGGGATACAGCCTGGATGCGCGCGAGGACTAGGTCGCTCCGACGGCTCCTGCTGGGTGCCATGGCGTCGTCCGCGACGCTCGCGCTCCTCCTGATGGGGGCGTTCTTCATGCTCTTCAGCTACGACCTCGAGGACGCCATCTTCGCCCGGCTCGTGGCCACCGCCGCGAACGGGCGCGTCGACGAAGCGGGCACGCGGCCCCGGGCCGCTCCGTTCGACATGAAGACCTACGTGGGCCACGCGAGCCTTCCGCCGTGGCTCGGCGCCGAGCTGCCCCTGGACGCCCCTCCGGGTGAACACGAGGTCTTCACCCGGGACCATGGCCACTTCCATGTCGCGGTGCGCCCCGACGGCACGAACCCCACGCGCTACGTGGTCTTCGAGACGACGGAGCTGACCCGCACCACCTATCAGTTGCGCCGGACCTCCGGCCTGCTGCTGGCCAGCGCCCTGCTGGCCCTGCTGGGAGCCGCGGGGCTCTCCCAGGTCTTCGCGCGGAAGCTCGGCCGTCCGCTCGAACAGCTCGTGGAACGAGTCCGGGCGGACACGCCGACACGGGCGGGCGACGGCGGCATCACCGAGGTGCGCGCCCTGTCGGAGGCCCTGAGCGCCCGGGATGCCCGCATCCAGGAGTTGCTGGAGCGGGAACGCGCCTTCAACCGGGACGCGAGCCATGAGCTGCGCACGCCCCTCGCGGTGGCGCGAGGCGCGGTGGAGATACTGGAGCTGGACCCGCCCTCGGACGCGGAGACCTTCGGCCGGCTCCGCCAGGCCGTGCACCACATGGGGCTCTTGACGGAGGGGCTCCTCTGGCTGGCGCGAGGCGGTCGCACGGACGACGCGTGTGGCCTGGTGGGCATCTCCCGCGAGATGGTCGAGCTGTACGGCGCCCACCTCCCCCATCCCGGCGTGGAGGTCCTCGTCGAGGCGAAGGAGGAGGTCCTCGCGCCGCTCCCGGGTTCCGTCGCGCGGGTGATGCTGGGCAACCTCATCAAGAACGCGCTCGCCTATACGAGCCAGGGACACATCGTCATCCACATCGAGCCCGGGAGCTGGACCATCTCCGACACGGGCGTGGGCTTCGGCCGGGTCGAGCCCGAGCGCGAGGGCTTCGGCATCGGCTTGTCGCTCGTGGAGCGGCTGGCGCGCCGGTTCGGCTGGAGCCTGTCCATCAGCCCCCTCGAGCCGCACGGGACGAAGGTGCGGCTCATCTGGCCACGCGGGCTCCTCGCCTACTCCGAGCGCAGCACCTCGGCCGGGTCCACGCGCGACGCGCGGCGCGCGGGCCCGTAGCTGGCCAGCACGGCGAGGGTGACGAGCAGGCCACACACGCCCGCGAGGACGAAGGGGTCCGTCGCGCGCACCTCGAAGAGCAGCGCGCCCAGCACGTCTCCCATCGCCAGGGCGCCGAGCAGGCCACACAGGATGCCCAGCCCGGTGACGCGCAGGGACTGGAGCACCACCATGCCCGTGACCTGCGACGCCCTCGCGCCCAGCGCCAGGCGGATGCCCATCTCTCCACGACGCTGCCCCACGATGAAGGCGATGACGCCATAGAGCCCCACCGCGCTCAACAGCAGCGCCATGCCCCCGGCGAGGCCGAGCAGGAACAGGGTGAAGGACGCCCGCGCCACGGAGGGAGACCTCGACACGACGCGCTCCATCGTCCGCGCATGGGCCAGGGGAACCGTCGCGTCCAGCTCCTTCAGGATGCGCCGCACCTCGGGGGTGAGCGACTCCGGGCGCGAGGTGCGGGTGCGCACCACCACGCTGGGCGAGCGGCGCGGCCCCCACAGCGGACGCCCCTCGGCCGGAGCCAGCGGGAAGAACACCGCCTCCGACGGCGGCTGGTCCAACCCGTGCGCCCGCAGCTCCCCCGTCACGCCGACGACGCGGTAGTACGGCGGCAGCTTCCCGTTGCCCCGGATGCCCTTGCCCAGCGCGTCCTGACCCGGCCAGAGCCGCTCGGCGAGCGCCTTCGTCACCACCACCCCATCCGCCTTCTGCTCCAGGTCGTCCCACGTCAGCTCGCGCCCCTGGAGCAGCGGGATGCCCAGGGCCTTGAAGTACCCTGGCGCCACGCTGGGCGACGTGACGCAGGGTTGTTTGTCCGCCTCGACGGACATGCCCTCGGCGAAGATGGCCGCGCACCCGCCGAAGCGCCCCAGCGGCAGGTGCGTGGACAGGCTGGCGCTGCTCACGCCCGGCAGCGCCTCCAGGCGCGCGAGGAGCTCGCGGTGGAAGCGGTTCACCTCGTCGTAGTTCGTGTAGCGCGTGCGCGGGAGCATGATGTCGAACGTGAGCGTGTTCCCCACGTCCAGCCCTGACTCCACGTGGCTCAGCGTCCAGTAGCTGCGCAGCATCAACCCCGCGGCGGACAGCAACACCACCGCCAACCCCACCTGCCCCACCACCATCCCCCCACGCACCAGGTTGCGGCGTCGCGAGGACGTCAGCCCCCGGCCGGACTCCCGCAGCCGCGCCAGCACCTTCGCCCCGCGAGTTTGGGGGAAGAGGCCGAACACGAGCCCCGCGAGCACCGTCAGCCCCCCGGCGAACGCGACGCCATGCCAGCCCAACCCCACCTCCCGCAGGCGCGGCAACTCCGAGGGCTCCAGCGTCACCAGCAGGCGCAGCGCCCCGTGCGCGAGGAGCAGCCCCAGCGCGCCCGCCACCGCACACACCATCAGGCTCTCCGTCAGGGCGTGCCACGCGAGGTCCCAGCGTCCCGCGCCCAGCGCGGAGCGCACCGCCAGCTCGCGTCCCCGCGCGTCCGCACGGACCATGAAGAGGTTGGCCACGTTGGCGCATGCGATGAGCAGCACCAGCCCCACGGAGCCGAGGAGGATCCACAGCGTCCGGTCCGCGTCCCCCACCACGTGCCGCGCCAGTGGGGTGAGCCGGGTCGTGAACCGCGTCTCCCGCATGAAGCTCTCCCGGTAGGCGCCGGGGAACACCTCCGGCAGGCGCGTGGTCAGGGTGGTGAGCTCCGCCTGGGCCTGGGCCAGGGAGACGCCGTCCCTCAACCGCCCCACGGCGCGCACCCAGTGCGAGTTCTCCGCGGGCCGCGACGGGTCGAGCCGCAGCGGGGTCCAGAGGTCGACGGTGTCGTCCGGGAGCTGGAACCCCGGCGCCATGACGCCGATGACCTCCGTGGGCACGTCGTCCAGCCGTACCGTCGTGCCGAGCACGCGCGGGTCCGCGCCGTACTGCCGCACCCAGAAGTCATGGCCCAGCACCACGACGGGCGGAGCGCCGGGCGCGTCCACGTCCGGGGTGATGACCCGTCCCAGCGCGGGTCGTGCGCGCAGGACGTCCATCAACCCCGCGGACACCGTCGCGACGTCCACGCGCAGCGCGCCGTCCTCGGCGGCGAGGCTGCCGGTGGCCGTGTCGAGCGCGCCCAGTGACGCCAGGCCGCGGGCCTCCCGCGAGAAGTGGAAGAACCCCGCCTCGGACAGGTCCCATTGCGCGTCCGGCGCCAACCCCGGCACGGGGCTGTCGAGCCAGACGAGCCGCTCCGGCTCCGGGTACGGCAGCGGGCGCAACACCACCGCGTCCACCACCGAGAACAACGCCGTCGTCGCCCCCAGTCCCAACGCCAGGGTGAGCACCGCCATCACCGTGAAGGACGGGCTGCGCCCCAGCGAGCGCAGGGCCTGGCGCGTCTCCCGCAACACCATGTCCCGCAGCTCCGTGCGGCGCCGCTCACGCGCCATGCCCACGCCGATGCCCAGCAGCTCCTCGCGGTACGCGGCCACGCTGCCGAAGCGCTGGAGCGCCTTCTCTCGCGCGGCCTCGGGCGTCATCCCCTCCGCGACGTACTCCTCGGTCCGCATGGCGAGGTGGAACTCCAGCTCCTCCGTCACGTCGGTTTCCAGCTGCCCGCCGCGCACGAGGCCGCGCAGCGCGTGGTAGCGATCTCTCATCCAGCCCATGGCGTGCCCTCCCCTCAAGCGCCCTGCGTCGCCGGCCGCGCGTGGAGCACCTTGGCCACCGCCTCCGTCAGCCTCGCCCAGGAGGTGGACTCCTCCATGAGCTGCCGCCGGCCCTCCGCCGTCAGCGTGTAGAACTTCGCGCGGCGGTTGTTCTCCGACACGCCCCAGTCCGCCTTCACCCAACCCCGCCGCGTCATCCGGTGCAACGCCGGATACAACGAGCCCTCCTCCACGAGCAGCGCGTCATCCGTCGTGCGCTGGAGCCAGCTCGCCACCGCGTACCCGTGCATGGGCCCGCCCGTCAGCGCCTTGAGGATGAGCATGTCCAGCGTCCCCTGAAGCAGGTCGATTCGCATCAAGTCCCCTAGATTGTCTAGGGGAGCATGCCGACCCTCCCCTAGAACGTCAAGGGGAGCACCTGACTTCGTGACGCGCGCGTCAACGCTCGCGCCTGAACGTTCGGGCCGGACCTGGACCGCGACAAGAATTGACAGGTCGGAACCGCGCTTCCCAAGGTGCGCCCCGGAGCGCCGGCCGTGGTGGGGGGCGCAATGGCTCTCATCCGCGGCCGCGCATCCTGTCGAGCAATCATTTCGCGACGTCCCCTGAGGAGGCTCGTTCCATGTCGAAACCGACTCACGCCGTGCCAATCCGTGTCAGTGGTCTGTTGTCGGGGTTCATCGTGCTCGCCCTGGCCCTCGTCGCGCCCGCCGCGCGCGCGGACTCGGCCGTCTACGGCGGCGGTCCGTTCTATTCCGGTGGGAGCGCGGTGATGGATGACCTGCGCGCCTCGGGCTTCACCACCATCATCCTGTGGAGCTTCCACATCGAGGACAACGGCGACCTCGTCTACAACGACATCCCCGTGGTCAGGAACGGCGCCTACATGGGGGACCCCGCCTGGCCCACCCGTCTTGCCACGCTCAAGACGGCGCCGACGTCCGTCAACCGCATCGAGGTGTCCATCGGCGCCTGGAGCGTCCCGGACTTCGAGCGCATGGCCCGGCTGGTCAACGGCACCGCCGCGGGCTGCGGTACCACCCTCGTCTGCGGGACCGGCAGCACCAGCATCCTGTATCGGAACTTCCAGGCGCTGAAGGCCGCCACCGGCGCGGACGCGGTGAACTTCGACGACGAGAGCGCCTACGACCTGGCGCCGACCACCACCTTCGGGCGGATGCTGATCGGCCTGGGCTACAAAATCACGTTCGCGCCCTACACCCAGCAGGCGTTCTGGCGGAGCCTCAAGGACAACCTCGGCGCCGCGGTCGATGGCATCTACCTGCAGGTCTACGACGGCGGCGCCGGCAACAACCCGGCGAGCTGGAACACCGCGATGGGGATGACGGTCGACCCGGGGCTCTGGTCCCGGCACGGCACCGGCTGCGCGTCGGGCGACAGCCCGGCCACCGTGCAGACGAAGATGACCAACTGGAAGGCCAGCGCCGGCATCAACGGCGGCTTCATGTGGCTGTACGACGACATCCAGAAGTGCGCCGCGCAGGGGACATCCGCCCAGTACGCGGCGGCCATCAACACCGCCGTCAGCGGCAACACGCCGCCCGTGGCGAGCTTCGGCGTCACCGTCAGCGGCCTCACGGCCACCTTCACCGACGCGTCCACCGACACCGACGGCACCATCGTCTCGCGCGCCTGGAGCTTCGGCGACGGCACCACCTCCACCGCGACGAACCCGTCCCGCACGTACGCGAGCGGCGGCAACTACGACGTCACCCTCACCGTCACCGACAACGGCGGCGCGAGCCACACCAGGACACAGACGGTGTCGGTGGGCGCGGGCTACGTCAACCTGGCGTTGAACAAGCCCACCACCAGCTCGACGCCCTGCAACAGCAGCGAGTCCCCGGCCAAGGCGGTCAACGGCAGCGTCTCCGGCGGCACCACGGACAAGTTCTGCTCGCTCGTCTCTCCCGCGTGGATGCAGATCGACCTGGGCTCGGCGCTGACGGTCAACAGCTTCACGCTCCGGCACGCCGGCGCGGGGGGTGAATCAGCCAGTTGGAACACCCGGGCGTTCACCCTCCAGACGTCGACCGATGGAAACACCTGGAGCACGCCCGTCACCGTGAGCGCCAACACCGGCAACGTGTCGACGCACGCCATCACCGCGACGTCCGCGCGCTACATCAAGCTCAACGTGACGACGCCCACCCAGAACGGGGACCCGGCGACGCGCATCTACGAGCTCGAGGTCCGCTGAAGCCTTGGGAGTTGAGCCGGCCCGTGGAGGCGTCATGGGCCGGCTCGAGGGACCAGCGCGCGGGCGCAGCGCGTCAACGCCCCCCTTGTCGAGCTGCGCATCGAGCGGGCGGACGCGCACTTCGCCTATACTCCGCCCCCGTCCACGGCGTGGCCCGGGACCTCGTTCAGGTCTCGGGTGTGCGTCGCCAGGACGAGGGGAACGCAGTGGAGTCGTCTCCGGTGCTCGCATGGGGCCATGGCGCGAGACCGACGAAGCGCGAAGGGGGAACGCATGAAGACAAGGAAGCTGTTGGCGGTGGTGCTGTTGGTCCTGGTCACCTCGCCCGCGTCCGCGGACGAAGTGGATGACCGGGTCCGGGCAGTCGATGACTACCTCAACCGAATCAAAGACAAGCTCGACGGAATCGTCTCGGACTCGAGCTCGAGTGACATCGACTCCGCGCTCGACTACCTGAACACGGTCCGGGAGAACGTCGACAAGCTCAAGTCGCTCGATCCGCAGAGCGACCCGGGCCGGTACATGGTCTCCTACTACCCGGACTGGATCTCCAGGTTCCGGGAGTCGGCGCAGTACCTGAAGCGGATGAAGGACGCGCAGGTCAAGGCAGACGAGTCCCGCCTCCACGAGCGCTGCTCCGAGGCCGACCGGAGCCTGAAGTCCTTCATGCAGACGTTCGTCGACAAGAAGGACCCGAACGGACTCTTCAAGATTCCGGACGAGGCCGAGAAGGTCGGCCGCACCTACAACGACGAGTACCGGAAGCTCCAGGAGGCCCACAACGAGATGGACCGCTGGCGCGGCTACGCCCGGAACTTCTCCGAGTCCCACAACCGCTGGTCCGACGTGAAGGGCGAGCTCCACGAAGGCGCCAGCGACATCTGGGACCGCTGGAACCGGCGGATGGAGGAGACGAAGTCGAAGTGCACCGAGCTGGCGAAGGGCAAGGAGGCCGACGCCGTGAAGGACGCGATGTCCAAGCTCGGCAACTTCGGCCTGGCCCGGACGGTGATACGGAAGAAGATCGACGAGCGCCTCCAGACCATCGCCTCGAAGGTGAGGGACCTGGACTCCCGCAGCGGTGACGCCGCCTCGGAGACCTCCGAGGCGCTGCGCGCGGTCGACGACCTGCTCGGCTTCCTGGGCGACCTGAAGGACATCCAGGGAGAGGACTCGGAGGCCCGCCAGCTCGCGGAGCGCTGGCCGTCGCACGCCCGGTCGCTGAAGGAAGCCATCGAGTCGATTCGCCGGATGAAGTCCGAGCAGTACGCCCTCGACGGGGACGTGCGGGACTGCCGCGCCGACGAGACACGACTCCAGGAGACGATCCGACGCTGTGTCGGCAACAAGGACCTCCATGAAGAGGGGGTCGCGACGCTCACGGAGATGTCCACGTCGCTCGGGAAGAAGTGGTCGGCCAAGAAGACGGAGACCGACCGCCAGAAGGACGGCATGGAGCGGCGCGCGACGGCCAGCAAGGCCTTCTCCTTCACCGAGGGGACCTGGTCGAGCATCAAGAGCAACCTGGACGCCTCCGCCGACAAGACACTCGCCTACTGGAACAGCCGGCGCGTGGAGGTCTACGAGAAGGACCCGTGCCGGAACCTCTTCCTCGGAGAGAAGAACCCCGACGTCGAGCGCGCGTTGCAGGAGCTCGGTCGCTATCGCGGCGGCATCGCGGAGAACTA
Source organism: Myxococcus stipitatus (assembly GCF_021412625.1). Next base: position 872,383 of record NZ_JAKCFI010000004.1, on the reverse strand, counting down.
CCGCGCGCTCATGAAGGACTTCCGCGAGTGGGAGCGTGATGTCCTCGAGTTCCGGAAGACCGCGGAGGCCGACGCCGTCGCGGTCCGGGATGCCTTCTGCCGGGAATACGACTGGGAGCAGAAGGTGAACGAAATCACGAACAGCTACGCCTCCAAGCTCAACAACCAGTGGGGCTCCATCAGCGGACGCTATGACCGCATGCTGAAGGCCGCCGAGGTCCTCATCTCACAGAACAAGGTGAAGTCCGCGCCGAAGCTCCGCGCGGCGCTCGTCTCGCGGATGCAGAGCATCGAGAAGGTCAAGCAGGGCCAGCTGCTCGGCTCGGGCAACCCGAAGATTCGCGCGCACATCGACTACGGAAAGGAGGAGCACAAGCGCCGTCAGGCTTCCTCCTGTCCACAGGCGAGCGAGCTCTACGTCGATAGCGACTACTGCCGGAATCCGAACCCTCGCTACAGCGGCTCGGGGTGTCGCATCGACTGCATCCGGGACTGCCAGGTGGTCGAGTTCAAGCCCGACAACGAAGCCGAGTTGAAGAAAGGGGATGCCCAGGGGGCGGCCTACACGCTCGGGCTCCTCGAGATGTACAAGAAGCTCGGCTCCGAGATGTTCAAGAAGCCCGGCTTCGAGAAGCTGGCTGTTTGCGAGGACACGGCCAACAAGCAGCTCAAGCTCCAGCGGTATCACGTCCAGCCGTATTACTTCTGCGCGGACCGCGGGGAGAACTTCTTCGCGCCGCTGGACAGCATGCCCACCGACCAGCCACCAGAGAATCCGGACGCGGGTTGAGCGCGCGTGGAATGGCCTCGGCTCCCCGGGGCCACGTCACCTATCCTCGCGATGTCGGGATGACCCGCGTCGTCCTCATGGAAAGGAAACCATGGCCGCGAAGCCCCCCAAGCAGAAGTCGGTGAAGGTCGCGAAGAAGGCCGCGGCGAAGAAGGCTCCGGCAAAGAAGGTGGCTGCCCCGGTGAAGCTCCTGGCCGGAGGCAACCCCCAGATCGCGAAGGGGTATGGCGAGGCCCCCGTCCAGGCCTACATCGCGGCCATGCCGGGCTGGAAGCGCGACGTCGGGAGCAGGCTCGACACGCTCATCACGCGCGCTGTTCCCCACGTGCACAAGGCGGTCAAGTGGAACTCGCCGATGTACGGACTCGAGGGCCAGGGCTGGTTCCTCGGCATCCACTGCTTCGCGAAGTACATCAAGGTGGCCTTCTTCCGTGGCCAGTCGCTGCGCCCCGTTCCTCCGGGTGAGTCCAAGAGCCGGGACACGCGCTATCTCAACATCCACGAGAACGCGCCCTTCGACGAAGCCCGGTTCACGTCCTGGGTGAAGCAAGCCAGTCGGCTGCCCGGCGAACGGATGTGAACGAGGAATGGACTGGCGTCCGCGTGGAGCGAGCGGACGCCAGTCACCGCTCCATGCCCTGGGGGGCATGGAGTGTGTCGCCACGAAGCGATGCGTGGGGGAACCACGGGGCCCCGAGCACGCCTGGCGCAGACGGGCCCGTGATGCGGCTACCGGGCCCGCCTGGTGCTCGCCTTGCGCACCGTCGCCTTCGGCTTGCTCGCCGCCTTCGGCTTGCTGCTCGCCTTGCGGACCGTCGCCTTCGGCTTGCTCGTCGCCTTCGGCTTGCGCTTCTTCTCGACGTTGAGCGCGACCGCGGCGCGGATGAGCGCCTTCAAGGCCGCCTCGTCGAGCTTGTCATCCTCGTGGATGTCGATGGCGCGCCGGACATTCCCCTCGAGGCTGGAGTTGAACAACCCGGCCGGGTCCGCCAGCGAGGCGCCCTTGGGGAAGGTCAGCTTGACGACGCTCTTGTACGTCTCGCCCGTGCAGAGGATGCCCTCATGGGACCAGACGGGCGTCCCCATCCACTTCACCTCCTCGACGACGTCGGGGTCCGCCGCGTGGATGAGCTTGCGCACCTTCGCGAACATGATGCCGCGCCAATCCCCCAACCCCTTGATCTTCTCGTCGATGAAGGCGGACGCCGACGCCACCGGTTCAAGCTTCTTCATGACCTTCTCCCACGCTCCTCGCGCCCGTTCAGGCTCCATTCGGCGCCAGCGCCGCGGCGAACCGCGGTAGACGCCCTCGACCTTCTACCGCACGCCACCCTCAGGCGCTCGCCGACCTGGACTGCGACCGCCGCCAGAAGAAGTACGAGAGGCCCCAGAGCACGCTGGTGCCCACCACCCAGCCCCATGCCTCCGGACCATCGCCGACGGCGACATGGGCGAGGAACGCCGAGGCGAGGTTGATGGCGAAGCCCGCATAGGCCCACTCCTTGAGCCGCGCCGGAACCGGCGCCAGCAGCAACACCACGCCGAGGAACTTGGCCCACGACAGCTCCACCCGGAAGTAGTCGGGGAAGCCGAGGTGCGTGAACGCCGCCGCCACCTGCGGCAGGTTCAGCTGCGCGTAGGCGGTGAAGCCCATCTGCAGGCAGAAGAGCGCGGTGACGACCCAGAAGGCGATGTTCCGCGACTTGGAGGTGGGCCTGACGACTTCGAGGGACGGATTCTGCAGGACGGATTCCATGGTGGTTCCTTCGGCGATTCAGGACTTCGAGGGGGTGGACATGCGCCCGGGGGACTCGACCCCGAACTGCTGGGCGTACTCGGCGAGCAGTCGCTGCCAGCCGTCGAACTTCATCGCCTCGGGGCCAGCGATGCGGCCCAGCGGCGCCCCCGCCAGCAGCTGGTCGAGGACGTCCAGGCAGATGTGCCAGCCGGCGGCGCCCCACGAGATGAACCCACGGTTGATGTTGTGCCAGAGCGTCAGGCGCGTCCCGCCGCCCTGCGGCTCGAGCTCCCATCGCAGGTCCCCACCGCCCCAGCTGAACTCGAGCAGCCTCGGCTCCTCGGCCCGCTTCACGGTCGTCTCCGAGACCATCGGCGTCGGCGCGCCCACCGTCGTGAGCTTCGCCGGTCCCACCGAGGACAGGTTGCGGTTCGCGTCGAACGGCGCCCACTCCGCCAGCTGTCCGGGTTCGGTCAGCGCTCGCCACACCAGCGACTGGGGATGGCGCAGGTCCCGGACGAGGACGAGCGTCCACGTGTCGCCGTCCTTCTGGACATGGGCTCCGGTCGCGGGACCGGGGCTGTACTTCTCACGGTTCATCATGGGTTCTCTCCGTGACCGGGGGGCTTCGCCATCCGGTCGAGATGGCGCTCGAGCGCATCGATGTGGGACTCCCAGAACCGACGGAAGGGCGCGAGCCACGCATCGACCTCCATGAGCGGCTCGGGTCGGATCCGGTAGACCCGTCGCTGGGCTTCGACGCGCGCCTCGACGAAGCCCGCCTCGCGCAGCACCCGCAGGTGCTTGGACACCGAGGTCTGGGGCATCCCCAGCTGGCGCTCGATTTCGCCGACAGACTGCTCTGACGACGCCAGCAGGCTGAGGATGGCCCGGCGGTTCGGTTCCGCGATGATTGCGAACGAGGATTCCACGAGCCGGCATATACACACCTGGTCATATGCATGTCAATTCATATGAACGCCTACGCTGGTCGGGAGCCTCTCCGTCGAGCGAGCACCCGACAGGTAGGACTCCACCTCACCTGAACCGGCTTCACGGGGTTTTGCCTTCTGGCGACCGGGGGCGCGACGTACCCTGCCCGCCGGGTCATGCGCCCGTGACGAGGCCCCGTGCCCATGGGGCGCGAGCTCGAGCGCCAGCCCCTCTCACCGCTCCTGGTCCCACACCCCACCCGCAAGTTGGAACGACCTCCACCATGAAGACCCAGCCCACGCCGGCCCCAAGCCAGCAGCCCGCGGACACCCACGACCTGATTCGCGTCCGGGGCGCCCGGGAGAACAACCTGAAGGACGTCAGCGTCGACATCCCCAAGCGGCGGCTGACGGTGTTCACCGGCGTCTCCGGCTCCGGCAAGTCGTCGCTGGTGTTCGGCACCATCGCGGCGGAGTCGCAGCGGCTCATCAACGAGACCTACAGCGCGTTCGTGCAGACCTTCATGCCCTCCATGGCCCGGCCCGAGGTCGACGTGCTGGAGGGGCTGACGACCGCCATCATCGTCGACCAGGAGCGGATGGGCGCCAACTCCCGCTCGACGGTGGGCACGGCGACCGACGCCAACGCGATGCTGCGGGTGTTGTTCAGCCGGCTCGGCAAGCCGCACATCGGCTCGTCCAATGCCTTCGCCTTCAACATCCCGTCGGCCCGTGGCGCCGGTGAGCTGGCGGTCGAGAAGGGCGACGGCAAGAGCGAGAAGCGCGAGTTCACCGTCACCGGAGGCATGTGCCCGCGCTGCGAGGGGATGGGGTCGGTGACCGACATCGACCTGACCCAGCTGTACGACGACTCGAAGTCACTCTCCGAGGGCGCGCTCACCATTCCCGGCTACACCCCCGACGGCTGGCAGGTGCGCGTCTTCATGGCCTCGGGGCTCCTCGACCCGAACAAGCCGATCCGCAAGTACACCAAGAAGGAGCTCCACGACTTCCTCTACCACGAGCCGACCAAGGTGAAGTTCGAGAGCATGAACTTGACCTACGAGGGGCTGATTCCGCGCATCCAGAAGTCGTTCCTGTCCAAGGACAAGGAGGCGATGCAGCCCCACATCCGCGCGTTCGTGGAGCGCGCGGTGACGTTCACGCCCTGCCCCGACTGCGGCGGCACGCGCCTGAACGCGGCTGCGCGGTCCTCGAAGATCAAGGGCATCAACATCGCCGAGGCCTGCGCGATGCAGATCAGCGACCTGGCCGAGTGGGTGCGCGGGCTGAAGGAGCCCTCCGTCGCGCCGCTGCTGGCGACGCTGCGGCGCACGCTCGACTCGTTCGTGGAGATCGGCCTGGGCTATCTCAGCCTAGACCGGCCCTCGGGGACGCTGTCGGGCGGCGAGGCCCAGCGCACCCAGATGGTCCGCCACCTGGGCTCGTCGCTCACGGACGTGACGTATGTGTTCGACGAGCCGACGGTGGGACTGCACCCGCACGACATCCAGCGGATGAACGGCCTGCTCTTGCGGCTGCGCGACAAGGGCAACACCGTGCTGGTCGTCGAGCACAAGCCGGAGGTCATCCAGATCGCCGACCACGTCGTCGACATCGGCCCTGGCGCCGGCTCGGCAGGTGGCACGGTGGTGTTCGAGGGCACCGTCGACGGCCTGCGGGCCAGCGGGACGTTGACCGGACGGCACCTGGATGACCGGGCCACCTTGAAGCCGTCGGTGCGCAAGCCGACGGGCGTGATGAAGGTGCGCGGCGCCAAGGCCCACAACCTGCGCGGCGTCGACGTCGACATCCCGCTCGGCGTGCTGGTGGTGGTGACGGGCGTGGCCGGGTCGGGGAAGAGCACGCTCATCCACGGCTCGGTGTCACCCCGCGAAGGGGTGGTGTCCATCGACCAGTCGGCGATTCGGGGCTCGCGTCGCAGCAACCCGGCGACGTACACGGACATGCTGGAGCCCATCCGCAAGGCCTTCGCGAAGGCCAACGGCGTGAAGCCCACCCTGTTCAGCGCCAACTCCGAGGGGGCCTGCCCGACGTGCAACGGCGCCGGGGTCATCTACACCGACCTGGCGATGATGGCCGGCGTCACCACGGTCTGCGAGGACTGCCAGGGCCGACGGTTCCAGGCGGCGGTGCTGGAGTACCGGTTCGGCGGGCTCAACATCGCCGAGGTGCTCGACCTCTCCGTCGATGACGCGGTCGCCTTCTTCGGCGCCGAGAAGACGCGCACGCCGGCCGCGCACGCCATCCTGAAGCGGATGGCCGACGTCGGGCTCGGGTACCTGCGCCTGGGCCAGCCGCTCACCACGCTGTCGGGCGGCGAGCGGCAGCGGCTGAAGCTCGCGACGCACATGGGAGAGGAGGGCGGCGTCTACGTGCTCGACGAGCCGACCAGCGGCCTGCACCTGGCCGACGTCGAGAAGCTGCTCGGGCTGATGGATCGGCTGGTCGACTCCGGCAAGTCGGTCATCGTCATCGAGCACCATCAAGCGGTCATGGCGCACGCGGACTGGATCATCGACCTGGGCCCCGGCGCGGGCCACGACGGCGGGCGCATCGTCTTCGAGGGGCCTCCGACCGAGCTCGTCTCCGCGCGGTCGACGCTGACCGGCAAGCACCTCGCGGAGTACGTCGGCCGGAAGGGATGACCCCTTCGCGACGTGGACGAGAGAGCTCCCTCATGGAATCCAGGGGGAAGTCCTGACGCCTCGGCGTCGCGGCACACCGACGGACACCCAAGAACAGCAATTCCAGCAAACAAAGTCTTTCCATAAGCTGGGGGCGTGCCCCGCCTGCGCCCCTATCGCGATGTGGCCGACCTCGAGGACATGTCGCTCCTCGTGACACGGGCCTGGGCGGAGCGAGGGCCCCACGTGGAATGCACTGCGGGGGACCTGACCTGGCGGCTGCTGCGCAATGCCCAGGTGCGCCCCCAGGAGGACATCGCCCTGTGGGAGCACGCGCCGGGCCAGCTCGCCGGGTTCGCCTGGGCCTATGGGAATGGTGACGTGGACCTGTTCGTCCACCGGCTCCAGGACGCGGACGCGTTCGTGAGGGACCTCGAGCCGTGGGTGCACGCGCGGCATGAACGCGGCCCGCGACCACCGACTCTCTGGGCCCTGGAGAGCAGCGCCCCGCTGCTCGCGGCGCTGGAGCAACGGGATTGGCGGCGCATCACGGGCGCCGGCTACCTGCACCTGGCCCGTCCGCTCCACCCGCCTTCGCTCCCGCTTCCGCCGCTCCCCGCGGGGTACCGGGTACGCGCGGTGCGAGGCCCCGAGGAGGTGGCCGCGCGCGCGCTCGTGCATCGGCGCGGGTTCGGAACCGAGCGGGTGACGACGGAAGTGTATGCGCGACTCATGGCGGCGCCGCGCTACCAACCCACGCTCGACCTCGTGGCCGAGGCACCCGACGGCAGCCTCGCCGCCTGCGTGCTGGGTTGGTTCGACGCGGCCACCGGAGTAGGCGAGTTCGAGCCGGTCGCGTGCGCGCCGGAGCATCGCCGGCGCGGGCTCGTGCGCGCGCTCATGCACGAAGGGCTCGAGCGCATGCGCATGCTGGGGGCCCGGCGGGCCATCGTGTACGCCTTCGAGGACAGCCCGGCCCCCGTCGCCCTCTACCGCTCTTGCGACTTCACCGTGGTGGACCGCAACGTCGGCCACGCCCAGGAGCCCGCCTGAGCGTGCGTCTACCGGGGTGACGGCTCGGCGTCCAGGCCAGGCGGACAGGAGACGCTCGCGGGCACGGACCAGAGCTGGCGCTCTTCCGTGTCGTCATAGGCGAAGAAGTAGACGTGGTTCCCCAGTCGGGCGAACCCATCCGGGTTCCCGAGCTCGCCCTGGGTCAGTCGTCCCGTCGTCGCCACGGTGCCCCGAGTGAACCAGGGCTCGACGATGCCGCCCTCCCCATTGGAACCGCCGAACAGCACGGGGCCCTCCCCTGTCGCGAAGAGCGGCGACCAATACTGGTCACCCAGGCTCAACGGACGATGGAGCAGGACCGTCCCCGAGGCCGTGCCATCCGTCGCCCATAGCTGGACGTCCTGGGGCGCGGGCCCGCTGCTGCCGATGGCCATGGAGAAGTAGAGCCGCCCGCCGGAGGTCGTCGTTCGCTGGATGGAGGGATACGCATCCGGATTGCCCGCATGGGGATTGGGCAGGGTCGTCACCCGGGCCTTGCCTCCGCCCGCCAGCGACAGCCTCTCGATTTGGAGGCGCAGCGTGCTGGTGTCGAGGGTGCTCAAGTAGACCGAGGCCCCCACCACCCCCATGAGCCTCGCGGGCCGCCCGAAGGCCTCGAGCCGCACGCTCCCGGCCGCGGTGCCATCCGTCCTCCAGACCTCGTGGTTGACCCCGTCAGGCAGCACGAACAGCCCCTGGCCTCCCACCTCCCGCACGTCCTCGACGTGGAGGGCCTGCGCGTCCAGCGACTTCACCAGATACGTCCCGGACGCCGTCCCATCCGTGCGCCAGAGCGAGGTCCCCGTGTCCTCCCCCGACACGAACATCAGCAAGGCGCCGCCGACGCGCAGCGAGGCCCAGCTCACCGTCACGCGCGGGGGGAGCGTCGTGACACGGAAGGTCCCCTCCGCCGTGCCATCCGAGCGCCACACCTCGTACCGGAGCGTGGACGGTGTCCCCGTATCGGGCACCTGTCGGAGGAAGACCAGCCGTCCCCCCACCGCCGTGGGGAGCAGCAGCGTGGGACTCGCGGGGCCGGGCTCCAGGTCCTCGACGAGCCGCGTCCCGCTGTCCGTGCCATCACTGACCCACAGCTCGACTCCCGTATCGTCACGGTGGATACGGAAGAAGACCTGGCTGCCCACGGCCACCAGGTCCTCGATGACGGGCGCCGAGCCACTGCTCCCCGGAAAGAACACCTTCGCCGGAACGGTGCCGGCCCCCGAGCCATCCGTCCGCCACAGCGTCGTGACCTCGGCCCCGAGATAGGTGATGCCGAAGAAGAGCGTCCCGTTCGCGTCGACGAGCTGCTGCCGTCCCTCCCCCTGTCCGCTGATGATGAGCGGGCCGGTCCACTCGGGCGCGACGACCTGAACCCGGGAGGCCGTCCCGGAGGGACAGGCCTGTTCCTCGACCGTGCGGGAGGCGGATTCCGCCGTCCGTGTATCGTCGACAGCGGATTGGTCCCCGCACCCAGCCAATCCCAGTCCTACCAGGGCACACCAATGTCTTGCGCGCATGTCGTCTCCTCTTCGGCCCGAAGGCCCCGGACGGTGGGGACGTTGACTGGTCTCCGCCAACGTGCCCCGCGGGGAGGTGGGAGCGTCAGGAGACGAACGCTCGTCCCATTCCGGGAATACGCGGCGCTCGGGCGTCACGAGCCTGCGTTTCTCGCTGGGTCCCTCTCGTCGGCTGACGGAGACGGGTCGGGCCCTCGTCACGCGAACCGAGCGAGCCAGCTTGCGCGAGGCGAGCGGCTGCTTCGACGTCAAAGGCAGACATCCCTCCTCGCGATGTGCCCGCGCCAAACTCGGAGCCCCGACTCACGGGCCCGCATCAACCATCGCCCTCGATGCGGACATCCGGCTTCTTGCATCCGGGCGTCATGCACAACTGCCCCACGCGGGCGCCGCCACCGAATCCGGGCTGCAAGCCCAGCGGGCGCGTGTGGATGCGAATGCGGATGAACGGGTGGCCGCAGCCCAGGTCCATGTCCTCGGAGGGGTCATGGGTCTCCGATGACAGCGGCAACCCTCCGAGCTGGAGCGCGAGCGGGACGCCCTCGCGCTGACGAGCGATGAAGCGCTCGTAACGCCACCGCACGAAGCGGGCCGGCGGCGGAGACTCCAGTTCTCCTGTGTCCCTGTACTCCATGAAGGCCCGCGCGGCCTTGCGCGTGGGGCGGGCGGGCTTGATGGCGCGCGCGAACAACAGGGCCCGGCCACAGGGCTCGCACTCGTAGAGCCGGAGGGTGCGCGCCGCCATCCCCTCGCCGAGCGTGGGGATGTGGAACACCGTGCTCGGCTTCACCCGCCTGCCACACTCGGGGCAGGCGGCGCGGGCCTTCTCGTCCTCCTCGGAGAGCTGCCTCGGCTGGACGTCCCAGCACTTCGCGCCCTCGAGCCCGAAAGGCGCGGGATGGCGCAGGGCCTCCTCCGCGCGCTGGACGACGACCTCCGGAAGGCGCCCCGCGCGCTTCACGTCCTCGAGCGCCGCCACCAACCTGTCCGAGCCCATGTCGTCCAACTCGGGAGGCCGCCCCTCCATCAGCCACTCGACCGCGGCGCGAGCCAGCGCCTTCAGCCCGTCCACCGAGTCGTCATCCACGTCCGGGTCACCCGCCTCCTCCAACAGGGCCGCGAGCGCAAGCGTGGGCGACTTCGCCTTCGCCTCCCGTCGCTTCAAGTACGCGCCGAGCCCCTTGCCCGAACGGATGGCCCGCCCATCGAAGGATTGCTCGCACCGCCGCTGTTCGTCCGGGGTGAGCAGGTCCGGCGCGGTCCACCAGAGCGCCTCCAGATACACGTCGGACAGCGACACGAGGTCGCCCGCGAAGCGCCGGACGAAGTCCAGGGCCGGGAGGACACTCTCGAGGCGCTCGTTGCGCGGAAGCGCGCTGCCGCCGACCTCCCCCGCCGCCAGCCAGCCCGGAGCGCTGGGAACCACGGTCGCGAGCTCCCCGAACCGGTGCCCCTGCTCCCGCGCCAGTCGCTCCAGGACCTCGCGTCCATCGGGCCCCACCCTGCGCAGCTCGTACGAGCACCACATGTCGAATACCAACTCCCGCGTCTGGTTCGGGAGGCGGTAGCGCCGTGGCCAGGTCTCGACCTCCGCCAGCAGCGCGGCTCGACGCGCCAGTTCGCCTGGGTCCAGGAGCTTCATCCCCGCCTGGGCCAGCAGCGCTTCCTGGGTCAGCGCCTCGAAGGCATTGCGAGACGTGAACACGCTCGCCGCGAAGACATCCGCCTGGGGGAGCGGAATCCGCAGCTCCACCAGCCGGGCCCGCAGTGTCCGCAAGCGCGCCTGGGCGGCGGGCCGCGCCTCGATGGCGATCGGCGCGGTGTAGTCCCGCCCGCAGCCGGAGCAGGACTTCGCGCTCCTCCCAGCGACCGTCCCGCACGAGCAGCGCAGCACGGCGACCTTCGGCGGCACGTACTTCAGCACCGCCTCCCGCTGATGCTTCTGCAGCATGACGAAGTCCGTCTTCACGCGACGGTCCTCATGGGGGACCGGAAGCCTCCGCTTCTTGCCCTGCCAGAGAAAACATCGCACCTCGCCGTCGAGGGCGAACTCCGCCAGCTCCCCACGCCCACCCAGCCGCGCGGTCAGGTCCAGGAGCGCCTCCAACAGCGCACGGTGCCCCGGCGCTTCCGCCTCGGGCACGGCGCAGCGGAGCTCGAGGGGGAACATCTCTCCCGTCAGGTCGAACAACGGTCGCTGCCGCAGCTCCTCGACGAGTTCGGCGACTGGGAGGTTCTGCCCTTCCAGTCGACTCGCGGCCCACTTCTTCCAGGTGGAGTAGGCCACATCGACTCGGACCGCCAGGCCCGTCATCCCCTTGATCCGCACGCGAAGACTCCCGATGTGAATCCCCGAGACAACATCTATCCGATGGCAATCACCACCGTCCATCGCTTCGCCGTGACACGGCCCGTCACCTCGTCACGGCCGCGTCGTCGTGACGGCGGCAGGGAGGCCTCGACGCGTGGCCCCAGTCAGGCCATGACTCGCATGTCATGGAGGGCCCCCGCCGGCGCCGCCCCAAGCACCTGCGCGCACTCGGACCACAAATGGCACTTCGATTGCATTTGTACTAAAACAACCCGGCGCGTGGCCTGGCACGCCGGGGCCCCCGAGAACGGAACGCCGAAGCACCATGTCCCACGCACGTCCCCTCCTTCCGAAACAGAAGTCCTCCTCTCCATCCGCCTGGAGCACGGGCCCACGCGCCTGGGGCGCGCGGTTCGCGCTGCTGCTGGCGAGCGTCAGCGCGCTCGCGACCTCGCGGCCCATGTCGCGGGACGTTCAAGCCGAGGAGTACTTCGGCGCGCCCTTCAGCCTGTCGACCCAGACGGCCAAAGCCACCCAGCGCGTCCTCATCCGGGCGACAGCGTCGAAGCCCCTCTCGAGGTCGGCCGAGGGCGAGGCCGCGTTGCACGTCGTGGCGCGATGGGCCCCCTCCGACCCGTCCTCGCCCGAGCGGCCCTGGTTCAGGGTCTCATTGCATGAGGACACCCCCTTCCCTCCCATGGGGGACCCCGTGGTGCTGGGGAACCCGGGTGAGCCCGTGGTCCTCGAGGCGGGCACCTCGCTCTTCGGAGAGTGTCTGGTCGATGGCGCCTGCGAGTGGCCCCTGGCGGTCGACTTCGAAGTCCAGGGCAACGTCGCGCCAGGCGTGGTCGAAGTGGAGTGGTCGGTGACGGCGCAGGCACATGTCGTCGACACCGACGACCTCCCCAAGGCCTTCGCGGTGGAGATCTCCGAGCCATGAACGCCTCCGCGTCCATCCCCCTCGCGCGCCTGGCCGCGCTCGCGCTCACGCTCCTGACGACCGCCTGCCCCGGCGACGACCATGGCTGGGTGGAGGCCTCCACGCCCCCCGAGACCATGGTCCTCTCTCCATCCGAGCCCCGCGTCCAACGCCGCGTGCAGGTCCGTGTCGCGCCGAAGCCCGGTGAGAAGCTGGAGTTCTCCCTGCTCAACCTCGGCATCGAGGCGACCCGGCTGGCCTGGAGCACTCCCGGCGAGAACATCCCCGAGGTCCATCCCTGGCTGCGCGTGCGGGTCTTCGACGAGCGCGACGAGCGCCTCGTCAAGGAGCACGTCCTCGTGTTCGACCGCCCCGAGCTGACGCTCCCGTGGCCCCTCGCCTTCGGGCCGGACCTGCCCAAGCCCCTCCGCGAGTTCGAGGCCACCTACCGCATCGAGTTCGAGCGGCAAGGCCCTCCGTCCGATGGGACCATCCAGGTGGACTGGCGGCTCGACGGGAGCGCGCTGACACCCTACCCGGACATGAAGCATCTCCAGCTCACGCTCACCCTTCTCTGATTCGGGGGGCTGGAGGCCCGGCCCCCTCTGTCAGAGCCGGAGACATCGATACGTCCCGCGTCCGGCCTCACCCACCCGGTCCAGCCCAAACTTAGTGTCCATTTGACACCAAGCTTGGATATTGGGAGTATCGCTCCACCATGGATGCCGCCTTCGTCGCCTTCATCCCGCTCTCGAACTGGCTGCGCGGCTTCGACCGCTACCGCATGGAGTACTCGAAGGCGGCCATCCCCGAGTCGACGTTCCCGGACGCCTTCTACATGCTGAAGGAGGACGAACCGTGGGCGCCCGGCCTCGAGAAGGCGCGGCGGCTGGTGTCGAAGCTCGGCCGCGCGAAGGACCGGGTCGTCGCGTTGCGAGCCCGCCTGCCCATGACGGGGACGCGGGCCATGCGTCCCAACGACACCACGGGCACGGGAATCGGCTGGCGCTGGCCCGCCCCCGAGGTGCCGCTCAGCGGCGTCGCGTGGGTGGACGACGACGGCACGTTGCGCCCCACGTTCCACGAGGAGGTCACGGCGCAGGCGTTCCAGCTCGACGACACGGGGCTGGCGCCCTGGGCGGACTGTCGGCCCCGGAGCTTCTCGGTGCTTCCGGTGGCCAAGGCCTGTCAGGCGAGATGCGCGTTCTGCTTCTCGAAGGCGAGCGTGTCGGACCTGGCGAGGCAACGAAGCGCGTCCCTCGAGCAACAGCTGGAGTGGGCCGACCACGCGCGCGCACGAGGGGCGGAGCGCGCCGTCATCACCGGAGGTGGAGAGCCGACCCTGCTGCCGCCGCGCGAGCTGCTCGCGCTGGTCCGTGGGCTCTCCGCGCGGTTCCCCTCGACGCTGCTCATCACCAACGGCGCGCGCCTCGACGCCGGGCGGGTGGAGGCCCTGCGCGAGGCGGGCCTCACCACGCTGGCCGTCAGCCGCCATGGCGTCACCCGAGAGGACGACGCGCGCATCATGGGATTGTCGGTCGATTCGGGCGCGCTCGCGCGGGACACGGGGCTCCGCAACCGGGCCATCTGCGTCCTCCAGCGCGGAGGGGTCGACGACGTGGGCAAGGTCCTGGCCTACCTCGAGCGCAGCGCGCGCGAGGGCTTCCACGAGGTCTGCTTCAAGGAGCTGTATGTCTCCAGCCTCTCCGAGAACCCTTGGGCCCCCGGCGCCGTGAACCGCTATTGCGAGGAGAATCGGGTGCCGCTCGAAGTGGTGCTCCGCGCCATGGGGTCCGCGGGCTTCGCGAAGGTCACCGCGCTGCCCTGGGGCAGCCCGGTGTTCGAGGGAGAGGTGGCGGGCCGGGTGCTGCGCGTCGCGGCGTACACCGAGCCTTCCGTCGGCTGGGAGCGGGCGCACCGGCTGGTGCGTTCGTGGAACCTCATGAGCGATGGGACCTGCCTGGCGTCGCTGGAAGACCCGGCCTCGGAGGTGCGCCGATGAAGCACGAAGCCTTCCTGGCGCTGCGCGATGCGTGGCGCGCCCGGCGCCCCGAGCTGCTCGACTTGTCGGAGCTCAACGTCTATCGCAGCCTCGCGCCGGCGTTCGCCGCCATCGCGCCGTCGACCCACCACGAGGCCCCCTACCGGTGCCACCTGGCCGAGCGATTCCTCGCGCGCCTGGGGCTCGACGCGGAGCTGAAGTCCCGGACGCAGGTCAGCCATGGCGTCCGCCGCTCGCTGCGCGCGGTGTTCGGTTGGCTCGCGTCACGCGGTGCGCGCGTCGGCGTCCCCGACGACGTATATCCGGTGTACCTCCAGCTCGCCGATGAGGCGGGTGTCCAGGTCCTCCGCTTCCACGCGCGCGAGGGGCTCCCGCCGCTGGAGTCCTGCGACGCGTTGCTGCTCTGCGAGCCGCTCAAGCCCTGGGGGCGCGGACTCCAGCCCGAGGAGCAGGAGCGCGTGGAGGCCTGGGCGCGCGCCGAACCGGGGCGGCGGGTGCTGCTCGTCGACTCCGCGTACGCGACTCCGCCCACCCCGTGGACGCTCCGGCTGTTGCACGAGGAGCTCGCCTTCGTCCTCGTCTCCCTCTCGAAGGGCTGGCTCGTCCCCGACCACGTAGGGCTGTGCATCACACCATCGCGCTGGCGGCAGGACGCGCGCGACGTCTTCGCGCTCCTGCCGAAGGACGAGCACAAGCTGCGCGTCGGATACGCCGCGCTCACCGAGCATGCGCTTCGCCCGCGACAGGTCGGCGCGCTGCTGGCGGAGAGGGCCCGCGCCCTGGACGCCTTCACCACCCGTCGCCCCGAGCTCCAGGCCTCCGCCTGCGTGGGCTACTTCGCCACGTCGGCGCGGCCCTTCGATGAGCTCCTGGAGCTCGGCGTCCTCGGAGTCCCCGCCTCGGTCTTCGGAGGGCCGGCGAGTCTGAGCGTCCTGTCGAGCCTGTCCCCGGCCGTGAAAAACCACGGGTAGCGGTCCTACGCCTGGAGACCGGGTCACCGTCTGGTGGACGAGAGGCTCCGCGCCGCTGGCGGAGCCTCCGTCACACCCGTGAACCGAGACGCCCGGGACCTCGAGCCTCCGCCATGGAGCGGCCGCTGACCTAGAGGGTCTTCATGTATTCGATGAGCGCCACGCGCTCCAGGTCGGTGAGCACGGAGTTGAACTCGTGTCCGCCGTTGTCCTGGCCGAAGGCGTGGGTGTTGTAGATCTTCCGGTCCTCGAGTTGCTGACGCGTGCGCGTGGGCGGGAAGAGGATGTTCCAGGAGACGATGAGGTTGCTGAAGAGCACGTTCATCATCTCCTGCGCCAGGGGCGTGCGGAACTCGTCACCCGGGTCGCAGTTGATGTACGGCGACACGGCGGGGTTCAGCGGCCCACGCCACTTGCAGGCGATGGTGTCGTACTTCCAGCCGAGCTTCGCGGGGTCGTAGGCGCGCTGCAGGTTGGTGTCGAAGCCCATGACGACGAGCGGCTGGTCCCAGCGCGGCGGCGTGGAGACGCGGCGCCACAGGGGCTTGCGGTCCGAGGGCTTGAGCACCTCCCAGACGTTGGGCACCGAGCCGTTGTGGAAGTACGGCGCGGTGGCCCAGACGCCGTACAGCGGCGGCGCGAGGTAGCCGAGCGGCCGGTTGCCGCGGATGTGCGGCTGATTCTGGGGGCCGCAGTCCTGGGCGGTACCGGCCGTCTGGGGATAGCCGAAGAAGTTCTTGGCGCCCGCCTTCTGCACCGCGAGGTTGTTGGTGTTCACCCGGACGGGGTCGGTGCCGATGATGTCCAGGGGGACGATGTAGCTCGCCATGCCTTCCAGCGCGGGCGTCGCCAGGAACGCGGGGTCCTTGACGTAGCGAGGCGCGTAGGCGCCGTGGCAGCTCGCGCAGGAGCCGTTGCCCTGGGGGCGAGGCACGGGGTTGTTGCGCCCCGGGCCCCACATGTCGAGCGTATGGAACAGCACGGCGCCCTGCTCGGCCAGCGACTGGTTGATGGGGAGCGGATAGGCGGGCGACTTGAGCGAATCGACCCAGGTGTTGAGCGGAGGGCCGTTCTCGCGCATCCAGTCCTGCCCCGCCTCGCTCACCGGGCCACCGGCGAAGCCGAACAGACCGAAGAACGGCGTGTAGAACACCATGTCCACGCGCGGCGCATCCATGGGGAACACGCCGTCGACGAACTTCACCGGCCGGTGCCCCATGTTCCACCACGCGGGCGTGTCCATGCCGGCGGTCGAGCCCGAGTTGATGAGCCCGATGACCTCCGAGGGCGACAGCAGCTTCTCGTCCGGGAACAGGAAGGCGAGGTTGATGTCGCTGGCGTTGTTCGTGCCACGCGTGCGGTTGAGGTTCAGGAAGGTGGCCAGCGACGCCGGATAGCCCAGGGGCAGCAGGTCGCTCAGGAACAGGTCCAGGTCCGCCAGGCTGCTGCCACCGCCCAGCTGCACCCCGAGCCCCGGCCCATCCGCCGGGGTCCCCACCGCGCCGCTATGACAGGCGTGGCACGTGACGCCGATGCGGCCGCTCCAGCTGCCATCCGGGTTGCGCAGCTGCGTGAGCATCTGCGGGAGCTGTCCGCTCCCGCCGTCGCTCCAGTTCGGATTCTCCAGGGGCAGCGGATAGGGATTGCGCGCGGTGCTCAGCACCGACCCGTAGCGCTGGGCCACCAGGCTGTCGAAATTGTCGGGGCGGAACACGAAGCCCCAGACCCGCCACAGCTCGTTGTACTGCGCCGCGGTGAACGTGGAGATGCCCAGCGCGGATTCGACCGACATGGGGGTGGTGCCGGCGAACAGCGCGCCCGCGCCCGGGTGGCCGTTGGTCAGCAGCCCCTCGCCCTTGTAGAAGCGTTGTCGCAGCTCCCCGCAGGTCTTCGCCGCACCGGCCTCCTGCACGGCCTCCGGGTCGACGTGACAGTCCTTCCAGAAGGCATTGAAGTGCACCGCCTTGCCGTTGCTGATGCCAGGCTGCACGAGGGTGCGCGGGTCGACTGGCAGCACGGCGTTGTCCGGCTTGCCATAACAGAAGTCCCACTGGACCGAACCACCGCGACTGCTGCCCAGCAGGTCACCCGCTCCCGAGACGCCGGGGAGCACCAGGGCGCCCGCGACGAGCAACGCCCGAACGGCGGCTCCGTCCGACGCCAACAGCTTCTTGACTCCGCTCATGCTCCACTCCTCCTTCGCTGCTCGTTTCCACTCCCCCGTCGCGGGGTCGCGACGGGCAGCGGCGCAGTCCACTGGGAGGGAAATGCCGCCCCGACTGCCGTCGCGGCGTGCACCCCTCGTGGCGAGGCGAAGGTCCTGGAGAGCTGCCGACGTCGAGTGCCTCGCCGAGCGCGGACCACCACGCTCCTCGAATTCACCGAGGATGATGGGCGACTATTGGCACGACGTCAATAAGCGGCCGGTCAATTCCTGACATCCAGACAATGCCGCGATGCGGCGAACCAGCGCCGGGAGCAGGCTTGGAGCGTGTCGTCGACGTCTCAGGGGCAGGGGAGATTGTCGGCGTAGGGCTCGCCTCGCGCGACATAGAGCAGGATGTCGGAGTCCTGCGACGAGTAGCCGTCCGTGTTCTCTCCGAAGGCGTGGAACGTGAAGTAGTTCTGGCCGTAGTCGAAGCGCTCGGCCTTGCCTTCGCGGATGGCCTTGTCGACGTCGAGGACGAGCTCGGCCTGGGCGGTGTTTCCTCCCAGACAGGTCCAGCCGGGGCCCGGGACGCACTCGACTGGCGCGCTCATCGCGAGCCCTCCTGGCTTGGGATTGCGGCTGGGCGCGCCATTGGCGCCAGGCGTCGTCTGGACGATCTTCAACGTGCCCGCCCAGCGCATGCGCACCAGGTCCCCCCGGTTGACCGGGACGTTGTATTCGAACTGCATCCCCTCCGCGTCGTTGTAGAGGTCCACGATGCGACACTTGCGCCCCTTGGACGGGTCGAGCGCGCAGCAAGCGCCCTCTTCCGACGACGCGGGCTCCGCGCGGGCGAGGAGGAACTGCATGTTCGTCCCGGTGGGGATCTGGGCCGGGCCCCGGCACTCCCAGGGGCAGTCCGCGCAGCCGTAGGCGCAGCCATCCGAGAGGTGAATCATTCCCGGGCGGTGGTCGGTGGTGTCGATGAGGAACTCCCCCAGGTGGTAGGGGCCGTTGACGCAGGTGTAGTTCGGCCCTCCCGCGCAGTTGGTGCGTGGACCGCTCGCGAGCCCTCCGGGGAGCAGCGTGTCCTCGTTCACGTCGTGGACCTGCACGACGTTGTGCAGGCCGGTCCAGCGGAAGAGGACGAGGTCTCCCTGCTTCGCCGCGAAGGTCGGCTCCACCCAGTCGAAGTGGGCGACGGTCGTGAAGTTGTTGACCTCGTACAGGGTGCAGTCCTGGCGGTTCGCGTAGGCCGCGTAGCGTCCGTTGTAGTGGCTGGGGTTGGCGAGCACGCCGCAGGGCTTGGGGGCGTACTGGGGGCTGGGGTCCTCGCGCGTGGTCAGGGCGACGGAGACGATGCCGCCCGCGGGGTTGCCTTCGTCCACGAAGAAGTAGATGCCCGGGCGATAACCACAGGGCGAGGTGCCGGTGTTCCAGTCGAACGAGCCCTTGCGGGTCTTCGCCCCGCTCGCGAGCTGCTGGGGCCAGTGCGCGTCGCCGTAGGTGTCGACCGGTGGGTCCTGCCCCTCGAAGTTCTCGACCTGGAGGACGTTGTGCGGCTCGTCGTCATCCCAGACGAAGCGCACGGTGTCGCCCTCGGTGGCGAAGTGCACGTTGCTCCGGCTGGGCCAGGCGATCTCGACCACCCTCCCCGGCGGATTGTCCGTGCTGGCACAGGCCGTCGCCCGGTCCGGGATGCCGTGGTTGCCTCCCGGCCCCGCGTCCACGGGGACCGGGTTTCCTCCGGGGCCCGCGTCGGGAGAATCAGGAGCGCTCGTGGAGCGGCAGGCCAGGGCGAAGGCGACGAGGAGGACGCACAGGAGGCGGTTCATTCGACGGCGGAGCCTAGTCAAAGCGCGTCGAGGATGAGCAGCCCACGACCGGACTCCACGATGTAGACGAAGCCATCCCCCGGGACGCGGACGCCGTAGACCCCCTGGAAGATGCCATCCACCCGGCCGGGGTCCGTCTCACGGAAGGCATTGAAGTGCGCCACCTCGCGCGGCGTCGGAGGATGCGAGACGTCCAGCACGCGCAGCCCCTCTTGATACCAGGCGACGTAGAGCAGGTTGCCGCGCAGAATCATGTTGTGGATGGAGGAGACGGGGCGCTTGCGGTGCTCGCCAATCTTCACGATGTGCGCCGGGTCCGTGACGTCCAGGACGCGCAGGTGGGAACCGGCGAACTCGCCTCCCTCGAACGCGATGGTGCGGCCCGCGAACGTGCCCACCGCGTTGTGGTGCGAATAGCTGCCATGGACGTACTGCCCCAGGTGCCGCACGTCATCGAGGTTGGTGACGTCCACGACGGAGAAGCCCGCGGTCGTGTTGTTGATGTACAGGCGCCCCTGGTAGGCGAACTGGTCATGGGGCCCCCCGTTCGAGAAGACGGGGTCCAGGCGGATGGTCCACCGCATCTCGGGCGCCAGCGGGTTCGTCGCGTCGTAGACCCGTGTCAGGCCCTCGTTGTCCGCGGCATACAGCCGGTCTCCATCGACGAGCACCGTGTGCACGCCGTACTGCCCCGACGGGAGCGCGCGCAGGAAGAGCGGTTCGCCGGGCTGGGAGATGTCGTAGACGATGACGCCCGAGACATCGCTCGCGACGTAGAGGGCATCTCCGAGGGACCAGACCCCATTCCAGTTGGAGTCCCCCGGGATGCTGATGGACGTCTTGAAGACAGGGTGGCGCCGGTCCCTCACGTCGAAGACGGTGAGGCCACCAGGTTGTCCCGGCCTGTCGAGCGAGACCACATAGGCGTGGTCCTTGGCGACATAGACGTCCGCGGGCCAGCCCAGCTCCACCCGGGACTCCGAGCGCAGCACCAACCCCCCGGAGGACTCCTCCTCGCGGCCGGACCAGTCCATGCGATGCGCCAGGAACGTCCCGGTGCGGGAGAACCGTCCACTGACGCAGCGGATGTAGCAGCCGGTGATGACTCCCGGCGCCGGAGCCTGACAACCCGCGAAGGCGAAGTTCGCGGAGGGCGTGGCCTGCGGCGGCTTCGTGGCGAGGAAGAACGCGCCGCCCTCGGTCTGCCGCGTGGCGATGGGCCGGCTGGCCAGGGTATCGGGGCCGCCATCGGCGTGGAGCATGAACCCCACGGACGTGACGACCACGAGCGTGCCACCATCCCCGTCCGGGGTCTCCGTGCGCATGGCGGCCTGGTGGATGCCCTGGGCCTCCACGCGAGCCAACGCGGCCGTGTCACACGAGGACAGGTCGAACAGGGACGGCGTCAGGGCCTCGCAATCCGGCGCCGCGCCCTGCGCCAGCGAACAGGGCGAGAAGGGCCCCATGTCCGGCCAGTCTCCCCGCTCCTCCAACACGGTGTAGCCACCGTCCCAGCCCCCGGGCCCGGAGTCGGCCGTCCCCGCGTCCGAGCAGGAGCCTGGAGTCTCCTCGCACCCCCCGAGGATGAAGACCACCACCAACGCACCAGCCAACCACCGCGTGCGCGGCGAGAGCCAAGGAACCGTCATGGGCGCACCTCCCGTGTTACGGAGAGTGAACACCGAGATGGCCCGCGTCCTGGGAGATGGTTGTCGTGTGACTGGCACCTCGCCACCCATGGCCCCACGGGGCTGGACGGCGGCCGCCAGGCGATGGGATTGCATCAGGCGCGCGGGTTCGCGCCGGGGCCCGCACCCGCGCGGCAGTGGCGCCCTACTTCGCGCCCTTGCCCTTCACCAGCTTCTGGCCCAGGGTGACCACGAGCAGCAGCACGGCCCCGGCGCCCAGCCCCACGGCGCCGTTGAGCAGCATGGGGACGAGCCCCCCGAGGACGCTGCCCACGCCGGGCACCGCCGCGGCCCACGCGGTGAGCGACTCCTCCGCGTGGTGCAGGCTGGAGACGCCGTGCACGAGGATGCCGCCGCCCACCAGGAACATGGCCGCCGTCCCCGCCACGGAGAGGAACTTCATCAGCAGCGGCGCCGCGCGGAGGATGCCCGCCCCCAGCTTGCGCGGGAAGGCTCCGGACTGGCGGCTGAGGAACAGCCCCGCGTCGTCCAGCTTCACGATGCCCGCCACGAGCCCGTAGACGCCCACGGTCATGATGAGGGCGATGCTCACCAGCACCGACACGCGGGTGGCGAAGGCCGCCGTCGCCACGGTGCCCAGCGAGATGGTGATGATCTCCGCCGACAGGATGAAGTCGGTGCGCACCGCGCCCTTGATTTTGTCCTTCTCGAGGGCGACCAGGTCCACGCTCGGGTTCACGAGCGCCTCGCGCAGCTCCTCGCGGTGCGCGTCGGCCTCCTTGGCGTGCAGGAACTTGTGCGCCAGCTTCTCGAAGCCCTCGAAGCACAGGAACGCGCCGCCCACCATCAGGAGCGGCGTCACCAGCCAGGGCACCAACGCGCTGATGGCCAGGGCCGCCGGCACCAGGATGGCCTTGTTGACCAGCGAGCCCTTCGCGACCGCCCACACGACCGGCAGCTCCCGGTCCGCGTTCACGCCCGTAACCTGCTCCGCGTTGAGCGCCAGGTCGTCTCCGAGCACGCCCGCCGTCTTCTTCGCCGCCACCTTCGTCAGGATGGAGACGTCGTCCAGGATGGTCGCGATGTCGTCGATGAGTGCAATCAGACTGCTGCCGGCCATGGAGGTCTTTCGAGCGGAAGGGGTGGGACGTCGCCTTGCGGCACGCCCGGATTAGCACAGAGGCGGGCCCCCCACACCAACGGCCGGCCCTCCGGCAGGCTCGCTCCCAAACGGCCGCGACCTCCCCCAAACATGGCGGAATGAAAGAGCGCCATGCACGGAGGTGTGTCGGATTCACCTCCACGGGGCCAGCACGCCATGAACGGGGCGGCGGCACGTCCGTCACGGGGACGAGCCCGCAGGCGGGGCTTGCTCCCACCCGGCCTGGACACGGTCGGCGCTCACGCGTCCAGGCGAGGTCGAGGAAGGCGCTGCTCACACCGGGAAGACGGGGCGTGAGCGGCGCGAGGGACTACTCGGAGTAGTCGTAGATGTACACCAGACGCCATTCACGGTTGTAGACGCGGTAGAGGGAGAACCAGCCGCTGTGGCAGCTGCCCGAGTTGCTGGCCGTGTACCCGTAGACGTAGCCGTTGCTGTTGACGTGGGCGGAGAGCGTCGGGATGCCAGGGTTCTCGCAGTGCTGCGTGGGACGGACGCCCTGGTAGGCGGCCTCGGCGTACACCTGCTCCTGGCCCTCGAAGTCATAGATGGAGTGGACGCGCGTGGCGGGGTAGGAGCCGATCAGCGCGGCCTGGTCGCCCTGGTAGAGCGTGAGGAAGGCCCGCAGGTCGGCGAGCGCGGCGGCCTCCGAGGTGATGGCGCCGACGAGCTTGTGCACCGCTCCGTCCGTGTCGGAGAGCGCGGCGCGGATGGCGCTGATGCCCGCGGAGCCCTGGTAGACGGAGGTGTCGCCCCACGTGAAGCTCAGGGCCTGCCCCGCGCTGTAGGCCGAGAGCGCGCAGGCGCCACCCGCGCCAGCCGCCTCCACCAGGATGACCTTGCGCAGGCGGTGCTCGGGGTTCAGCAGGGCGATGCACTCGTCACCCGCGACACCGTCGTAGTTGCCGGCCGGAAGCACCGCCTCGACGATGTTGTAGACGCGGAACGTGGGGTCCGTGGCCTGCTGCTCGGTGGCCTGGAGGGTGTCGGTGTCGGTTTCAGTCTCGGGCTCGGCGCCGAGACAGCCGACGGCGAGAGAGGACATCAGGACGAGGGACGAAAGTCGGAGAGGGGTGTGCATGACCGGGAGGCTAGCACTGGGTTTCAATTGATTTCGCCTCTTCCTTGAAACACGAACCTGGCTGGAAGATGGCGATGGGTCTGGAACTCCAGCTGGACGATGGGGCGTTGGGGGCACGTCGCGGGCGGCAACCTTCTTTATCGGTGAACTTTTCCACCCACACTGCCATTTCCAAGAATCTTGGAAGAACGCCGCAACTCGTGCCCGCAGGTCCCGAGAATGGTCGCAGGAGCTACCATGTCCAACTACCGCATCCGTCCTGGCGACACCCTCTCGGCCCTGGCGGCCCGCTTCGGCACCTCGGTGGAGAAGCTGGCTCGCGACAACAACATCGAGAACCCCGACCTCATCTACGCGGGGAACTCGCTGAACATCGGGCATTCCAAGAGTGACTCCTTCGAGGCGAGCAACAGCCGCCCGGGCTTCCGCGGCGGGTGGAGCCCGGATGACGTGGGTGGACCGACGGGGGCGGGCCCCAGCAGCGCGAGCGACCGGATGCGCCGGCTGGCGCAGGCGGCCCGCTCGGCGGCCATGGGCATGGGCGGCTACAACAGCCAGGGTCTGTGCGCCACGGGCGTGAGCCGGGCGCTCGCCAATGCCCTGGGCATCAGCGTGTCGGGCAACGGCAACCAGATCGACAACAACCTGCCGCGCGACAAGTTCAAGCAGGTCGACATGTCGCTGGAGGAGGCGCTGAAGATTCCGGGCCTCGTCCTCACCTGGGAGAGCACCTCCACGAGGCTGGGCAGCATCTACGGCCACACGGCCATCACGCTCGGCGACGGCCACTCCTCCGCGAGCGACTTCATCGAGAGCAACACGACCAACAACGGCCGCACCGGCTTCAAGGTCTTCATGCCCATCGAGTAGCGCCACGTCGGATTCCCGTGGCGCCCCCGCGAGCCTCCGGTCCCCTGTCGGGCCGGGGGCTTCGTCGTCTCAGGGGCTGGAGGGGCTTCGTCGGCCCTTGCCGCGCTCACCGGTGGTCGACGCGCCACCAGCGGAGCGTCAGCCCCGCGTGTCCCGTCGTCTGGCGGCGGCCTTCCCTCACATCGAACGGGACCTCGAAGCCGCCCTCCGCGCGCAGCTCGAGGGAGGGGCTCAGCCGGTACGCGATGCCCAGCGAGCCGCCCGGTGAGGCGAGCAGGTGCGAGCCTTCGAACCGGCCCTGGAAGGCGGTGAGCGGCCCCGCGAAGGCCCCCGACACCGAGGCACCTCCGGTGACGGTCCACCTCCGGTCGATGCGGTAGTCCAGGAGCGCCTGCGCGCCGAGGCGCAGGTTGACGGGCTCCGTGGAGTTGTTGGTGACCGGCACGTACCAGACGCCCGCGCTCGGGGCGACGGAGAACGTCAACCCCGACCCCTCGACGAGTCGGTGGCGGGTCCCCAGCTCGAGCCCGAAGAGCGTGAGGCGCCCACCCCAGTCCCAGTCGTCGCCGGCGCCCTTGCGGAAGTTGAGTTCGGGGTTGGGCAGGTACGCCCGCTCCCGCCCGCGCTCGAAGGCGATCGCGTTGACCGAGACGCCCACCTCCGTCGTCCCGACGGGCGTCGTCGCCGCGCCGAGGTTGCTCGCGCCACTCAGACACCCCGGCGCGAGCAGGAGCACCCCGCCCAGCCACAGGGTTCGCACCACGTGTCGCGGCGTCATGGAGGCCATGAGAAGCGCACCCAGACCGGGTGGTGGTCACTGCCGGCGGGGCGCCTGTCCACGCCGCGCTCCAGGGGAGAGAGTCCCTGGGAGAAGACGTAGTCGAGCGGCAGCCCGCCGATGGCGGAGTCCACGGTGTCCCCCACTCCCTCCGAGGCCCACAGGTAGCCCCGGCCCGAGAACAGCTTCACGGTCTGCCCCTGGCTGCCCGGGTCGGAGGTGTTGAAGTCCCCCGCGATGACGCGCAGCGGCCCCGTTCCGTCGACCGCGTCGATGACGGTCTCCGCCTGGTCGAGCCGGCCGCCGAGCCCGACGATGGGCGTCGCGTTGTGCACGGAGACCACCTGCACGGGCGTCCCCTGGACCTCCAGCGTCGCGACCACCGCGATGCGGTGCTGCTGGTGATAGGGGTCGTCATGGGGGAGGTTGACCTTGCGGTCCGCGGTGATGGGCCACCGGCTCAACACGGCGTTGCCGAAGTCGTCGCCATCCACCTGCACGGAGGCCGGGTAGTAGACATAGGCCATCCCCAGCTCGTTGGCGATGCGCTCCACCGCCGGCGCGTCCATCTCCTGCATCAGGATGACGTCGGCTCCGGCGAGCGGGGTCCTCGTGAGGGCGGTGATGGCCTCGGTGACCTGCTCGGCGAAGGCGAGGTTGAACGTCACGACCGTGAGCGAGGTGGGCGCCCCGGCCGAATCGTTGACCGGCCCTCGGTGGTCACCGGCATAGCGGGGGCCGGCGTCATCGCCGTAGTTCTCCGCGATGGGGCAGCCGGTGAGGGAGACGAGCAGGAGGAGCATCCACGCGGGTGAGAGGGACGGGCGCGGAGAGCGTGCGTGCCGCCAGCCGCCAGCCCCAGCGAGAGGGCTCCGCGCGAAGGGAGCATCCGCTCCCGAGGGAGGATGGAGGAGCTGCTGCCGGGACATCGCCAACCCCCGCGCGTCCCGGCGTGCTTCGTCTGATTTCAAGGACCGGATCAATGCGCACCTCAACGGCGCGGGGTGACCAAGATTCCACGCGGAGGCGGGCTCGCCCTCGGGCCGCTCCCTCCACCGGGGACGGGGCCACGAAGCGAGCGCACGCCACGCGCGCCCCCGGGCCGTGGCGCACCGTCCCGCCTCGCGCGCCTCGCCATCGCAGGCTGGAGCCTGCGACTTGCGCGTGTGTTGTAGGCCGTGGACTACAGGCGCGGGTGGGCACCTCTCGCCCTTTCGCGCCTTTAGGCGCGGGCCCGGTCCTTGCTCATGGGGTGGCCACAGTCTTCAGGCCCCCAGGAGCAGCCCCCCATGAGCGTCGGACCCGCGAGTGGCAGTCGGAGCAATGGCATCAGCGAACAGGAAGCAGCGGCACGCCGCGCCGCCGAGGAGGCCCGCCGCGCGGCGGAGGCGGCTCGCAGGGCCGCGGAGGCGGCTCGCAAGGCGGCCGAGGCACAGGCACAGGCGCAGCAGGCCGCGGAGGTCGCGCGCAAGTCCGACACGGCCTTCGAGGCCGCGCCGCGCCACCCGCGATTCGACGAGCGCCTGGGGGCCGAGCCTCCGGCCACGTCGCTGCTCACCGAGGACGCCAAGGACGGACAGAAGAACTGCCTGGACGTCGCCGCCGACTGGGCCGACAAGGCCACCCCGGAGCTGCGCGCGAAGTCGGACATGGTCTTCCTGAAGGACATGCGCGCCGGCGAGGAGGGCGAGTCCGGCCACGTCGTCATCCGGCAGGGCGACAAGGTCCTCGACCCGACGACGAACAAGTCCTACGAGTCCATGGACGCCTTCAAGAAGGCGCAGCCTCACTACGAGGAGGCTGGCAGCGTCTCCGCCCGGCACGTCAAGGACATCTTCGACACGAAGCCCGGCTCTCCCGAGCGCGCCGCCGCCCTCGACAAGGCGAAGGTCCCCCCCGGGCTGCAGAAGCTGATGGTGGCGGACGGCGAGCCCAAGACCTCCGCGGAGCAGGCCGCGGCGGACTACGACAAGCTCATCAAGCGCCGCCCCAGCACCAGCGAACCCAACAGCCTGTTCACCGAGCTGGTGAAGCAGAAGCGGACCGACCCGGAGTACCTCGCCCAGCTCGTCAAGTCCGCGAAGGAGGACGGCACCCTCGAGGAGCTCGTCGACCCGCGCCTCTCCAAGAGCGGCAATCCCCTGGGCGGCAGCATCTTCGACAAGGACGACAAGGGCGCGTACGCCTCCAAGAACCCTGGAGCGGGCGAGCTGCGCAACGACGTCCTGATGGCCCTGGACGCGGCGAAGGCCAAGGGCATCATCACGGACCAGGAGATGGGCGCCCTCGCGCAGAAAAGCGAGCCCTGGAAGAACATCGTCCAGGAGATGCAGCCCGGCTGGGCGGGCCCCCGCGTCGCGGGGACCGAGATTCGCGGCGCCCAGGCCCGGTTCGATGACGCGCGCGCCAAGGCCAAGGAGAAGAGCGAGGAGCTGCAGAAGCTGCTGGCCGGCTACGGCCCGGCGCTCAGCACGAAGCAGCAGCAGAAGCTCATCAACCGGTTCAAGAACGAGCCCGGCAACAAGGCCATCTTCGAGGCGGAGGCCCAGGCGGCCAAGGACCTGGCCGCCACGGTCGAGAAGCACAAGGACGGCATCCTCAAGAGCGCGAAGACCAACCCCAGCGGCGCCAAGGACCTCTACAAGTCACTGCAGTCCATCGCCAACTCGGGCGCCGCCAAGACGGCGCTGGACCTGGCCATCGACATCAAGAAGGACCCAGCACTCAAGGAGGCCTTCGCCGGGTTCAAGGACTTCGACAAGGACATCACCGAGCCCGCCATCTCCGGTGGCCTCTCCCAGTACCTCGCCGAGAACCCCGACGACCCGAAGGGCGCCCTCAAGGAGTTCCAGGAGAAGGTGGCGGGGCTCAAGGACGGCGCGGATGACTTCGCCAAGCCCGCCTTCGACATCGAGGCGGGCATCGCGAAGCTCAACCAGGGGTTCGGCGACCTGAGCATCCCCAAGGCCGAGCGACAGACCATCCTCCAGAACCTGGCCAGCGACTTCCAGGGGCAGAGCCCCATCGGCAAGGGCCTGATGAAGGCCGCGCTCATCGGCTGGAGCGTGGAGATTGGCGCGGGCAAGTTCGACGAGAGCAAGTCGGAGGCCATCAAGGAGTTCGCCAAGGCGACCCAGGGCGGCGCCGAGCTCTTCGCCGGGGCGACCAAGAGCCTGGTCGACGCGGGGAAGCTGACGCAGTACACCAACGCCGCCAGGCACGCGGACATCGCGGCCCGGCTCACCCCGGGACTGGGCGTGCTCGCGAACTCGGCCTCCGCCTGGGTCAACGCGAGCAAGCTGGCGTCGGGCGACGGAAACGTGGGCAACGCCATCGCGCTCGCGGGCGACGTGCTCGGCATCGTGGGGAGCGGCCTGGAGGCCTTCCCCGTGACCGCGCCCGCTGGCGCCATCGTGGGCGGACTCGGCGCCCTCATCAACGCGGGGGGAGAAATCACCGCGAGCGTCCTCTCGAACAACAAGGAGAAGAAGGAGGCCGAAGCCAAGGAGAAGGCGTTCAACGACAAGCGGGCCGACTACCTCCACTCCGTGCTGAACGACCCCGAGCTGGAGCGCGCCCTGCTCGCCAGCGATGGTCGGGCGGCCGAGAAGCTGACCCAGGACCTGGGGATGGACATCCAGGATGTCCAGGCGCTCGCCAAGAAGTACCCCGCGCTCGTCGGTGACTCGAACACGAGCCTGTCGCAGCTCGACGGCCTGAAGAAGACCGCGGACCAGCTGAAGCTGGACTCGGGCGAGCTGCGCCAGTTCATGGAGGCCATCGGCCAGGGGACGAAGGATCCGAACCTGGCGCTGAACACCGTCCTCGACCACTTCAAGCAGGGCACCCCGCTCTCCCTCAGCACGGTCAAGGACAAGCGCGAGCTCCTCGCCTCGCTGCAACGGGAGGCCCGCAAGTTCGAGCTCGACCCCAACAGCAAGAACCGCGACCCCAGCGAGAAACAGGCCTACGAGAACGCCATCCGGTTCCTCGAGCAGCACTGATTCGCGCCAGGGGTGAAGCCACGGAGCGAAATCCAGACCTCCCCGCCTTTGGCATACCCCACCCGGAATACCGGGGTATGCTGCGGGGGTGGCGAGGCATCGACAGCAACGAGACGCGTGTGCGGTGAGCCGCCCCCCGGGTCGCCGCGCGCGTGCGCGGTGGAAGGCCGGGCGCCATGGCGCACTCGGCTGACCTGGGGATGCTCGGCCGCTATCGGCTGCGCGCGAGTCTGGCGCGTGGCGGGATGGCGGAGCTCTTCCTCGCCGACCTGTCCGGGCCCGAGGGCTTCGTGAAGCCCGTGGTCATCAAGCGAATGCTCCCACAGCTCGCGGCCCAGGAGACGTACCGGCAGATGTTCGCCCAGGAGGCCCGGCTCATGGCCACCTTCGGGCACGGGCATGTCGTGTCGGCCCTGGACTACGGCGTGGAACAGGGCAGCCCCTACCTGGTGCTGGAGTACGTCGACGGCGCGGACCTGGCGCGCGTGCTGGGCGAGGGCCGCGTGTTGCCTCCGCCGCTGGTGCGCTACGTGGGGCTGTGCCTGCTGCGCGCCCTGGAGCATGTCCATGGCTTGCGCGACCCTCGCGGGGAGCCGCTCGGCATCGTCCACCGGGACATCAGCCCGGCCAATGTCCTGCTCGGGCGCACCGGGGACGTGAAGCTGGCGGACTTCGGTATCGCCAAGGGGCTGCGGACGCCCTCGCACACCGCGCCGGGCAGCACGCGCGGCAGGCTCCGGTACATGGCCCCCGAGCAGGTGTTGGGCGGACCGCTGGATGGCCGTGCGGACCTCTTCTCGCTCGCCGTGCTCCTCTACGAGGCCCTGGTGGGCCAGGGCCCCTACTCCGCCAAGACGGATGCCCAGTTGCTGCTGGCCGTGCGCGACGCGCGGCTGGCGCCCCCGGACGACCTGCGGCGCGCCGCGGGCGGCCCCCTGGCGGAGGTGCTGCTGCGGGCCCTGCGCCCCCACCCCTCCGAACGCTACGCCTCCGCGGGGGAGATGGCGCGGGCGCTGGCGGCGGTGGACGGAGGGAACGAGGGAGAGCAGCCCTGGCGCGTGGCGGAGGTGGTGGCGCGGACGCTCACCTCGGAGGGCACGACGGACGACGGGCCGCGTGAGGCGAAGGGCCGCAGTCCGTTCTCGGCCGTGCTGCTCGAGGTGCGCGAGGACGGGTCATGAAGTGGCGGGCCTTGCGAGCGTCGGACGGGGCTCACGCCCTGATGAGGATTTGAGGACGAGCCATGTCAGACGATACCGAGGTCATCTCCACGCTGGACCTGACGGGTGGACTGTCCGTCCGCAGGGCGCGGCTCCAGGTCTCCTCCGGCCCGGACAAGGGCGCCGAGGTGTCCTCGTCGGCGGAGAAGCTGACGCTCGGCAGCGCCCAGGGGAACGACCTGGTGCTCAGCGACCCCACCGTGTCTCGCTTCCATGCCGAGCTGGTGAGGGAGCCCGGCGGCTATCGGTTGCGGGACCTGGGCAGCACCAATGGCACGCGGGTGGACCACGTCCGCATCGCCGATGCCCACGTGGTGGATGGCTCCACGCTGGCCTTCGGCAACACGTCCGTGCGCTTCACGCTGGTGGCGGAGCAGGACGTGGTGCCGCTGCACCCGGAGCCACGCTTCGGCAAGCTCGTCGGCGAGGGCGTGGCGATGCGAGCCCTGTTCGCGCGGCTGGCGCGGCTGGCCGTCACGGACGCCACCGTCCTCATCGAGGGTGAGAGCGGCACGGGCAAGGAGCTGGTGGCCGAGGCGCTCCACCAGCAGAGCCCGCGCGGCTCCGGCCCCTTCGTGGTGGTGGACTGCGGCTCCATTCCCCCGGAGCTGGTGGAGAGCGAGCTGTTCGGCCACGAGAAGGGCTCCTTCACCGGCGCCGTGCAGGAGCGGCGAGGCGCCTTCGAGGCCGCGCACGGTGGGACGCTCTTCCTCGACGAGATTGGAGAGCTGCCCCTGGCCATGCAGCCCCGCCTGCTGCGCGCGCTGGAGCGACGGCAGATCAAGCGCGTGGGCGCGGATGCCTTCCGGCCCGTGGACGTGCGCTTCGTGGCCGCCACGCACCGGGACTTGCGCGCCGCCGTCAACCGGGGGGAGTTCCGGGAGGACCTCTACTTCCGCCTCGCCGTGGGCATGGTCCGCGTGCCCCCGCTGCGCTCCCACCTGGAGGACCTCTCGCTGCTCTTGCGGCACCTGTGGGAGGAGACCTTCCGCGCGCTCGGGCTGCCCGCGCGGCCCTACGTCGCGCCGGGCGCGGACACGCTGCACCAGCTCATGTCGCTCCCCTGGCGAGGCAACGTGCGCGAGCTGCGCAACTTCGTGGAGCGCAGCGTGGCCATGTCCGGAGCGTTGGACGCGGCGTTCGTCCAGGGTACGTCGTCGTCGAACACCGCGCCGGGCCAACCGTCGGTGCGAGTGGACCTGTCGTACAAGGACGCGAAGGAGGCGTGGCTCGACTTCTTCGAGGAGACCTACCTGCGCCAGCGCCTGACCGCCGCGGGCGGCAACGTGAGCCAGATGGCCCGCGAGGCCGAGGTGGATCGCGCCCACGTCATCAAGCTCTTGCGCAAGCACGCGGTGCGCTGAGCCACCTGAGAGGGATTCCGAGCGATGGCCACCCCCACCCCAATGCCCCGGTGCCCCAGGTGCCAGAGCGAGTATGGCGCGGGTGTCGGCTACTGCCCCCTGGACGGCGAGCCCCTGCTCCCCCTGGTGCTCGAGGGGCGCTACCGGCTCCTGTCCCAGCTGGGCGAGGGCGGAATGGGCGTCGTCTACCTGGCCGAGCACATGGGGCTCGGCAAGCGGGTGGCGGTGAAGGTGCTGCGAGGCGAGCTGTCGCGCGATGACACCTTCCGCCAGCGCTTCGAGCAGGAGGCCGTCGCCGCCAGCCAGATTGGTCACGAGCACATCGTCGACGTGACGGACCTGGGCCGCGCGCCTGGCGGCGAGCTCTACTACGTGATGGAGCTGCTGAAGGGGCAGAGCCTGGGCTCGGTGCTCAAGCAGGAGCACCACCTGCCCCTGGCGCGGGCCGTCCACATCCTCTCGCAGGTGTGCCGCGCGCTGGAGGCCGCGCACTCCCGCGGCATCATCCACCGCGACGTGACACCGCAGAACGTGATGGTGCTGTCGCGCGAGGGGAAGCCGGACTTCGTGAAGGTGGTGGACTTCGGCCTCTCCAAGCTGAGCGGACGACAGGGGAAGAAGCTCACGGAGACGGGCGCCATCCTGGGCACCGCGGACTACGTCGCTCCCGAGCAGGTCAAGGGGAACACGGTGGACACGTACACGGACGTGTACGCGGTGGGGGTGCTCACGTACGAGCTGCTCACGGGTACCCCGCCCTTCCAGGCGGAGAACACCTTCGCCACCATGCTCCTGCACCTGGAGGCGCCGGTGGAGCCGCCGAGCCAGCGAAACCCCGCGCTGGCCCTGCCGGGCGCGGTGGACGCGCTGGTGCTCCAGGCGCTCGCGAAGGAGCCCCGGGAGCGGCCCACGATGGCCCGCTTCCGCGAGGGGCTGGAGGCGCTCGTCCCCGGCGCGGGAGTGCCTGAGGCGGCGCTGGCGCGGGCCACGCCCTCCGCGCCCATGCCCGCCACGCGGGCTGTGCATGCGCGTTCCCACGGGACGCCACCCAGGTCCGCGCGCCCCTCGCTGGGGGCGACGCCGAGGCGGTGGAGAGGGGCCTTGGCGGGTGGCGTGGTGGTCGCGGTGGGAGCCACGGTCGGGCTGATGGCTTATCGAGAGCCTCCGCTGGCGCCCCGGGTGACAGTCCCCACCGCGCACGTGGAACCTCCAGCGCCAGCTCCGGGCCCGGCGCTGACGCAGCCGGCGACGCCCGCCTCGGAGCGTTCTCGTCTCTCGTTCGTCTCCAGTCCTCCAGGAGCCACGGTGAGCGTTGGAGGCCGTGTCCTCGGGATGACGCCATTCGAGTTGGTTGGAGCGGAGGACAGTGGCCCGTGGCTGTTCGAGTTGGATGGCCACTCGCCCGCCACCGTGGAGCGTCTTCCGCCGAGCGGACGAATCGACGTGTCGCTGAAGAAGCTGCCCGCCGCGCCTGTTTCCAAGCCCCCCGCATCCCGGATGACGAAGGTACGGGAGCTCAAGCCCAACCCCTTCGATTGAGCAGACGATGCCCCTCCCCCTCAGAACCGCATCCCTGTTTCTCCTCGCGCTGTTGTTGACCCTGACGGGCACCGAGGCCCTCGCGGCCAATGCGTCGGCCCGCGCGGCGGCGCGTCGCGCCTTCGAGCGTGGCAGCCGCCTCTATCAACAGGCCCGCTACGCCGAGGCGGCGGCTGCCTTCGAGGAGGCGCACAGCCGGGCTCCCAACGGGGTGAGCCTCTACAACCTCGGTCAGTGCTACGAGAAGCTCGGGGAGTTGGAGAAGGCGCTCACGTCCTACCGCGAGTACCTGCGGCTCGAGCCCAAGGCCACGGACCGGGAGGGAGTCGAGCAGCGCATCGCGGACCTCGATGCCCGATTCGAGGCCATGCGCCGGCCGCTGGTGACGGTGGCCAGCGAGCCCGCCGGAGCCCAGGTGCGCCTGGATGGCCAGGACCGGGGCCGGACGCCGTGGAGCGAACCCGTCGAGGTGGGCAGGCACGCGCTCGAACTGAGTCTGCCGGACCATCAACCGTTGAAGCGAGACCTGGACGTACGGGCGGGAGAGCCCGTCCAGCTCCAACTGGCGCTCACGCCCAACGCACCCGTGGTGGTGGCGCCACCCTCGGTTCCCGTCATCGAGGAGGAGGCCCCAGTTCGGGGACGGACCTGGACCTGGGTCGCCGCGGGCGCGGCGGGGGTCGCGGCGGCGGGGGCGGTGACGCTCGGAATCATGGCCCGCTCCGACTCCCGGGAGCTGACCACCCGCATGCACGAGGGGACCGAGGTCAAGCGACTGCGGGATTCGGCGAGCAGCAAGGCGCGGACGGCCAACATCCTCTATGGCGTGGCGGGCGTGGCGGGAGCCGCGGGCGTCACCCTCTTCTTCGTCGAGGGGAGCTTCTGACATGCGAATGACCTGGTTGCTGTTGGGAGTGCTCGGGTTGGGATGCTCCGTTCAGCTCACGGGGGCGCCTTGCCTGAATGACTTCCATTGCATTGAGACGGAGCACTGTGGGGAAGCCGGGGCGTGCGAGCAGGGCGCTCGGACGGAGCAGATGTTGGTTGATGCCTGCCTCCTGGCGGCGCGGCAGGTCACGAGCCGGGCGGGAGAATGCCTGCGTGGCTCCGTCGAGGCGTTCGAGTTGGTGACGTTCCCCGAGACCGCGTGCACGTCGATCGCCAGGAGCGTATTGGCCGGGAGGCAGACGTTCCTACTCGACAAGCTCGACGAATGTTTGGAGACCATGAGTGAGCGCCCCTGTGAAGCGCTCGAAGACCTCGTGAACATTGCACCAGGGACCCTTCTGGAAGGCTGCCAGGCCTTCACTGCACAGGTCACGACGGGAGGCACATGCGCCAGTACCGCCGACTGCGCTGATGGGTGGTGCGACTCATCCGCTGGCTGCCCCGGCGTGTGTCGGGCGTACACCGCTCCCGGTGAGTCCTGCACCAACCAAGACCGATGCAAACCAGACTCGCACTGCTTCCGAGGAACCTGCGTTGCCGCTGCCACCAGGGGGAACTCCTGTGGCTCTCCCGGGATCTGCGTGTCTGGTTCCAACCTCTTTTGTTCTGGAGGTCAGTGCATCGAGCGCAAGGCCGATGGTCCATGCGGTGACGACCCGGAGTGTTTGCCTGGGTACCAATGTGTCAAGACCGAGTCCTCTGACCGTGAGTGCCGACCCGCGAAGGCTCCGGGTGAGACGTGTGTGCCAGGAACAGGAGACTGCGCGGAACTCTCCTACTGCGACCAGGGAACCAACACCTGTCGGCCTTACCCTCGACAAGGTGAACCGTGCGGAGCACTGATCGACGTGCCCTCGGAGTACCTCTTCTGTCTGGATAACGTCTGCAACGTCGCCTTCTTGGAGGCTCATGGCAGATGCAATAGCTCCTTCCGCCCCATGGGAGAGGGGTGCGGAAGAAACCTGGATTGTGGTCCTGCGGGTGCGTGCCGCAATAGCAAGTGCGTCCCTCAGTGGTGTACCTGAGTGTCTTCACCAGGTCGGTGTCGTCGACGCGCCTGGGCCCCCAGAAGAAGCGGAGACGTCTGAAGCCGTCCGCACCAGCGATGCCGGCCTCACACCGAGGCCGGCGCGGGCCAAACGTGGCGGGTCCTCGAACCCGATGAACGCCTGTCCCCCGATCTCCTTCAGCCACGTGTCCACGGACGCGCGGCTCCCGGCATCGAGTGACGCGAAGTAGTCGCGCGCTCGCTGCAACATCCAGAGGCTGTAGGGGCAGACGATGCGCTTGCCCACCTGCCCTTCCAGCGTGAACGCGTGCGAGCCGAGCGCACGCGGCAGAGTCTCGCCAGGATGCGCCTCCATCCACTCACGAACCCGCCGAGACGTGTCCGCGAGCACGGGTAGCTGCTCCGTGAACATCCGGCGCAAGACGGGCGTCAGCGTGTGTGGCACCTCGTCACCGTCGAGGAACGCTCCCGCGAGCGGCGTGGGCGCCACCATCCGCTCGACCCAACGCGCGACTTGGGGTGCCACTCGCCGCATGTGCTCGCCGCTCTTCGGGTCCCGATACTGGTGCGCATACAGCGGTCCTATCAGCCCGAAGTCCCCCATCGACGGTCTTCCGCCGAGCAGGAACGGCATGCGCTCGAAGTGCGCGGACAGGTCTGCGAGCAGCTTTTCATAGGAGGCCTCCACGGCCGCGTGCATGTGCGGCTCCGCCCCCAGCAGCACGGCGGCGTTCGCGAAGCGCTCGGCGATCCGAGTGCCCGCCTCCAGCTGCTGCTCGGGCGAAGCGGCCGGAGCATTCGTCTTGCCGAACTCCCGGATGACCCAGTCCCGGTTGTGATGCCAGCGATAGTGCATGGCCGGAATCACGAGCCATTCGTCGCCATAGGTCTCCAGCAGCAGGGCCGCCAGCCTCTGACGCGGGGTACTCGGGTAGACCGAAGGGCCTCCATGACGCGCCTCGAGCACGTCGATGATCTCCGTGCTGTCTTGCAGACATTCATCCTCGGGCGTCATCACGACCGGGACGACGGGGAAGCCGACCCTGGGAAGGATGACCTCCTTGAACACCCTCGCGTCGGCCAGGACCTCCTCGAATGGGAGGTTCTTCCACCGCAGGTAGGCCCGCACCTTGCCAGTGAAGTAGCTGATCTCCGCGCCATAGAGTCGATAGCTCGTTCCCTGCATGCCGCCCCCGGGTTCGCCGGAAGCCTGCCTCGAACGGCCACCGATTTGAATGGGGGAAGCCCACCGTGCCGGGCGACGCCGTCACCTCACCCCAAGACAGCCCTCCGCAAGGCGGGGCGCTGGGTGTGGTGTCGGACGTACTCCACCAGGCGAGGATGTCCCACGAGCAGGCCCAGCCTGTTCGCCAGATGGAGGATCGATGCCGTCACGATGTCAGCGGCGGAGAACGTGTCTCCCACGAGGCACATCCGTTCTCCCAACCCGCTGTCGATGACATCGAGCACGGCCGCGATCCGACTCCGCTGCACGGCGAGCGCCTCAGGCGACTCCGCGAGCCCGCCCGTCGTTTCGGGAGACCGCGCTTGCCCGTAGAACGCCATCACCGCGGGGTCGAGGGTCAGCTCGGCGAAGACCATCCATCGGTAATAGCGACCCCGGTCCGCCGCGCCCACCTGCGGCGCCAGCTGCTTCTCCGGAATCCGGTCGGCCAGATGGAGACAGATGGCCAGGGATTCGAGCAGCGTGACGTCCCCATCCACCAGGGCAGGCACCTCCCCGAGAGGATGGACCGCGAGATAGGCGGGAGTGGTGTTCTCCTCATGCGAGAGGTCGAGCCGGACCAGCTCGTAGGGCACCTCGAGTTCCTCCAACAGCCAACGACCTCGGACCGCTCGGGTCCTGGGAGCGAAGTAGAGCTTCATGCGTGGCACTCCGGGATGTGGTGGGAGACGACACGATGCGCCCAGGAGGGCCACCCGACAATGTGGCGACAGGCGGACTCATTGTCAGGCTAGGCTTGACGGCATGATTTCCCCCGCCGACATGCTCCTCTTCGCCGAGGTGGTCCGAGAGGAGAGCTTCACCCGCGCGGCCCACAAGCTGGGCATCACCAAGCAGACCGTCAGCGAGCGCATCGGCAAGCTCGAGGAGAAGCTCGGCGTGCGGCTGCTCGAACGCACGACACGGCGCCTGCGTGTCACGGGCACCGGAGCGACCTACTACGAGCACTGCTCCGCCATCGCCGCACGGGTCGAAGAGGCCAACAACGAGGTGCAGCAGCGTCAGGCGGAGCCCACGGGCCTGCTGCGCGTCTCCTCCCCCATGCTCTATGGCCGGAAGTTCCTGGCCCCCGTCGTCTCGGCGTATCTCGCCCGTCACTCCCAGGTCCGCGTGGAGCTGGTCCTGGCCGACCGCCGGGCCCACCTCATCGAGGATGGAATGGACGTGGCCATCCACATCGGCCCGCTCGACGACTCGGCCCTCGTGTCCCGGAAGCTCGGAGAAGGGCCGTACCACTTCGTCGCGAGTCCTCGCTTCCTCGCCAGGCACGGGACGCCCTCCCCCCGGGAGCTCCGCTCCGCGCGCTGCATCGGCTTCACCCCCTTCGATACCTGGGAAGCCGAGGGCGTGAAGACCCGGATCGACCCCGTCCTGACGGTGAACGACCTCGAGCTCGCGTGCGAGGCGGCCATCGCCGGAGTCGGCATCGCGCGGGTCCCCGACATCTTGAGCCAGGAGGCGATTCGAGACGGCCGCCTGAAGGTCCTCTTCGGCCCCGGCCCCGCCATGACACGCGCCATCCACGTCGTCTACCCGAGCCGCCGGAACCTCCCTCCGAAGGTCCGCTTCTTCGTGGATGCCCTGTCGACGCTCACCACCCCGTCGCCACCGCGACGCCGTGCCTCGCGCCTCAAGCGCACCTGACGAGGCACGCGCCGCACCGCCCCCACGAGGGCCCGTGAACAACGGCCCCTGATGACACGAGACATCACCCCCGATGACCTCGAACATCAGCCGAAGGCGGCTCGAATGCCTCGGGAAGGTCGCGCTTCAGAGTGAAGGCCCTGGCCGAACCGCGCCTCGGAGGACTGGCACGAGCCGTGCTCATGGGAAGTCCCGCCATGGCCGGACGAACTCCGGCCCCTCCTCGCCGTCCCCCGAGGCCTCCCATGCGCGTCTCCCCCAACCGCCCCACGCCCCCGCCGCCCGCCGCCTCCTCCAGCACGGCCGCGTCCCCAGACAAGAAGGGCGGCGTCCTCGACAAGAACCAGCCGGACACGAAGTGGGGCAAGCAGTGGGGCGACGACATCTTCCTGGACCCGCGCAAGGGCGACAAAGCCGGGAGCAGCGCCGCGAAGAAGGACAACCGGCAGGTCACCCAGGCCAACAGCGGGCCCGGCCAGGTCGCGGGCAACGAGAGCGGCAACTACGTCTCCTGGCAGAAGGACGTCGCGGAGTTCAAGACCGGCACGGGCTTCGACAAGCACGGCACCGGCGCGCAGTTCGAGGCGAGCGCGGCGGAGGTCCAGGGGGATGCGTCCTACCGCATCCTCCCGTGGGAGGTGGGTGCCCGGGCCGGTGGCGAAGCCAACCTCGTCAGCCTGCGAGGCGACGCCGGCGTCGGCAAGGACCTGAAGGACATCAAGGGCCTGGATAAGATCGACGGCAAGGTCTACGGCGGCGTGCACAGCGAGGTGCTGGTGGGCGCCAACGCGGACGCCCGCGCCAAGGCGGACTTGAACATCAAGGACGGGGACGTGGGCCTCGAGGGAGGCGCGGGCGCGCTCGTCGGCGCCGAGGCGAGCGCCACCGCGAAGGGCGAGCTCGGCCCCGTGCAGGGCTCGGTGACGGGCAGCGCCATCGCCGGCGTGGGCGCGGCCATCGACGGCAAGCTGGCCTTCGAGGACGGCAAGCTGACCATCGGCGCCAAGGCGAAGGCGGCGCTCGGCGTCGGGCTCGGCGTCGGCACCTCGTACACCATCGACTTCAACAAGCTGAAGAACACCGTCGACAACGTCACCCACGGCAAGGCCTCCGAAGCCGTCAAGGACGTGACGAACAAGGTCGCCGAGGGCACCAAGGACGTGACGAACAAGGTCGCCGAGGGCACCAAGGACGTGGCGAACAAGGTCGCCGAGGGCGCCAAGGACGTCGGCAAGAGCATCAAGGAGGGCGTCTCGAACCTCTTCAAGTTCTGAGACGCCAAAAGCGCTGCGAGGGAGGGTGTGGCGGCGAGGCAGGACGCTCGCCGCCACACTCATTTTCGGGTCAGCCCGAGGGCGAGCGCCGACGGAGCCTCTCCTCGTCAGCGCCCACCCGGCCCGTCTCAGTCCTTCGTGCAGACGACGTCGTCCACCTGGAGGTGGTCTCGGTCGGCCTCGCTGCGGCTCGGGTAGAAGAACAGGCGCCAGTCACGGACGTTGCCGGTGAAGCGGAAGAACACCGGCTTCCACTCGTCGCTGTCGACGACGATGAAGTCCGTCTGCGGGCTCCATCCGCCGCTCGAGTAGATGCGGTGGCGGATGCTTCCGTGGCCACGCACCCGGTACGAGCAGGAGTAGTTGCCGCTGGGCACGTTGAACTTCTCGGACGAGAAGCGCTCGGCGACCTGGATGGGGACGACGAACTGCAGCGCCGTCGAGCCGCCGTGCACCGCGGTCGTGTAGGGCACCAGGCGCGTCGGCTTGATCTCCGTGCCCGGGTCCGCGACGCCGTTGTCGATGCCGTACCAGTAGTCCGGGATGAGGTGGTCACCCTGGTAGGGGATGGAATAGACGCTCCAGCCCTCGAAGCCACCGTTGCGGATGATGTTCGACGAGTGGCTGGCGGGGACGCACTGGTGCGTCGCCGTGTCGCAGGCGGGCAGCGCGCCCACGCAGTCATAGGTCGTGAAGCAGGCCCCCTCGGCCAGTTCGCACACGCCCGTCGTGGGATTGCACGTCGTCGCCGGGTTGCCGCACGTCACGCCCGCGCAGGGGTCGCCCTCGACACAGAGGTGCGTGGTGGTGTCACAGACCGGCGTCTGCGGCGTCCCCGCGCAATCCGCGTGGCGGGCGCAGCGGTCCTCGGCGACCACGCACGTATGCGTCTCGTCACACGCCTGCCACTCGGTGCAGTCGGTGGCGGCGTTGCAGCGGCCGGAGAGCGGCTCGCAGGTCGCCGTGGCGTTCTCGCACGTCTCCCAGGAGGCGCAGGTGACGACGTCACACGGTTCGGCGGCGCGCACACAGCGCACGTCGTCGACGACCACGTGCGGACCGCTGGTGTTCCGGACGCTGAAGATGAGCTCGAACGTGTCGAAGACGTCGTCGGCGAGGTTGAAGTCGTACGCCACTTGCTTCCAGGCGTCGGGGGAGAGGGAGGTGTAGCCCGAGTACGAGGAGTAGTCGTCGTCGAAGAAGGCGTTGCGGATGTCTCCCGTTCCGCGCGCCTGGTAGACGCAGGAGTAGCGGCCCGCGCGCATCGACTTCGCCTGCGTCGTGAAGCGCTTGTGCGTGCTCGAGGGATTGACGAGCCGGACCGCGTTGGCGCCCTCGGAGACGAGGGTCGTCTCCTTCTGCACCGAGTCGGCCGTGATGTTCGACTTGCTGCCGAGCCACCGCTCCGGAAGCGCACCAGGCCACGTCTCGAAGCCCCAGTTGTCGATGACGCTCAACACCGGGGGCTCGCCCGCATCCGGCGTCCCACCCGCGTCCGGCGTCTCGCCACCCGCGTCAGGCGTCTCTCCGCCAGCGTCCGGCGTCTCGCCACCCGCGTCAGGCGTCTCTCCGCCAGCGTCCGGAGTCTCTCCACCCGCGTCAGGAGTCTCCCCGCCAGCGTCCGGCGTCCCGCCCGCGTCAGGAGTCTCCCCGCCAGCGTCCGGCGTCCCGCCCGCGTCAGGAGTCTCCCCGCCAGCGTCCGGCGTCTCGCCCGCGTCAGGAGTCTCCCCGCCAGCGTCCGGCGTCTCTCCACCCGCATCGGGAATCTCGCCGCCCGCATCCGGGGTCTCCCCGCCAGCGTCCGGCGTTTCACCGCCCGCGTCGGGAACCTCTCCGCCAGCGTCCGGCGTCTCCTCACCGGCATCCGGCGTCTCGCCTCCCGCATCCGGAGGAGTCTCGTCACCCGAGTCCGGCGTCCCACCGCCGGCGTCGGGCGGTCCACCACCGGAGTCCGGACTCCCACCACCTCCATCCGGCCTGACCTGACCGGAGTCAGGCGTTCCCTCGGAGTCGGAATCGCCACAGGCGACCACCCAGACCAACAACACAGTCAGACACACTCGAAACAACTTCACGGCGCTCCTCCGGTTCCCAGCAGAGTTCTTCTCGTATCACACTTCTTCAACGAGACTTTCCTGGCCGGGCCCGGGTCGATGCGCGCCGCTCGCCATTCACGGTTCGACGGAATCCGCCGGCACGGAGGGTGCTGTTGCCACGAGCAGGACGCCTCGACGACGCTCCGCCGTCACCGGGGCGAGACATGGGCACCGGGTGCGCCGTCCCCGGCGCCCGCTTCAATCAGGCCCACGCCTGCACTAGAAACGCGGTCAGGCGCACCACGTCCCAGGAGCCGCGAGCGTGCACCCCATCCCTCCCCACCGTCGTCGAGCGCCGATGGACCCGCCGCGCTCCCGGTGGCACCGGTTCCTGGAGTTCATGGAGCTGTCCACGCCCGAGGCCTGGAAGGGCCTCGCGCTCGTCTTCGGGCTGCTCGTCGTTGGCTTCTGGCCGCTGGTGCTGCTGGCGGTCATGGACGTGAGCGGGACGCCCCGCAAGGCGCTCATCGCCACCGGCCCCGCGTCCATCTGCATGGGCTTCGCGGGGCTCGTCCTGGTGTGCGGCTACCGCTATGGCGAGTCGCTCAAGTGGTCACGCGGCCAGACGTGGGGACTGGCCGCG
Source organism: Myxococcus stipitatus (assembly GCF_021412625.1). The sequence goes on along the minus strand of NZ_JAKCFI010000004.1, from coordinate 831,048 downwards.
CTGTTCCTGGGCATGGGCCTGCTGGGCGGCCTGGGCCTGTGGTTCAGCGAGGGCTGACGCCGCCCGAGCCTCAGCCCTGCTCCGCGCCCTCGAAGGTGACCTTCGCCTTGTTCATGACGTGCTCCACGGCGAGCAGGTACCAGCCCAGCTCCACCAGGTGACGCGTCGTCTCGGGCGACTCCCGCAGGGCCGCATGGACGTCTTCCGCGGTGAACCCGAAGGGCTCGGCGTGGTCGCGAATCAGCTGCTCGAGCTTCTCCGGCGTGAGCTGCAGCTTCTCCGCCTCGGTGACGGCCTTCAGCACGATGCCGATGTGCAACCGGCGCTCGGCGTCCGCGCGCGTGGTGGGGTCCGTGAGCCAGCCGCGCAGGGCCTCCTGCTGCTCCTCGACGTCGAAATTGTGCTCCACCATGGACTGGCCCTCCGCCTGGACCCACCGGCGGCGCAGCTCCTCGTCCACCAGCGCGCGCGGCAGCTCCACCGGGGCGCGCTGGGCCAGCTCGTCCAACACCATGTCCCGGGCCTGCACCCACAGCTGCGCCGCGAGCTCGTCCTCCAGCTCCTCGCGGATGTTGTGCATGACTTCGTCCAGGCTGGCGCCCATCCCCAGCTGCTCCAGGAACGAGGGGGCGTTCTCCGGGGGCAGCGTCACCTGCTCGGCGGCCAGGATGTCCACGAGGAAGCGCGCGGGCTTGCCCTGGAGCGACTCCACCGGATAGTCGGCCGGCAGCTCGAGGGCGATCTGCATGGACTCGCCCACCTTCCCGCCCTCGGCCACGGCCTCGCAGAACCCGGGCAGCGCCTGGATGGGCGCCAGCTCCGTCGTCAGGCCGAAGCGCGCGGAGAACGGGATGAGCGCGCCGTCGCAGTAGCCCACGACGTTGAGCTTCACGTTGTCGCCCAGCTCCAGCGACTCACCCGCTGCCCGCTCGCGCGTCGTGCCCTGCTCCCGGCGCAGCTCGTGGAAGCGCCGCAGCAGGTCCTCCTCGGTCAGGTCGTCCGGCGTGGGGACCCGCACGGCGAGCCCCGCCAGCGACGGGGCCGCCACGTCGGGTGGCTTGAGGCTCGCGCTGGAGGCGGTGCTCACCACCGGGCTCATCTTGAGGAGCCGCTCGACGCCTCGGCCGGACGGGGTCTCTGGATTGCCGCTCACGAATCCTCCCGGGAGATAGGTGTGCCAGCGTCCGCGCCAATGGGGGATAAAGCGACGGCTCGGCATGGACCAAGGCTTAGTCCAGCCGAGCCGCTCTGACAAACCACGATGGCGCTGTCGACTACTTGAAGAAGGCGCCCACGATGCTGGACACCGTGGAGACCGCGGCGCCCACCTGGCTGACCACCGGGATGTTGGTGGCCGCGGCGATGGAGCCCACCGCGGTGATGACGGAGGTCACCTTCTTGCCCACACCCGCGTTCTTGTCCATCAGCGTCGCGCCCGCGTTGGCCACGTCGATGGCCGCGATGGCCACGTTGACGCCCGGCGCGAAGCGGCCCAGCGTCTTCGCCGCGGTGCCCGCGACCGCCTTCGCGCCCTGCTTGACGGCGGCCTCACCGGCCTCCCGGCCCACCGAGGCCAGCGCGGCCTTGGCGGCCGAGCGCGTGCCGCTGCCCAGGATGCCCTTGGCCAGCGTGCTGCCCGCCTTCGCGGCGTCGCCCGCGGCGGCGCTGATGGCCCGGCCCACCGTCTTCGCCGTGCCCGACTCGAAGACGCCCTTCGTCGCGGCGTTCTTGACGGCCTTGAGTACGTCGTCGCTGGCGTTGGGGAGCGCCTTCGTGAAGGTCTCCAGGGCCTTCTTCCCGGCGTCCAGCTTGCCCTTCATGATGGTGCCGCCGAGCACGCCGCCCATCACCTTGCCGCCGACGATGCCACCCGTCGCGGCGGTGACGCCCGCCTTGGCCGCGTCCAGGCTCGAGCGCGTGGCCGCGAGGATGTCGTCCTTGCTGCCCGTGCGGATCGCCTGACGGATGTCCTTGAAGGCCGTCGCGCCCGCCATCGCCGCGCCGGGGATGCCCGCGTAGCGGAGCGCGGCGTTCATGTTCGCGCCGAACTTGGTGAGGCCCTTGAACGCGCCGTTCGCGAAGGTGGGGTTGCGGACGAAGTCCAGGTTCGTCTTCCCGAGCAGCCCCTCGGCGCCGTTCTTGATGTTCTTGATCTGCTGGAAGGCGTCCTTGCTGAAGTTGAACGCCTTCACGCCCTGGCTGGCGACCGCGATTCCGCCCTTGATGAGCTCCTTGTTCTCCTGGACGGTCTTCTGGACGTTGGTGCGGACGGCGTTGAAGGTCTTGCGGATGTCGGGGAAACCCAAACCCATGGTGGGCCTCACAAATTCTGGAAGGAATGGAACCTGTCTGATTATCGGTCAGAACGCGCCCGAGTTGCTTCGGAGGAACGTGGCCTCCACGCGGCGCCGGTGCGGGCTACGAGCGCACCCAAGCTACTGGAATCACTGACCTTCTGAAAGGCCCCGCGCGACGCCCCGCGAGGTCCTCCCGGGTCCCCGGAACCCCGTCGGAAATTGCCCGGTGCGTCATGCAAGGCCTTTGCTGCGGGTGCGGGGGCGCTCTTTCGTCAAGGCTGGGGCGGGCCGGCGGTGGTCGGGGCCGAGGCGGGGACGCCGAGGCCCCGGAGCCAGGCTTGCGCGAGCGGGGTGGGATCATGCCCCGTCTCCGCCTTCACGAAGTCGAGCAGTTGCTGCATCCGCGCCGCCTTCCCCAGGTGGCGCTGGTAGAAGCGCGCCAGTACGCGATCCAACGCGGCGGTGCCCACCTGCTTCTCCAGCTCGTGGAAGAACAGGCTCCCCTTCAGGTAGGGCAGTGACGACGCGATCGGGTGGGTGGTCATGTCGATGGCGTTGCAGGTCGCGTCCGGCAGGACCACGGTGTCGCGCCGGGCGACGACCTTCTCGAGCGTCCGCCGCCGCGACTCCCACAGCTTCGCCTCCTCGGCCTCGCCCTCGGTGGCGCGCACCGAGCGGGCCGTGAGGTAGTCCGTCGTCCCTTCGGAGAGCACGAAGTCCTCCCAGCACTGGATGCGCACGCCATTGCCGTACCAGCCATGCGCCGCCTCGTGGTGGTGCGTCAGCTTGTCGCCCATCGACTGCGAGGCCAGGTGCCAGAACGGATGGTGCTCCATGCCACCCTCGCCCTTGGGGCCCCAGTCCACCGACACCGAGCCCACCTTGTCGCCGAAGGCATAGGGCCCGTATTGCGTCTCGAAGAAGTCGAACGCGTCCTTCAGGTGACGCGTGCCCTCGAGCGCGGCCGCCTCCTCGCCAGGCAGGTACCAGACGGACACCTGCGTCCCCGCGCGGGTGGTCCCCAACGGCCGCTCCGTATAGGCCCCCACGGCCCAGCCGACCATGTACGACGGCACGTCCGCCGCGATGGCGCTCGCATGAATCGCTTGCTGCCCTCGCGGCACGTCACCCACTCGCAGCGAGAACCGCATCCCGTCGTCCGGCGAGGGATGACAGGGGAACAGGTTCTCGCAGAAGGCCGGCCAGATGTACGTGCTCCCGGTGTGCCGGTAGCCATCGGTCTTCTCGGTCGTGGGGAACGCGTAGTCGATGACCACGGTGTCCGCCCACTCCGGCATGCCGATGTCGAGCTGTCCGTCCTTCACGGCGTACGCCAGCGCTCCGCAGCGGCCTCGCACGCCGGTGACGCTCAGCTTGCCCACTCGCAGCGACAGCCCCGGCGTCTCCGACTTCGCGACCTCGAGCGTGGCGGTGCCGCGCAGCGCGCCCAGCTTCACGTCCAGCGCCGTCGAGAGGATGTCACGCGTCGGCGCCGCGCTCGGCGGCGTGGCGGGGAGCCGCGCCACGGCGTCACAGAGCTGGGGACACGCGGCGAGAGTCCCTCCCTCGCCCGGTGATGGGCAGGCCTGGGCTTCTCGGGGTACCGCCCCGGGCTCCCGAGGAGCCTCGCCACACTTGCAGGCCCCGGCTCCACCCACGAGCAGCACGAGGATGGCGGCCTCGAGGACAGTGAAACGCATGCGGTGCCCCTCCACAACGTCGAGCGCCCCGGCGTGGCGCGTGGCATTCAGTGCTCCCGGCCCGGCGCGAACCTAACACAACGCCTCCGCGGCCTCCGGAGGCGCTCGCGCTCCGCCAGCGCCAGGACCACGCGCCCGTGCAATGGGGGGCCGGGGCGCGCAGCGTCACCGCGAAGGGATGCGACAAGCGGGGTGGTGACGCTCGACGCGTCCAGAGAGAGGACACGCCCGGCCCGTCGAGCGCGACGGTGGGCCGCACCGACAACGACGGACGTCGCGAGCCCCTGCGCCCGCCCTGGTGTCGCGGGTCCGGGCGTGAGCGCTCGCGTCACCTCGGCGCGCACTCCGCCAGCGGCTGCTCGGAGAGATAGCGTCGGTTGACCCAGCCCTCGCGCCCATTGAACTTCACGATGGCCCAGCCCGCCGTCTCGCCACCTCCCGCTCGGGGACGCACATGAGGCGGAACGAAGACGACCGGCACACAGGAAGCCGTCGCGGGCAGCTTGTCGAGCTTCGCGCCCAACGAACGCCCCTGGGGCCGCTCACGAAGCCAGAGCACGTCCCCCTCCGCCACGTTCACGGCCCGGGCGAAGTGCTGGAAGCGAACCCCATCCTCCAGCGGTGCCCGCATCCGTCCCTCCTCGTCGAGCAGGAAGCTCCAGCCACTGTGAGCCCCCGCCACGCCCACCACTCCCGTGCCGGCGAAGGGCTCGGCCGCCCTCAGCAGCTCCGCGCGCACGGCCTGGAGCGCCTTCACGTGCGGCAGGCTGATGTGGCAGCCATACCAGAGCGAGTACACCACCTCCTCCGTCCAGAACACGTCCAGGAAGCACCAGCTGATCGCCCCCGCGTGGAGCGATGCCTGACCACCGCCATATCGCTCCAGCGCGGTGCGCCTGGCCGCCACGCCCCGTTCCCTCGAGACGAACCGCCTCACCTCCAGGAGGGCCGAGACACGGCTGCCTCCATCGGCGCGAAGGTTCTCCAGCGACCACCGCCCCAGGAGCGTGGTCGCGTCACACAGGAAGTCCCGATTCCAGGCGCCTGGCTCTCGCACCCACTCCTCGCACAGCGCAGTCCCCATCCGGCGCGTGGGCATGGTGCGGCTGTCCACCCGACGCGCACCAGACGGGGTGAGTCTCGCATCGATTCCAGCGAGGACCGCGTCCACGCCCTCCGTGCCCTCGGCCCGTGCGTGCTCCACCAGGGCCAGGTTCGCCAACAGCCACCAACCGATGAGTCCGACCCGACAGGGCGCTCCCACGTGAGGCATTGTCATCACCCTTTCCGTCTCACTCCATCGGCTGGACCGCGACGGGGCTCCAACCTCCCGTATGGGAGCTTCATCCAGCCCGTGTGACGCCCTTGACGCTCGAACCGGGCCTTCCGGATGATTCCGCGCCGAAGACAACGCGCACGCATCTCGACCCTTCCCATCCTCGGCGCGGCTGGAAACGACACACGATGATCCACGCATACTTCGGTATGGCCCCCAAGCTCACGTTCATCCCACCCCGAATCGGAGGCGTGATGACGATGGGCAAGCTGGAGAAGTACCTCAGGGCCATGGAGACCCTCTGCGGCTTCGAGTTCGCGGCGAAGTACTCGGCGGGCGCGACCCCGGGCCCCTCCAACAGCTTCAAGTACGCGGACTTCGGGAACGTGTGCTTCAAGAAGGAGGTGCGGGGCGCCTGCAACGGAGAGGTGAACTTCGCCAACTTCGCGGAGGCCTTCCTCGGGGTGAACGGACTGTTCAGCGGCGCGCCCTACCAGGAGGAGGACTCGAAGCCCTTCCTCTTCGGCGTCATCGACCACAACAGCGCCCACCACATGTCCTGGCCCCTGGTCGCCCGCGCGATGCAGCGCGCCACGAAGGAGCACGCGCTCGTGCTCAACTTCGACGCGCACTACGACTACGGCACCCCGGGCAACGAGTCCATTCATTGCAGCACCTGGGCCGTGAAGCTGTTCGAGCTGTGTGGCACCCTGGTGCCGCAGCGCCTCGCCACGGCCTATTCCGCCATCGGCGTGCTGCGCAATCGGGACGCGAGGCCGTCGTCGGGTGACTTCTCCACCATGGTCGTCACCGACAAGGGCCAGGACAAGACCCACGCGCACATCACCGCCGGCACCAATACCCACGAGGGCGCGAACGTCGAGGACCTGCTCGCCGCCATCGAGGCCAAGGCGGGCCTGACGAACACGGCGTACTCGGTCTACATCACGTTCGACCGCGACGTCTCCGAGGTGAGCTGCACGCCCTACAAGGACGGCCAGCACCAGCCGGCCCACGCGCAGCGCGCCGTGGTGGAGATGATGAAGCTGCTCGCCCAGCGCGGCTGCGAGCTGGTGGGCTTCGACGTCTGCGGACTGCCCAACACCGATGGAGGCACCTCCGTCAGCGGGAAGACCCAGACCGACGCGGTGGAGCTGGCGTTCAGCGACATCAAGGCCTTCACGGAGGCCTGCCAGCAATCCCTCGGGTGAGGATGTCAGACCCTCGTCGTGGAATGGTCCCGGTCCAGACTCGAGGTTCCTCGGGAGCATGTCCATGGTGGGGCGAGGCTTCGGCGGTGTGGTGGTCATCGGTGGCAGCATGGCGGGCCTGCTCGCGGCCCGCGTGCTCTCGGAGCACTTCGAGAAGGTCGTCCTCGTGGAGCGGGACGTCCGGCCGGAGGGGCCCGTCGCGCGAAAGGGCGTCCCCCAGGGTGTCCATCTCCACGTGATGCTGGACACGGGCCGCCGGGTCCTCGACCGCTGGTTCCCGGGGCTGCTGGAGCAGCTGCGCGGACAGGGCGCCGAGTTCATCGATTCGAGCCGCGACGTCGCCTGGCACCACTTCGGCGTCTGGAAGCTGCGCTACACCAGCGGCGTCCCACTGCTGCTGTGCACGCGGACGCTCCTCGAATGGAGCGTGCTGCGCCAGGTGAGGGCACGACCCAACATCGAGTTCCGGGAGGGGTGGTCCGTCGACGGGCTGCTCACCGACTCGGGCCAGCGACGCGTCACCGGGGTTCGCGTGAAGGGTCCCCAGGGCGAACAGACCTGGGAGACGGACCTCGTCGTGGACGCCAGCGGCCGGGGCTCGCGGCTCCCACAGTGGCTCGAGGCGCTCGGGTACGGCCGCCCGGAGGAGGAGCACATCCTCGTCGACCTCGCCTACACCTCGGGCCTCTTCGAGCCCCCACCCCACTTCCAGCGCGAGTGGAAGGCGCTCATGTTGTACCCCTGCCCTCCCACGACCTGGCGCACGGGCTTCATCTCCAGCGTGGAGGGCGGCCGGTGGCTCGTCACCCTCAATGGCTACTTCGGGGACCACGCCCCCAACGAGCCTGAAGGGTTCCTCGAGTTCGCCAGGACGCTGGGGCGGCCGGACCTGTACGACGCCCTGCGAGAGGCCAGGGCCCTGGGCCCGCTCGCCACGCACAAGGTGAAAGAGAGCCGCTGGCGGCACTACGAACGGCTGCCCCGCTTCCCGGAGGGGCTGGCCGTCCTGGGAGACGCCGTCTGTGCCTTCAACCCCGTCTTCGGACAGGGGATGACGGTGGCGGCGCAAGGCGCGGAGTTGCTGGACACGTGCCTGCGCGAGCACGCCCACGCCGGTGACCTCACGGGCCTCGCCCAGCGCTTCCGTCGACGGCTGCCCGACGTCATCCGCTGGCCCTGGTTCATGAGCAGCAGCATGGACCTCGTGTACCCGCAGGCCCAGGGGAGGCGGGCCCCCGGCCTGGGCGCGCTGCACTGGTACCTGCGACGCATGATGGAACGGACCTCCACCGACGCGGGCGTCCATCGCCAGTTCAACCGGGCCCTCCATCTCCAGGGAGGACTGGGCACGGTCCTCCACCCTTCCGTCGTCCTCCCCGTGTTGCTCCACGGGGCCCGGTCGCTCGTGCAACCCCTCCAGTCGCTCGCGAATACGGAGCGCCGCCCACCCGCGCCCTGACGCGAGCGCGTGGGGCTAGCGCTGGCGCGCCGGCAGCATGCGCACCGCCAGCGCCATCAGGGAGGACGTCGTCGCCAGGGCCGTCACCGCCATCCACCCCCACCGGGCCAGCACGAAGCTGCCGCTCGCCGCGCCGACGGCCATGCCGCTGAACATGACGACGAACAGCACCGCGTTGAGCCGGCTGCGCGCGCCAGGGTCGATGCCGAAGACGAGCGTCTGATGCGCCACGAGCGTGACCTGGACGCCCAGGTCGAAGCCAATCGCGCTGGCGCCGAGGAGCCACAGCTGGGCGCGCGGCTCCAACCCGGGTGACGCGAACATCGCGGCGAACGAGACGACCGCGAGGCCCGCGCCCAGACGGGTGACGACCGAGGGGCCGAAGCGGTCCGCCACCCGCCCCGCCACGGGCGCGCCCAGCGCTCCCGCCGCGCCGGCCAGGCCGAAGGCCCCCGCCGCCGCGCTCCCCAGGTGGAAGGGCGCGGCGTGCAGCATCACCGCGAGCGTGGACCAGAAGGCGCTGAACCCGACCGAGAGCAGCCCCTGGGCCAGCGCCGCCCGGCGCAGCGCTCCGTGCTCGCGCCACAGGCCGGCGAGCGACGCCAGCAAGGCGCCATAGGAGAGCGTGCTGGTGGGGCGGAAGCGGGGCAGCCCCCGCCATACGGCGAGCCCCACCAGGGCCACGCTGCCCGCCGCCATCAGGTACATGGCCCGCCAGCCGAAGTGCTCCGACACCACCCCGCTGACCACCCGGGACAGGAGGATGCCGAGCAGCAGGCCCGTCATCACCGTGCCGACCACCCCGCCCCGCTCACGCTCCGGCGCCAGCGTCGCCGCGGCCGGCACGATGTCCTGCGCCACCGTCGCCGTCAGGCCCACGGCGAAGCTCACCGCCAACAGCAGGCCGAGGCCCGGCGAGAGCCCGCCCAGCAACAACGCCACGGACAGCAAGGCCACCTTGAGCAGGATGATGCGGCGCCGGTCGAACCGGTCCCCCAACGGCGTGAGCAGCAGGATGCCCAGCGCGTACCCCAGCAGGGTGAGCGTGGGCAGCAGCCCCACCGCCGTCTCCGACGCGCCGAGGGTCGCGCCCATCACCCCCAGCATCGGCTGGCTGTAGTAGAGCGCGGCCACCGGGACTCCAGCGCTCGCGGCCAGCAACAGCCGCAGGCCCCGCGACATCCGAGCGTCGCCCCCGGGAAGGGAGGACGCGGCGGGGACGGAGGCCGCCGTGGTGGGCATGGCGCCGGCGCCGGCGGTTCCATGTATGGCACGAATGAAGGACATGGTGTTCACCCCTGGTGTTCGAGACGGGGGTGAATGTGCTCCCGAGGGCCGGTGGGCTGTAGTGGCACGCGCCGCACAGCGGTTATACGTTCCGCGTATGCCACGGTCCTCCAAGCCCTCGCGGAAGCGTGCGGCCCCCCGCCCGCCCCGCGCCACGCCGAACACGTCGGACCGGCTCGAGCTGATGCAGACCTTCCTGCGCATCGTCGACGCGGGGAGCCTGTCCTCCGCCGCCGCGCAACTCGGGACCACGCAGCCGACCGTGAGCCGCCGGCTCCAGGCGCTGGAGCGCTCGCTGGGGCTGCGGCTACTCCAGCGTTCCACGCACGCGATGAAGCTCACCGAGGATGGCGCGCGCTGCTACGAGCGCGCGAAGGAGCTGGTGGCGAGCTGGGAGCTGTTGGAGGCCGACCTGCGGGGCGCGAGCGACGACCCCGAGGGCACGCTGCGGGTCGTCGTTCCCCATGCATTCGGCCAGCAGCTCCTGGTGGAGCCCTTGACGGAGTACCTGAACCGCCACGCGCGCGTGTCCGTCGAGTGGCTGTTGCACGACCGGCAGGTGGACTTCATCGCGGATGGCATCGACTGCGCCATCCAGGTCGGCGTGGTGCACGACCCCAGCGTGGTCGCGGTGCGGGTGGCGGAGGTGCCGCGCCTCGTCGTCGCCGCGCCGTCGCTCTTGGCGGGCCACCCCACGCCCACCCATCCGGATGAGCTCGCGCGCCTGCCCTGGCTGGCGCTGCGCACGTTCTACCGCAACGAGCTGTCGCTCACCCACGAGGCCACCGGAGAGGTCCGCCGAATCGTCTTCCAGCCCCGGCTGAGCACGGACAGCCTCTATGCCGTGCGCAGCGCGGCGGTGAAGGGCCTGGGCGTCTGCGTGGGCTCGGCCTGGGTGTTCCGAGAGGAGATCGCGCGAGGCCGCCTGCGACACCTGGCGCCGGGGTGGCGGGTCGCGCCGCTCCCCGTCTCCGTGGTGTATCCCTCCGCCCGCTTCCATCCCGCGAGGCTGCGGAAGTTCGTGGCGCTGATGCGGGAGACGATTCCCGCCGCCCTCTCCGTGGTCACCCAGCCGGACTGAGCCCCGCGCCGGGACGCGGGGCTCCACCTGCATCAGTTCAGGTGCACGACCACGCCGGCGTTCGAGAAGCCGATGAGGTCCGCGCGACCATCACCGTTGACGTCCTCGACGGTGCGCGGGTGGCGCTCCACCCGCCAGTCGTACGCGCTGTAGCCGAACTTCCCGAGCCAGAACCGCGACGGGCCCGACCCGCTGGCCGTGGACAGCGAGACATACACCCCGGCGTTCCCGAAGCCGACGATGTCCGCGCGCCCGTCGCCGTTGACGTCCGCCACGGTGCGAGGATGCCGCTCCACCCGCCAGCCACCCGCGTTGTAGCCGAAGTCCGCCACGCGGAGCTGTGGGGCCGTGAAGCCCGTCCCCGTGGACAGCGAGACATACGTGCCCGCGTCCCCGAACCCGATGACGTCCGCGCGGCCATCTCCGTTGACGTCCGCCACGACGCGCGGGTGTCGCTCCACGCGCCAGCCGGCGCTGTACCCGTAGTCCGCCCGCCACAGCTGAGCGGCCCTGAAGCCCGTCCCCGTGGACAGTGAGACATACACCCCGGCGTCCCCGAACCCGACGATGTCCGCGCGACCGTCGCCGTTGACGTCCGCCACGGTGCGCGGATGACGCTCCACGCGCCAGCCCCCGGCGTCGTAGCCGAAGTCCGCCCGCCACAGCTGCGCGGCGGTGAAGCCCGTCCCCGTGGACAGCGAGACATACACGCCCGCGTTCCCGAACCCGACGATGTCCGCGCGCCCGTCCCCATTGACGTCAGCGGACACGCGAGGATGCCGCTCCACCCGCCAGCCGCCAGCGGTGTAGCCGAAGTCGGCCAGCCGGAGCTGCGCGGCCGTGAAGCCCGTCCCCGTGGACAGCGAGACATACACGCCGGCGTTGCCGAACCCGATGATGTCCGCGCGCCCATCCCCGTTGACGTCCGCGGACGTGCGGGGATGGTACTCCACCCGCCAGCCCCCCGCGTGATAGCCGAAGTCCTCGAGCCAGGGTCGATCACCATAGAGCTGCACGACGCCCAGCACGTCCGTCGCGCTCAGCTGGCCGTTCCCGTTCCAGTTCGGGTTGCAGTAGTTCATCACCGAGCTCAGGTCCCAGGCGCCAATCATCAGGTTGCCGTTGGAGCCCTGGGGTGGCTCGGTGCAGGTCGATGGACGGTCCGGGCGGTTCTGCTCGTGCGCGAACCCCAGCGCGTGACCGAACTCGTGCACCGCGATGGCGCGGATGCAGAACTCGCGTCTCGACTGACAGCTCTGGCTCCAGGTGCCGAAGGTGAAGTTGAGCTCCATGCCATCGACCCGGCCATCCAGCCCGCGGCCCAACGCCTTCACATGCGGGCCCGTGTCCGCGATGCGGATGCGGATGCCGCGTGACGCCGACGTGCAGGCGCCCCAACCGGTGAACTTGACGGCGGAGACCCGCGACCAGGTGACCGCGGCCGCATCCCGCACCCACCCTCTCTCAATCACATTCGTCGCGCTCGGATTCTCCCAGCAGACGTTGACATACGGAGACGGCCAGAGCGTCGTCGTATCGACGTAGAGCTCGCTCTCATCCGTCGTGAGCGCCCCCTCCTCCTCGCCCTCCGTCGGGACCTCCAGTCCCCCGCAGCCCATGATGGACAGGCCTCCCTGCGACACGACGAGGACCCACAAAATGATTCCAGGAACATTGATACGCATGAAACACCACCCGCACGTTGAAACAAAGACTCACACCAGGACTTCGACACCTCTCCCAGACATCCGCCCGGGAAGACCTCAGGACCCTTGCGTCCTTCCACACCTCCTTGCCCGCAGGCTTCAGGGCACGCGGGGCTCGCGACAGGGCGCACGGACGGACACGTCCAACGCCGTCCCGCAATGCTTCTCATCGAGGGGAAGTCGTGGCACCCAAACCGAGAGGATGAACCAGACAGCAGACGCGCCAGGACGCAGCCACCATTCCCATACTCGCTCCACCCAGGCTTCCATCATCGCGACAATGACTGTCTCGAGCACGACATCCCGACCCAGCCACATGATTCAACCGAGACATGAACCAAGACATCCGGGATGCGGGCAACGCTCTCGACAGCCAGTCGCGACACGTGGAGACGACGCACGTCGCGCGCCGCGAGTCGCACTCCCGCGCCACGCACTCCCCCGCCACGCGCCGCCCCCTCCTGGCTCCACCGGGCGCCCGCGTCCGCGCCGCCTGGACACGGCCCCTGGCGCTGGTGACGACGCGGGAGAACCACGCTACGAAGGCGCATGCGCATCGCGGTGAGCGGGGCACACCGGGTGGGGAAGTCGACCCTCGTCGAGGCCCTCGAGGAGCGGCTCGAGGGATATCGGGTCGTCGAAGAGCCGTACCGACTCCTCGAGGAGGAAGGCCATGAGTTCGGGTTCCCTCCGAGCCTCGAGGACTTCCTCGAACAGCTCCGCCGGTCGTTGGAGCTGCTCGAGGACGAGGAGACGGCGGGCCACGTCGTGTTCGACCGATGCCCGCTCGACTTCCTGGGCTACCTGCTGACCCATGACGACGCGGAGTCGTTCGACGTGGAGGAATGGCTTCCCCGAGTCCGCGCCGCCGTCCAGACGCTGGACCTCATCGTCTTCGTCCCCATCGAAGGGGATGAGCGCATCCGGCTCCCCTCGCACGAGGAGCCCGCGCCGCGGGCGGCGGTGGACGAGAAGCTCGCCTGGGTGCTGCTCGACGACCCCTTCGGCATGGGTGTGGAGGTGCTCTGCGTGGAGGGACCTCCGAGCGCGCGCATGGCCCAGGTCCTCGAGCACCTGGGAGGTACGCGGCACAGCCCCTGATGTGGGTCCGACGCGGTCGGGCAGACGTCCCGGGGCGCCCGCGTCCCGCACTCGTCCGGGCTCCACGGCGCGGCGCGGGCGAGCATCCCGCGACGTGATGGCGGCGCCACCTCTTCACGTCACCTGACGGGTCCGCGCTCCGCCGGAGCGTCGCGGCCCCACCGTCCCGCCCCCACGGACTTCGTCGGTCTCAAAGACTCACACCCTGGACGGACGCCGCGCGTCCCTCCGCGGCCGACCACCCACGTAGGCAACGCCAGACATGGCGCGAGTCATGCCGCGTCGCGTGGCCGCGCTGTGTCAGACCCGGGCCCTAGTGTCCCGCGGGCCTGAACACAATCGCACCCAGGCCGCCCGCACGGGGCGGACGTGTGTCCAGGGATTGAAATCGATTCGCACTATCCAAATCGAAGCTGGAGGAAGCGAAGATGCATACAGAAGCTGAGCAAGGGGCGCCGCGGCGTGACCTGTCGCCCCGGTGGCCCCGTCGTCCCTCATCCGTGTTGGCGGGTTCGCGCGAAGGTCTGGCCGCGGTGTCCGCGGCGCTGACGGGCGCGGTGGGCAGCGCCCTGGCGGTGGCGCGGTGGCCCACGGGACCGATGCGCCCCGGAACGCCTCGCGAGGTCCTGGCCGCGGCGACCGCGGCGCTGGGTGGCCAGGGAATCCCCGAGGAAGGCCTGGGCGCGGAGGCGGCGCTGGCACGGCTGGGACGGGTCCTGGTGGAGTACGGCCTGCACCTGTCGCATCCGCATGCGGTGGCGCATCTCCAGCCCCCACCGTTGACGGTCGCGGTGGCGGCGGATGCGTTGGCCAGCGCGAGCAATGCCTCTCTCGACACCTACGACTCCGGGCCCTCGGCCATCGCCGTGGAGCGCTGGCTCATCGGCGGGCTCGTGGAGCTGGCGGGGCTGGGGGCGAAGGCCGATGGGGTCCTCACCCCCGGCGGCTCGATGTCGAACCTGTTGGGACTGCTGCTGGCGCGTGACGCCGCGGCGTTGCGCAAGGGCATCGACGCGCGTCGGCAAGGCGTGGGCGGGCTGGGGAGCCCCGTCGTGTTCTGCTCCGAGCTGGCGCACTTCTCCGTCCAACGCGCCTGCGCGGCGCTCGGGTTGGGAGAGGACGCCGTGCGGCTGGTGCCGACCGACTCGCGGCACCGGATGCGGCCAGACGCCCTGGCCTCCCTCCTCGAGGGGCTTTCGCCCGAGCACGCGCCGCTGGCCATCGTCGCCACCGCGGGGACGACCGACTTCGGCAGCATCGACCCGCTGCCACGACTGGCGGAGCTCGCCGAGCGGCATGACCTCTGGCTGCACGTCGACGCCGCCTATGGCTTCGGCGCGCTGTTCTCCGAGCGGCTCGCGGGGCGGCTGGAGGGGCTCGCCCTCGCGGACTCCATCACGCTCGACCTGCACAAGCTGGGTTGGCAGCCGGCGGCCACCAGCGTGCTGTTGGTCTCCGATGCCCAGGCCTTCTCCGCGCTGGACCGGGAGGTCGCCTACCTCAACCCGGTGGACGACGCGGACGCGGGTTACGAGGGGCTGCTCGGCCGCAGCCTGCAGACCACCCGCCGTCCCGACGCGGTGAAGGTCGCCGCGACCCTGCTGGCGCACGGCCGCCGGGGCCTGGGCGACATGGTGGAGACCTGCCACGACCTGGCCCGCCATGCCGAGCGGCGCATCGCCTCCGAGCCCGAGCTGGAGCTGGTGTCCCCCGCGGAGTTGACCACCGTGGTCTTCCGCTACCGCCACGCCGGGGAGCCCGCGCGCGAGGATGCCCTCAACGGCGAGCTGCGCCGACGGTTGATGGAGAGCGGGACGGCGTTGATCGGCCGGACCGCCGTGCGGCTGGAGGGCACCGACGCTCCCGCGCGCGTCTGCCTCAAGTTCACCCTGCTCAACCCCACCACCACGCTCGAGGACCTCGACGCGCTCGTGGACGCGGTGCTCGCCGCCGGGCGCGCGTGCTCGCCGCGGCACCAGAAGGGGGCCGCATGAGCGCCGCCCTCCCCCTCTCCCCTGGCGTGGGCGCGGACCCGCTGGAGGACTCGAACCCGCGCCGCGCGTCCGAACACGCCCATCTGGAGGCGCTGCTGCGCTGCTGGCTCACGGAGACCCATACCCCCGTCCACGCCGGCCCCCTGCGCGTGGCGCTCCCGAGCAGCGGGCTCGCCCTCCGGACCGACGTCACGCACCGCTCCCCTTCCGGGTGGCACCGCTTCGGGCCGGTGCTGCTGGAGGGCCCCGGCGGCGCCGCGTCCGCCGTCGACCCCGTCCTGGCCGTGGCGCTGGTGGCCCACGAGGCCGTGAGCCGTGGAGGCGCCCGGAAGGGGGGCATCCCCTCGGGCCAGCTCGCGGACCTCGTGGGGCGCACGGCCGAGTCGGTACAGCGCGTCGCGGACTTCGTGGCCCACCGTCGGGCCCATCCCCGACCGCCCTTGGACGTGGATGGCTTCCTCGCCGCGGAGCAGGCGCTGCTGCTGGGACACCTGCACCACCCGGCCCCCAAGAGCCGCGACGGCCTGTCCGACGCGGACAGCGCGGAGTTCTCGCCGGAGATGCGCGGCGCGTTCCGCCTCCATTGGTTCGCGGCGGACCCGTCCGTGGTGTCGCACGACGCGGTCGTCGGCTCGCCCTCGCTCCGCGGGCGCGACACGGTGGCGCTGATGAGGGACCTCGCGCGGCTCCCTCCGGGGGACGACAGGGTGCTCCTCCCCGCCCATCCCTGGCAGGCCCGGGAGGTGCAGCGGCGTCCGAGAATCGCCGCGCTCATCGACGCCGGGCTGCTCACGCCGCTGGGCGAGCGGGGGCCGCGCTGGTGGCCCACCTCGAGCGTGCGCACCGTCTACCTCCCGGGCGCCGAGGTGATGCTGAAGCTGTCACTCGGGCTGCGGCTGACCAATTCCCGCCGCGAGTCCACGCGCACCGAGCTGCGTCGCGGGTTGGAGATCCACCGGTTGCTCGACGCGGGCCATGCGCGGGCGACCTACGACGCGCATCCGGGGTTCTCCATCGTGAGGGACCCGGCGTGGCTCGCCGTGGACGAGCCCCATCGGCCACAGGGACCGGACGTGACGGGCCTCGATGTGGCCGTGCGCGAGGTGCCGGCCCACGTCGCCGACCTGCGCTGCCTCGTGGGTTGGGTGGCGCCACGACCGGGGCTCGGCCGCAGTCCGCTGGGCACGAGCGTGGCCCGCCAGGGCAAGGGCGCCGCGGAGCAATGGGTGGCCGACTACACGGACCGCGTGCTGGTGCCCATGCTCCACCTGTACGCGGCGACCGGCATCGGCCTGGAGGCGCACCAGCAGAACACCCTGCTCCAGCTCGACGCGGAGGGCCGCGTCGTGGGTTCGGCGTTCCGCGACAACCAGGGCTACTACCTGGCGGCGTCCCACCTGCCCCGGCTGCTCCAGCGGATGGGCGGTGAGGCCTCGACGCTGGCCGTGGTCGAGGACGCCATCGTCGACGAGCGGCTCTCCTACTACCTGCTGCGCAACCAGGCGCTCGCGGTCGTCGGGTGTCTCGGTTCGGAAGGGCTGGGCGATGAGCGCGCGCTGCTCGCGGTGATGGCCTCGAGGCTGCACGCCGCCCTGCCCGCGCTGGCCGCCGCGGGACCGGAGGGAGACCGGCTGGCGCGCCGCTGGCTGGAGGCCGACACGCTCCCTTGCAAGAGCAACCTCCTCACCCGGCTTCACGGCATCGACGAGGTGCTGGCGCCGCTCGACGCGCAGTCCGTCTATCTCGACGCCCCCAATCCCCTGCGGGAGGCGACGCGATGATGGCCCAGGAACATCGAGACCTCGTCGTGCCGCCACCGCCCGTGCCCCACGTGCGCGCGCCCTGGTCCATCCGCGCCGCGAGCGTCGAGGAGGACCTGGGGCGCATCGTCCGGTGGATGCGGCTGCCCCACGTGGACGCGTTCTGGCACCAGGCGTGGCCCGAGGAGCGCTGGCGCGCCGAGCTGGAGCGACAGCTCGCCGGAGACCACGCGCTGCCGTGCATGCTCGACGTCGAGGGCGCGCCCCTGGCGTACCTCGAGGTGTACCGGGTGGCGAGGGATCGGCTCGCGGGACACTACCCGCATCACCCGCATGACCTGGGCGTCCACGTGGCCATCGGCGAGCCGGACCGCACCGGCCGGGGCCTGGGCCGGGCCCTGCTGCGCGAGGTGGCCCGGGGGCTGCTCGCCGCGGACCCCCAGTGCCTGCGCGTGGTGGCCGAACCCGACTCGCGCAACGCCCCCTCGCTGCGCGCCTTCACCGCCGCCGGCTTCCGCGTCGTCGGCCCCATCACCCTGCCCGACAAGCCGGCGACGCTGCTCGCCCATCCCCGCTCCGAGGAGGACCTCCCATGACCACCCCGACGAACGATGTCTGTCTTCCGGAAACCGAGCACGACCTGGTCGCCGTGGGGTGCGGCCCCTTCAACCTGGGCCTGGCCGCGCTCGCCTCCACTGTCGAGGGACTGGACCTGGTCGTGCTCGAGTCCCGTCCGGAGCTGCGGTGGCATCCCGGCCTCATGTTCGACGAGGCGCTGCTCCAGCTCAGCTTCCTCGCGGACCTGGTCACCCTCGTCGACCCGACGCACCCGCTGTCGTTCCTCGCGTACCTGCGGGACAAGGACCGGCTCTACCCGTTCTACATCCGCGAGCGCTTCCACCCGACGCGCCGCGAGTACGAGGACTACCTGCGCTGGGCCGTGTCGAGGCTGCCCTCGGTGCGCTTCGGCCATCAGGTCGAGTCGATGGCCTGGGACACCGGGAGGCAACGCTTCCTGCTGAAGGTGCTGCGCGCGGACGGCCAACGCCTGTCGCTCGCCGCGCGGGACGTGGTCATCGGCATCGGCACGGAGCCCACGTTGCCGGGCGCCCTGGCCTCGCTGCCCTCGAGCCGGCTCGTCCATACCGGGAGCTTCCTGCATCGGCTGGAGGACGTGGAGGCCGCGCGCCACGTGACGGTGGTGGGCTCCGGTCAGTCCGGAGCGGAGGTGGCCCTGCACCTGCTCCAGCGAAACCTGGCGGGCGGCTCCGCGATGAGCTGGCTGACGCGGACGGTGTCCTTCGCGCCGTTGGACTACACCAAGCTGACGCTGGAGATGACGACGCCGGCCTACGTCCGGTACTTCCATGCGCTGCCGCAGGTGACGAAGGACCGGCTCGTCGCCGAGCAGTGGCGCCACTACAAGGGCATCTCCACGGAGACGCTGGAGCAGCTGCACGACCTGCTCTACCGGCGGGAGCTGGAGTCGGGGCTGGCCGACGTGGAGTTGCGCTGCGGCGTGGCGGTGGAGGCCGCGTCCGTGAGCGGCTCGGGCGACGTCGTGCTGCGCTGCCGTCACCTGGACACGGGAGGGACGTTCGAGCACACGACGGCGTTGGTCGTCGCCGCCACCGGCTACAAGCAGCGCACGCCCGGCTTCCTGCGCCCCATGGACGGGCTCGTGCGCTGGGACGAGCAGGGGCGCTACCAGGTCCGGCTGGACTACTCGGTGGAGCTGGCGCCGGAGGTCGGTGGACGCATCTTCGTCACCCACGCCGACCTGCACAGCCATGGCGTGGCCGCGCCCGACCTGGGGGTGTCTCCCTTCCGCAACGCCACCATCCTCAACGCCGTCCTGGGACGAGAGGTGTTCGCCCTCCCTCGACGCACGGCGTTCTCCCGCTTCGGGCTTCCCGGTGACGCGGCCATGTCCCAGGGCGATGCGCCGACGACACGGTTCGTGGGCCCCGCCGTGACCTCCGGAGACCCGGCGCCGACGCGGACGCCCCGGAGGGAAGCGTCATGAGCGGCCAGGCTCCAAGCGGGGCCCAGGCCGCGCGCGAGCACGGGACGCCGCCGTCAGTCGAGGCGCGCCGCCTGGCCCGGTGGACGTTCGCCCTGGTGAGCGCGGGCGGCGTGGTGATGACGCTGGACGTGACGGTGGTCAACGTCGCGCTCGCGGCCATCGCCAGGGACCTGGGCGCGGGGCTCCACCAGGTCCAGTGGACGGTGTCGGCCTACTCGCTCGCGTTCGGCGCGCTGCTGCTCACCGCGGGGGCGCTGTCCGACCGCGTCGGCCGGCGGAGCGTGTTCGTCGCGGGCATCGGCCTGTTCACCCTCGCCTCCGCGCTCTGCGGGATGGCGCCCGACGCGGGGACACTCGTCGCGGCGCGGGTGGCCCAGGGGCTCGGCGGCTCGCTGGTGTTCGCGCCCTCGCTGGCGCTCCTCGCCGCCGTGTACGAGGGCGCCGAGCGCCAGCGCGCCATCGCCACCTACGCCGCCATCGCCTCCGCCGCGGGCGCCCTGGGGCCCGTGGTGGGAGGTGTGCTCGTCGAGTGGGTCGGCTGGCGGTGGATCTTCCTCGTCAACGTCCCCATCGGTCTGGGCGTGGTGCTGGGCGCGCTCACGCGGATGCCCTCGCTGAGGCCCCAGGACATCTCACGACGGCTGGACGGGGTGGGGGCGCTGCTCGCCATCGGCCTGTTGCTGTCCATCCACTATCCGCTCATGCGCGGGCCGGAGACGGGCTGGGGCTCTCCCCAGGTGCTCGTCCCCGTCTGCGCGGGGCTCCTCCTCCTGGTGGCGCTCGTCGCGAGCCAGCGCCGGCCCGGAGGCATGCTCGACCTGGAGCTGCTCCGCATCCCCGCGCTCTCCGGGGCGGCGGTGCTCGGGTTCCTCGCGCGCATGTCGAGCCTGGGCGTGCTCGTCTTCACCACGCTGTCGCTGCAACGCGCGGCGGACGCCTCGCCGGTGCGCGTGGGACTGCGACTGCTGCCCCTGACAGGGAGCCTGCTCGTCGTGGGGATGTGCATGACGCGGCTGCAGGCTCGCTTCTCGGCGGCGGCGCTCGTGGCCACGGGCTTCGCGTTGCAGGGCGCGGGGCTGGTGGTGCTGGCGCTCGGAGCGTCCCACTCCGCGTCGTCGTGGGTGGGCTTCTGCGGGCTGGTGCTGATGGGCGCGGGAGGCGCCGTCATCTTCCCGCCGCTGATGGGGGTGGCCGTCGGCGTCGTGCCCGCGGACCGCGCCGGCATGGCGTCCGGGCTGACCAACGCCTGCTATCCGCTGGGGACGGCCACGGGGGTGGCCGTCTTCGGCGCCGTGTTCTCGTCGCAACTGGCCGCTCGACTGTCCCTCGAGCCGCTCCCGCTCGACGTGGCCCGCCAGTTGCGCGCCGCCGTGGAGACCGGGCAGTTCGACACCCTCGCCCCCACGTTGCTGCCGCTGGCCCATTCCGCCTTCAGCCGCGCCTACGTGGCGGTCTGCGGGGTCGCGGCGGCGGTGTGTCTGGGGGGCGCCGCGCTCGCCCTCCGTGTCCTCTCCAACCTGGCGACCCGGGCCCCGCGCCCGGCTCGCCCCGATGCATCCCTTTCCTTGAAGGAGTCCCCGTGAGTCCTCGAAGCGAAGCCCTGTCCCTCGACCCGTCGGTCCCAACCCCCGCCCCCGCCGTGAACGGCGACCATCCCGTGCCACCCCTTCCGGAGGTGGGCCCCTCCGCGTGGCGCGAGGCCAACCGCCGGTTGCTGGCCAAGGCCCTGGGCGAATGGTGTTTCGAGCAGATGCTCCAGCCCATCTCCGAAGGCGAGGGCCGCTACCGCGTCGACCTGGGCAGCGGCACGACCTACCGGTTCGCCGCGCGACCGGGGGCGTTCGGCTGGATGAAGGTGGACCCGAACTCCCTCACGCGGAGCGCCACCGGCATGCTCGGCAACAGCATCGCCGAGCCGGCCTGGGATGCCCTGCGGTTCCTGACGGACGCGGCGTCCACGCTGGGGACGGATGCCTCCACGCTGGCCACCTACTTCAACGAGCTGTCCTCGACGCTGGCAGTGGACGCCGCGCGCCTGTCGCATGGGGGGCACACCGCCGCGGCGCTCCGCGCGGTGGGCCACACGGAGCTGGAGTGCCACATGACGGGGCACAACTGGCTGGTGGCGAACAAGGGCCGGGTGAACTTCTCCGCGTCGGACGTGCGCCGCTACGCGCCCGAGTCCCGCCAGCCCGTGCGGCTGCTCTGGGTGGCGGTGCATCGCGGCCTCGCGGAGTTCCGGGGCACGTCCGAGCTGTCCGAGCGCGAGGTGCTCGTGAGGGAGCTGGACGAGACGACGCGGGCCCGGTTCACCCGCGTCCTCACCTCCGCGGGCCTGGCGCCCGACGCGTTCGTGTGGATGCCCGTGCACCCCTGGCAGTGGGAGCACGCGGTGCAGGTGCTGCACGCGGCGGACGTGGCGCAGCACCGCATCGTGCCGCTCGGGGACAGCCCGGACCTGTACCTGCCGGGGCAGTCCATCCGGACCATGGCCAACCTCACCACGCCGGGTCGCTACGACGTCAAGCTGCCGTTGCGCATCCTCAACACGCTCGTGTGGCGAGGGATTCCGCCGCACTGCACGCTGGGGGCCCCCGTCGTCACCCAGTGGCTCAAGTGCCTGCTCGACTCGGACCCGTTCCTCACGGAGGAGTGCCGCACGGTGTTCCTCGGCGAGGTGGCCTCGGTGACGGTGCGCCACCCCTACCTCTCACAGCTGGAGGACGTGCCCTACCAGCACCTGGAGACGTTGGGCTGCATCTGGCGCGAACCGGTCGCCGCGAGACAGGCGCCGGAGGAGCGGGTGCGCACGTTCGCGTCGCTGCTGCACGTGGACGGCGCGGGCACGGCGTTCGTCGCGGAGCTCGTGCGCGCGTCGGGGCTGGGGGCGGAGACGTGGCTGCAGCGCCTGTTCGACACGCTGCTCGTCCCGCTGATGCACGTGCTCTACCGCTATGGCATCACCTTCAACCCGCATGGACAGAACACGCTGCTGGGCTTCGACGGGAGCGAGGTCCCCACGCGGCTGTACCTGAAGGACTTCGTCGACGACGTGTGCGTGTCCTTCACGGACGTGCCCGAGCGGGGCCCGGAGCCGGATGGGCATGACCACGTGCTGCCGCGCAAGCACCCGTCCGTCATCCGCCAGCACGTGGTGGACCAGGTGTTCGTGGGCCACTTCCGCTACCTCGCGCCCCTGTGCGAGGAGCAGCTGGGCGTGCCCGAGCGGGCCTTCTGGCGGCGCGTGCGTCGCACCATCCTGGACTTCCAGCAGCGCTTCCCGGAGCTGCGCGAGCGCTTCGCCGAATACGACCTGCTGGCGCCCGAGATTCCGCGCTACGCGCTCAACCGGGACCGGCTCGTCGTCACGCGCTACACGGACCGGGCGCTGCGCCACGCGCTGTACCCGAACGGCACGCTGCCCAACCCGCTCGCGCAAGACTGAGCCACGCGGCGCCCGCCCCGGCCCCCGGGGCGGGTGAAGTCCCTCCGCGCCGTCAGAAGTCCGCCGTCACCTTGAGGGACAGCGAGCGGCCCGGACGCTGGACGCCGAAGAAGTCGTACGTCTTCGCGTTGGTGAGGTTGAGCACCTCCAGCGTCCCGCCCAGCGTGGGCGAGCCCTCCCGGACATAGGAGAGGCCCACGGAGTGGGTGAGCTGCGCGTCGACCTGCTGCTTGTACTCGCGCAGCCCCTGACTCTCCCAGCCCCGGTAGAAGCCGTGCACGTACCGGGAGGTGAGGCCCAGGGAGGCGGAGTCGCTGGGGAACAGGAGCGCGCGGTGCTGGAGCCGCGCGGAGACGTTCGCGAAGAGCCAGGGCCTGTTGGGGATGCGGTCCCCATCGAAGGTCGCGAAGGCGCCCTGCCCTCCCGCGTTGCGGAAGTCCTGCCAGGTGCCGTTGGCGTCCACCGCCAGCCAGCCTCCAGGCGCGGTCCACCCCGCGGCGGCCTCGACGCCCACCGAGCGCGCCGCGTACACGTTCTGGTAGCTCAACGTGACGTCGTTCCCCAACAGGACGATGAGCTGGTCGGCCAGCCGCGCGAAGCCGCCCACGCTGCCCCGGAAGCTGCCGACGCCGGTGCGCCAGTCGTCGACGGAGAACTCCAGGTTGGCGTTGTGGCTCAGCTCCGGCCGCAGGGACAGGTTCGCGAGCACCAGCACCCCGTCACCGAACAGCTCGTCCGGCCCCGGCAGGCGCGTGGTGTACTCGTACGAGAGCTTGGCCAGGATGCCGCGAGGGAGGAACCACCGCAGGCTGTCGCCCACGCCCACGCGCTCGCTGGACTGGTCCATCCGACGGAAGACGTCCCCGGGCAGCACCTCCTCCGACTGGGAGCGCAGGACGTAGCCCTTCACGAAGAGCACGTTCTTGATGTGCCCGTCGCCCAGCGACAGCTCGTGCTCGAGCCCACCCACCAGCGTGAGCAGGTCCCGCTGCGCGCTGAGCGGGTCTCGCTGGTCCGTGCCCGCCTTGAGCCGGTCCTCTCCCTGGCGCGTCACGAACGTGGGCGCCAGCGTGAGGCGCAGCTGCTGCGCGGGGGACAGCTCGTAGCTGGCGTGGAAGCGCCCCAGCACGCTTTGCTGCCAGAGCACCTGGTCCGCCGGCGTGGTGCCCAGCTCGCCCGGCTGGCGGCGCTCCACGCCGGGGTTGCCGTACCAGTCGTAGACGGACATCGCCAGGTCGCGGAAGTCCGTGTCGCGCCGGCTGTAGCCGCCCACCGCCTCCAGGCGCAGCTTCCCGTCGAGCAGCCCACCGAGCGACCACGTCCCGACCGCGCCGTAGCCCAGCTCGGCGGAGCGCGCCTCGCCGTAGGGCACCGTCATCACCACGTTGTGCTGGAGCTCCTTGCGCGCGCGCGTCCCGAACACGCGCAGCGAGAGCCGGTCGGCGAAGGGCCGGTCGATGACGCCGACCTCCAGCCCGCCGCCCCCCGCGGAGAAGCCGTCATGGAAGCGCGGCACGCGGGCCGCTCGCAGCCGCCCCTGTGCGTCCGCGACCTCCACGTCCACCTTGTAGTCGTTGCGCGCCAGGTCCCCGAAGACGTAGCCCTTCAGGAAGAGGCCGCTGGAGTCCAGCCGGTACTGCCCCGAGGCCGCGCCCCGGTAGGTGCCGAAGGAGCCGGCCTGGAGGGAGAGCGAGCCGCCCGTCGGCTCGTCGCCATCCGCGGACACGAGGTTGACCGCGCCGCCGAGCGCGTCCGCGCCGAACCGCACGGGCACCACGCCCCGGTACACCTCCACGCGCTCCAGGAGGTTGACCGGCACGTTGGCCAATCCCTGGCCGAAGCCCGCGAGCTCCAGGGGAAGGCCATCCAGGAAGAAGCGGACCTGTTCGCCCGAGAAGCCGTTGAGCGAGAAGCGACTGGCGGAGCCGAGGCCGCCGTTGCGCTGCACGCTGACGCCACTGTTGCGGCTGAGCACCTCGCCCAGGTCCGCGGTCTGCTGGCGCGCCTCCTCCAGCTCCACCACGTGGACCGCCTCCGCCGACAGGACGCGCTCCTCGCCCTTGCTCAGCTTGCGGCCCTCCACCTCGATGGTGGACTCCAGGGTGAGGGTCTGTCCCAGCGTCGCGTCCACCTGGGTGCTCTGGCCCGCGGCGACCTGGACCCGCCAGGCCTGGGGCTCACAGCCCGGCACCAACGCGTGCAGCTCGTAGGTGCCCGGCACGAGCCCCGTCACCTTGAAGCGCCGCGCGGCGTCGAGCCGAGGCGTCTGGGTGCCGCCGTCGGGCGCCAGCAGGAGGACCTCCGCCTGTCCCAGGTCGCCGCCCTCGCAGGCGGACACCTTCCCGGTGATGTCTCCCACCGTCGCTTGCGCCGGGGCCGGCGCGGCCTGGGCGGTGTCCCGCGCGGGGGCCTCCGTCGCCGCGGGCGCCGGGTCCGGCACCGGCGCCTCCTGCGCCAGGGAGGGAGCCGCCACGGCCAGGGACAGCAGGACCGCGATCCGCCAGCACACGCCGCGTCGCGCTTGGGAGGTGAGGCCCTTCGACCGGGCCGGGGTTTCGGGAGACGGACGCATGGTGACTTGGACGAATCGAGAAGTGGCGCGTGCCCGGGACCTTCACCGGCCCTCGTGCGCGGGAATCGGCAGTGGCATCTCGGCGGTGCGAGGATCTCTCGGCGAGATGCGCCCGATGACCCACGCCGAGACGAGGAACACGGCGCCCAGGAGCGCGAGCCCCACGTCCGCGCAGAACACGTAGGGCGAGCCCACCGGGTCGAAGACCCGACGCGCGTGGCGCCAGGCATCCAGCCAGGGAAGGACGACGAGGATGGCTCCGGACAGCGCGAGCAGGTGCTGAGCCCACGCCTTCGCGCGAGGGTAGGCGAGCGCGCCCAGCACGCAGGCGCACCAGCTCGCGTAGAAGATGCCGTGCTCCCAGTCCGGCCGGCGCGGCAGGGAGTCCGGCAGCAGCTGGTTGGCCAGGAACACGGCCGCGAGCGAGAAGGCCGCGCCCCCGCAGCCGCCGGCGGTGAAGCGCGCGAGGGCGACGTCCACCCAGCGCATGCCGCGCGAGCGCCGCTCCAGCCACACCAGGTTCCCCGTCACGACGCACAGCGCGCTGAAGAGGCCCAGCAATGCGTACACGAGCCGCATGCCCATGCCCGCGTAGAGCCCGGAGTGGAGCACGTACGCGGCCTCGAGGAGCTTCGCCGTCGCGCCCGGTCCGCCCGCCTGCCGCACGTGCAGCACCTCTCCCGTCCGCGACACGCGCACGACGGTGAACTCGTGGAGCCCCGCGCGCGCGTACCCCCGGACGTCGACATACGCCGAGGCGTCCCCCAGGTTGCGCATGGAGAAGCGATAGTGCCGCGCGTCCGGCAGCGCGCCTCGCGCCTGCTCCAGCAGCGTGGCGACCCGCGGGGCCGCGGCCGGCTGCTTCGAGGGCTTCGCGCCCCGGGGATAGCCGAGGGTCGCCAGCCCCGCGTCCAGGTCGCCGTCGAAGGCCGTGCGCACCATGACCGGCTGGAGCACCGCGGCGTTGATGCAGATGATGGCCGCCGTCCACGCCATGACCGCCTGATAGGGCAGGCCGATGCTCCCGAGCACCTTGTGCAGGTCGCCCCACATCGTGCGCAGCGCCTCGCGGGGCCGGAAGCGCACCAGGTCCTTCTGGAAGCGCCCCACCTGGATGACCAGGCCCGTGCCCACCACCAGCAGCAGGACGATGGCGACCAGGCCCGCCACCAGCATCCCGCCCGGCAGCGGGTAGAGGAAGTGCACCAGGAACAGGAAGTAGCTCAGGTCGCTGCGCTCCGGCGCCTGCTCCCCCGTGGCGGGGTCCAGCCAGACGGCGGCCTTCGAGCCCCCCGCCTCCTTCCACTCGAGCCGCAGCCAGGGCGAGTACGGCGCCGGCAGGTCCACGTCGAGTTGGGCGGGCAGGTCGGCGCGGGCATCCAGCCAGGACTGGAGCGTCCCCAGCGCCCGCGCCTCGTCGACGACGGCGCCCGCGCGGAGGCGAGGCTCCTGCCAGGGCATCAGCTCGTGCCGGAACAGCGACACCACGCCGAGCAGGAACATGCCCACCAGCAGCACGGAGGCCACCGCCCCTGCCCACGCATGGGCTTCCCAGAGGACGCGGTAGGTGCCGGACTTGAGCCTCATGTGAAAGCCCTCCACAGCACGACCAGGGACGCCGCGCTCGCCAACGCGATGCCGCTCCACGCCCGCGCCGTCGACCGCGCGAGGAGGACCGCGCACGGAGCGGCCGCCATCAACGGGATGACGACGATGCAGGCCACCAGGTAGCGCACGTCCGACGAGGCGGGCACCACCGCGGGGAGCGCGAGCGAGACGAGCAGCGCCGCCAGGGGCGCCCCCAGCACGGCGGCCAGCAACCTGCCCAGCCCCGGGGAGCGGCGCGCCGGCGGGCTCATGACAGGTGCTCCAGCACGCCCAGCACCAGGCCCACCGGGGCCAGCAGCCCCATGGCCCAGACGGGCTTGCGCACCAGCGGGGAGACCAGGGCCAGCAGCGTCCCGGCCGCCATGACGTACATCATCGCCGAGGCCAGGGCGGCTCCCGGATGGACGGCCCCCGCCGCGGACACGACGAAGCCCGCGAGCACGAGCCCCAGCCCCCCGACGCGCAGCCGCGCGTGGACGCGCGAGGGCTCCGGGCGCCGCGCCGCGTGGCGCCACCACCACGCGCCGTAGAGCGCCACCACTCCGAGCCAGAGCAGCGAGGGAGCCAGTACGTCCATCCAGGAGACCTCTCACGCCACGGCGGGCGCGCGGTGACGGGCACCACGCGCCCCCGCGACCATTCAGCGGATGCGGGCGACGTCCAGGACGAAGCCCGGGAAGGACACACCCGACTTGGGTGTCCCGGAGGACAGCTCCATCAGGGTGGAGGTGGAGTAGTCGGACGCGCTCTGGCTGATGAAGAAGTCTGAGCCCGCGGTGATGGTGAAGCTGTTGTAGGCCCCCGGCTCGCCCGGCACGCGCGTGGCGCCCGTCAGCGTCGCGAAGGGAACCTTCCACCAGCTCCAGCCCTTGCTGTACCACTCGCTGTAGGTGGTTCCCGGCGCGGTCGGGGTGATGGTGGTGTCCGCGACCTGGAGCCAGGCCGTGCCATCCTCGCCCACGGAGACGATGAAGCCCTCCTTGTCGGCGCCGAGCGCGGGCGCCACGGAGCCCACGAAGTCCGAATCGAAGGTCCGGCTGCCCGGGGAGATGCGCAGGTGGCAGTCCGGCTGGCCCGCGTTGGTATCCTTCTTCACCGCGTGCCCCAGGCCATTGATGACGCCGCTGAAGAAGTAGAGCGTGTCACCCACGCGGGCCGTCTTCGACAGGTCGCGGCACCGCCCGTCCTCCGCCCAGCTCAGCTCGTCCGTCGCCGTGTCGATGCGCACCAGCACCGTCCCCGGCAGCACCGTGTCGTAGGTGGACGTGGACCAGCCCACCGAGAAGAACGCCTCACCCTCGCGGCTGGCCCACTGGCTCAGGCCGGTGGCGTAGCCCTGCTTGGTGAACTCCTTGGGCAGCGGCAGCGTCTTCTCGATGACCATCTCCCGCGGGTTCCAGACGATGATCTGCCCCTGCGCGGAGTCCTTGTAATAGGCCTTCGTGGCGCTCACGAAGAGCACCGCCTGGGCCCCCAGGTTCTTCACGCCCAAGTCCTGGAACGAGAGGCGCTCCCCCGCCACCAGCGCTCCGTCGCGCACCTCGTAGCGGGTGATGGTGGGAGACTCCCCCGAGCCGATGGCGAAGAAGCCCACGCCCTGCGCCGCGTAGAGACGGGGACGCCCCGGCAGCTCCAGCGAGCGCGAGTAGTCCAGCACCCGCGCCTCGTCGAGCGAGTCCACCAGGGTGAAGTAGTTCATCCGGCTGCCGTTCGTCTCGACGGCGGAGTGCACCAGGAACCGCGCCCCGTCGTTCCCCCCCTCGCCCGGGTCGGACGGCTCGTCGTCACCGCAGGAGGCCAGGGCCAGGGCCGCGACGGCCACGAGCCCCCGCGCGAAGCTGCTCTTGCCGGACTTCACTTCACGTCGCATCGCTCACTCCTCGACCGGGCTCGAATCAGGCGCCGTCCCGCCAACCATCCGCCGATCGGCTCAAGCCCTGAAATTGACATTCACTCTCAAAATCAGAGATAGCGCGATGGAATAGTTCGGGCCCCCGGGCATGTCAAGCCGCGCCCAGAGGCGCGTTCGCCCCCCACCCGACCTCCCAGGAATCCCGGTGGGGAATGCGGGAGACCCTCCGAGCAGGCATACGGCTCCGGCCTGGGGCGACCCGTCGAGAGAGCCGCTCGGCGGCCCCCGTCCGCGCCAGGAGCGCGCCTCGTGGCGTGGCCATGGGCGCGGCTCCGAGGCACACTCTCCGTACGACCTGCCTTCCTGTTCAGGGGGGCCCACCTCGCGGGTACCGGGTGTTCCATGCCGCCCCGGCCGCGCGGGATTCGTCTGCTTCACCACCGTCCACGAGTACGCCCCGGCCGGTCGAGACTCCCACGTCGCGGCCGGCGTTGTCCGAGAGCGTCCGCCGGGTGTTGGCCTGGGTGACGGTGGCGCCGGTGGCCTGTCTCGAGCGGGAGGTCGCTGCAATCGTGAGACAATGGCCACCGGAACCGGAGCGAAACGGGGGACACGAGATGGCCGCTCAATACGATGACATCGGGGAGAAGGTCGCGGACTGGGACGTGCTGCCGGTGCGCGCGGAGTTCATCGAGGGACACACCTTCTTCAAGGTGCTGGGTCCGGTGCAGGGGCTCGACGTCCTCGACCTCGCGTGTGGAGACGGGCTGTATACGCGACAGCTCAAGGCGCGCGGCGCCCGGAGGACGGTCGGCGTGGATGTCTCCGAGGAGATGATTCGCGGCGCGCGACAGCGGGAAGCGGAGCACCCCCTGGGCATCGAGTACCACGTGTCCGACGTGGCGGAGCTGCCGCCCTTGGGCACCTTCGACCGGGTGACGGCCATCTACCTCCTGCACTACGCGACGTCACCCGAGCACCTGCTCCGCATGTGCCGGAACATCCATGCCCACCTGAAACCCGGAGGGGCCTTCGTCACCTACTCCTTCAACCCGGGGTTCAGCGCGAAGGGCCCCAACAGCACGAAGTACGGCATCACGATGCTGTCCTTCCCGGAGAGCCCCCGGGAAGGACAAGCCATCTCCGCGGTGCTGCACACGAAGACGCCCTTCACCATCCACTTCTCCTACTGGAGCCAGGCGACGTACGAGCATGCGTTGCGCGAAGCGGGTTTCCGCTCGCTCACCTGGACCCGCCCCGAGTGCTCCCCCGAAGGACTGCGGTTGAAGGGGCAGGCGTTCTGGCAGGACTATCTCGACAATCCCCACGCGGTCGCGCTGCGCTGCGAGCGGTGACGCCTCTCGGCGTCCCCAAGCGACCCGCGCGGCCCGCGTCAGCGGGCGTCCTGAACCCGGGCCGACATCTCGGTGCCCAGGTCGCCCGTGTCGATGCACTGCCACGAGCAGGCCGCGTCACAGACCTGGTACGCAGCGGTCCGCGTGTTGCCCGCGGACGCACATGAATCCGGCCACGCATACGGATACCGCGCCCCGCCGACACCGCACTCCACCCAGGCATACACGCAAGAGGCCTGCTGGACCTCCGCGCCCGGAGCCTCGGTCTTCTCCTCCGAGGAGCCTCCGCAACCCGCGAGCGGCAGCAACACGATGGCGAATCCCGATGTGACCTCGAACAGGTCTCCAGGACGCGCGCGGTGGTCAGCCGAACGCGGCGATGTTGCGAGCCACCCACGCGGAGAAGGGACTCGCGGGCCGCCCGAGCACCCGTTCCACGTCGGGGCTGACACGCCGCTCCTCC
The DNA here is from genome assembly GCF_021412625.1 of Myxococcus stipitatus. Next base: position 800,855 of record NZ_JAKCFI010000004.1, on the reverse strand, counting down.
TCCGTCGGCGTCCCGAGGATGTCGAGCGTCCCCTCCACCACGGGCTCGGGCATGAACCTCAGCATCATGTCCCGGGCTTGCGCGCGGCTCCATTCGACGAAGCGAAGGGGTGTCCCCAGCGCCCTGGCGATGACGGCGGCCTGCTCACGCGGCGTGATGCCAACCGGCCCGGTGAGCTCGTACACCTGGCCGGCGTGTCCGTCCTCGAGGAGCACGCGCGCCGCGACGGCCGCGATATCCGCCGGGTCGATGACCGGGAGCGCCACGTCGGCGAAGGGAGCCGCGACGCTCCGCTCGGCGCGCACGGAGGGGACCCAGGCCAGCGCGTTCGACGCGAAGCCCCCCGGTCGCAGGAACGTCCAGCGGAGCGAGGAGTCCCTGAACACGCGCTCGAGCCCCCGCATGGGTTCATGGGAAATCGCCGTGGGCCGGGACCCGGCCGCGAGCGACGAGAGCATCACCAGGCGTGAGACGCCCGCGGCTTCGAACTGTTTCCGGAGAGCGCCCGCGTCCAGCCCCGCGCCCGCTCCCGGGACGAGCAGGAAGACACCGTCCGCGCCTCGCAAGCTCGACGCCAGCGACGCGGCGTCGGAGACATCCCCCGCGACATACCGGATTCGCGACGAGGGTGACTGCCCGGGAGGATTGCGCGCCACCGCCACCACATCCTCGCCCGCCTCCGCGAGCTGCTGGACCAACTCACGCCCCACATTGCCTGTTCCGCCCAACACGACCATCATCCGCGTTCACCTCGAGAAGGGTTCGCGCTTTCGATAACGCGCGAGATGACGCGACGACAGCCGTCGGCGCGGCGCCGACGTCCTTTCCAGTAACCTGCCGGTTACCACCGCCATGGCACTCAAGGTCAGGAAGAATCCAGCGACTCCGCCCCCCGACGTCGACCGGCGGCGACACAAGGAAGACATCGCGGCGGAGGAATGCCCGCTCAATCGTTCGATGGCGCTGCTCGGCGGAGCCTGGGCGCCCCACGTCATCTACTACCTGAGCGCACGGCCCCGTCGCTTCGGTGAGCTGCGCATCGACATCGCGGACATCTCCGCGCGCGTGCTCAGCCAGCGCCTCAGGGAGCTGGAGGCCCGGGGCGTCATCTCCCGAACCCAGGCCGACACCACGCCCCCTTCGACCGAGTACGCCCTCACCGACCTCGGACGGGAGCTGCTCCCCATCATCCAGGCCATCGCGGACGTGGGCCGTCGACTCCAGGACCGCGCGGTGGAGCGGCGCGTCCGCCCTCCCGCGCGGAGCTCCGCGCCCCGCCTCGGCTGACGGCGGCGCCCCTTCAGGCCACGCGCTGCAGCCGCCGCTTGTACTTCTCGCCCCAGTCCCGCAGGCCCAGGAGCACGGGCTCGAGTGAGCGACCGAAGGCGGTCAGCTCGTACTCCACGCGCGGCGGCACCTCCGCGTAGACGGTGCGCTTCACCAACCCGTCCTCCTCCAGTTCGCGAAGCTGCAGGGTGAGCATCCGCTGACTGCAGTTCGGCAGGCGCTTGCGCAGCTCACCGAAGCGGTGCGTGCCCTTCAGCAGCCAGTACAGCACCACGCCCTTCCAACGCCCACCGATGACGCCGAGGGACGCCTCCACGGCGCAGTTCGTGTTCGAATCGTCGTCGCGCTTTCGAGTCATGGTTCCCTTTTTGTAAGTACCCACCAAACTTGTACGTACTTGCGGAGAGATACCCGGGAACGTACCTCATGCGCCATGAAGACCTGGGAACTGCAGGCGAAGCCGGGGTTCGATGCACTCGTGCGGGCCGACCGCCCGTCTCCAAGCGTGGGCGCGGGTGAAGTGAAGGTGCGCGTGCGCGCGGTGTCACTCAACTATCGCGACGTGCTCGTCGCCAAGGGCGCGGAGAAGGGCTTGAAGGCACCTCGCGTGCCCGTCTCCGATGGCGCGGGAGAGGTCGTCGAGGTGGGTCCGGGCGTCCAGCGGTGGAAGGTGGGCGACCGGGTGATGGCCAGCTTCTTCCCACACTGGGTGGAGGGCGAGCTGAGCGACGCGCACCATGCCAGCGCGCTCGGGGGGATGGGGGCCGACGGCATGCTCCGCGAGGAGGTGGTATTGCCGGAGCACAGCTGGGTCCGAATCCCCGCGGGCTACTCCTTCGAGGAGGCGGCCAGCCTGCCGTGCGCCGGCCTCACCGCGTGGCAGGCGCTCTTCGAGGTCACCTCCCTCGAGCCCGGCCAGACGGTGCTCCTCCAGGGGTCGGGCGGCGTCTCCGTCTTCGCGCTCCAGCTCGCCAAGGCCGCGGGCGCGCGGGTGCTGATGACGTCGAGCAGCGCGGACAAGGCGAAGCGGTTGCGGGAGCTCGGCGCGGAGGACGTCATCGACTACCGGGCCGAGCCTCGGTGGGGTGAGCGAGCGAAGGCGCTCACCGGCGGTCGCGGCGTGGACCTCGTGGTCGACGTCGGCGGGCAGGCCACCTTCGACCAGTCCTGCGCAGCGCTGCGCTATGGCGGCACGATGAGCTTGCTGGGCGTGCTCACCGGTGGGCGCGGAGAAGTGGACCTGCGCGCCGTCTTCCAGCGCCGGTTGACCGTGCGAGGCGTCTACGTCGGCTCGGTCTCCATGTTCGAGCGCTTCGTCGCCGCGCTCGAGCAGACCGGCATCCGCCCCATCATCGACCGCGTCTTCGACTTCGACGACGCGCGCGCCGCCTGGGAGCACCTCGCGAGCGCCCAGCACCTGGGCAAGGTCGTCGTGAAGGTTCCTTGATCCACGCGTGAGACACACCATGAACATCCTGATCGTCCACGCCCACCCCGAGCCACGCTCGCTCAACGGCGCGTTGAAGGACCTCGCGGTGCGCCACCTGACGGCCCAGGGCCATCAGGTCCAGATATCGGACCTGTACGCCATGGGCTGGAAGGCGGTGGCCGATGGCGGCGACTTCCCGCGACACGACTCACGCGAGCGGCTGTCCTATGTCCACGCATCGAAGGTGGCCTTCGCCTCGGACACCCAGCTCCCCGACATCGCCGCGGAGCAGCGCAAGCTGCTCTGGGCCCAGGCCGTCATCTTCCAGTTCCCCCTGTGGTGGTTCTCGATGCCAGCCATCCTCAAGGGCTGGGTCGACCGCGTCTTCGCCTACGGCTTCGCGTATGGCGTGGGCACGCACGAGGGAGAGCGTTGGGGTGACCGCTATGGCGAGGGCACGCTGGCCGGCCGCCGCGCGATGCTCTCCGTCACCATCGGCGGGCGGGAGCCGCACTATTCGGACCGAGGCGTCAACGGCGCGCTGGATGACATCCTCTTCCCCATCCACCATGGCGTGCTCTTCTATCCCGGGATGGAGGTGCTGCCGCCGTTCGCCCTCTTCCATTCCGACCGGCTCCACGCCGAACAATGGCCGTCCATCGCCGAGTCCTTCACCGCGCGGCTCGATGGCTTGTTCACCGACGCGCCCATCCCCTTCCGCCGGCAGAATGGCGGACACTACGACACCCGGCAGGTGCTCAAGCCCGGCCTCGGACAAGGCACCGCCGGCACTCGGCTCCACCTGCTCCAGCCAGGCGAACCCGAACAGCAACTGCTCGAAGTGGCTGGCCCCCGGCTGAAGAGCGCCTGAACGAGGGGGGCGCGCCTCAGCGCAGCCAGGCGAAGGCCCGTTCGAGCCGGACGGTCGCCTCGTCGAGATAGCAGCGCCCGTGCGCGACCAGGACCCGCCGGGGCCGCCACCCCGCCATCCGTTCGTAGCAGGCCCGCGCCAGAGGCACCCGCCCCCACGTCGTGGCCCGCACCTCGCGCGGTGTCTGTCCCGGCCAGAAGGTGTCACCGAGCGCGAGCATCCACCTCAACCGGGGATGCACCCGCTCCCGCTCCAGCGACATGACCAGGTCCGCGAGGACCAGGGTCGAGGAGGCGTGGTGGAAGAACACCACCTCCTCGACGTAGCGGCTTCCCCGGAAGATGAGCTGCCCCAGGTCCTGGCGCCATGCCTCCGGTGCCTCCTCCGCGAGGTCGGCGTCGAACGGGACGTCCAGCTTTTGCGAGCGCGCCCGCTCGCGGACACCTGGAGAGGCCCAGGCCGTCGCATGCGGATAGCGGGCCTTCCATGCGGGGATGGCCGCGTAGTGGAACCGGTTGGGCGAGACGAGATGCGCCACGCGTCCGAGCGCGTCCACCTCCGCGAACAGCCCGGGCGTGGGCGCAGTCGGTGACCAGAGCCACAGCCCGCCCGAGCGCAGCCGGATGACCACCATGCGCGTGGGGAATGGCAGCGCGACGGGCCCGAAGCGCATCCGGGCGACGGGGCCATCCACCCACCAGAGCCCCTCGTCGAGCGGCTTGAGCGTCGACAACGGAGCGTAGGGAAGGACTCCGTCGCTCCAGGTGGGGACCTCCTCGGCGTGCGCCTCGCTCATGGCCCCGCAGCATAGCGCTCGCCGCGGCGGGCCACCCCTCTCACCCTCCGAACCTCCGGCTGTCCTCTCCAGGTCACTGCGTCTGCCCTGCCTCGGACATCTCTCCGCGCGTCCTGGTGAAGACATTGCCCTGCCGTCGCCGTGAAACCAGACCTGGACTCAATCCCTCGCAAACACATGCAGCCCGCATGAGAACGAGTCCCCCATGAAGCCAGACATCCCTTCCGCATGTTGGATCGCCCTCCTGCTGGCGGTCAGCCCCTCCAGCGCCCCCGCCCAGACGAGCACGGCCGTCATCGTGGAGAGCGTCAACGACTATGGCCCCAACGGCCAGCTCCCCAACTCCATCGCCAATGGCGACGGCTTCATGCAGAACATGGTCTTCCCGGGGAGCAGGTGGACCAGCGGCGCGCGCTACACGAACTCCGCCGTCTACGACCGGGACTTCGTGGACGTCTCCCAGAACGCCCAGGGGCTCGACCAGCTCTACTTCGACCGGTACGCGCGCGCCGCGGCCTATTTCACCGGACACGGCATCACCCACCACGGGTGTTCGACCGTCCCCTGCACGACGACCGCCACCTGCACCCGCCCGGAGACCGCGACGGGCGGCGGCGTCGCCCGCATGCCGGGCACCTGTCGCTTCAGCCCGATGGACGCACCTCGTTGTTGCTACATGGTGGACCGCCAGTTCGTGACCTACAGCCCGAGCGGAGACCGCTTCGGAGGGCTGGTGAACTACACGCGCGGCCCCGTCCGCTTCGGGGAGAGCCCGCAGTCCGGCGGATGGGCCGGCGCCGGAACGGATGGTGGCGCCAACCTCGTGGTGCTCGACATCAGCCACGGCATCCTGCCTCCGTTCTGGGCCCACACGCTCGTGAACGCCAACGCGGGCATCCAGCTCATCGCCACCCTGATGACCGCGGGAGGTGACACGGCGAACGTCCCCGACCGGGGCTCCACCTTCTCCATGTTCTACCGGGCCAACGAGAACACCCGCGTCTCCACGTCGTGGGTCCAGACGATGAACTCGCTGCCCGCGAACGAGGGAGGCGCCTGTCCCGGCGGGGGAGGCGGTCACGGCTTCAACGGCTGCGGCTGCAACATCATCGTCGGAATGGACAACTCGCCCCAGCGCGCCGCCGGCTCGATGACCGAAAGCTGGGTCCACCTGTCCTCGGACAGCAACGACGCCCTGGGCAATCAGTTCTACGAGGCGCGATGGGTCTGCAACTATCCGCTTCCCGCCGCCGACCAGCGCGCCTGGGAGCTGCCATGACCGCCTCGCATCCCGTCTCCCTCCGTGGGGTCCTGGCCCTGTGGCTCGCATGCGCGGGCGTGGGGCTCGCCCGGGACGGCTCCGCCGGGCTCATCGCCAGCGACAAGGGCGGCGCGGTCGGCTACCGCCACGCGCTGGAACGCTCACGCTTCGAAGTGGGTCCGTCCCCCTCCGGAGTGCATCGCCTCGAGGAGCATGGCTTCGTCAAGGTGGTGGGCCCCCAGGGCGTCTTCGCCACCCATTCGCGCAATGGCCTGGTCATCGCGGTCCAGAGCGATGGCGCACCCAAGGCGGGCGCATCCTGGGGGGCTCCCGAGGCTCGCTACGGGGCGGGCCCGGACCAGCACAACGCCCAGGTCCTCGAATACTTCCGCGCGGCCGGCATCCCCGGCGACCAGATAGGCGGTGTCCACGCCAACACGTACCTCTCGGCCAGGGGCTCGACGAACGAGTCCCGTCCCGTCCAACCCCAGGTCGACGGCTACGCCTCCATCCTCGAGCGGAAGGTCGAGGGCTACGCCGTGGTCGACTCGGTCGCCTGGGCGCGATTGGACGACCGGGGACGCTCCATCAGCGAGTGGGTCTACTGGCCGCCCATCCCCGCGAGGGCCCTGGAGGAGGCCCGAAAGCTCGAGGCGCTCCTCGGCGGCGCGGGCAGGAGCGACTACCTGGCCCGGCTGCCCGCGGGCCTGCCTGCCGGGAGGGTCGTCATCCGCCACTCCTCCGCGGTGGCCGAGGGCCCCTTCGAGGCCTTCGCGAGCTACGACGTCGCGAGCCCCGCGCTCCGTCAGGCATCCACCGTCGTCCGCCACTTCGATGCGGATGGCCTCGAGCGGAGGCTCCCGCAGGAGCGGCGCGGCGCGGGCCCGGACTTCCCTCCCCGGTGAACGCCAGGACACGCCTCGGTGGCCGCCCGAGCGAGGGCGGCCACGCCCGGGAACGTTGGACGGGTGCAACGCGAATGGGCCACGGGTCGTCACCAGGGAATGCACGCGGTCGAGACAGGAGCGTGGCGCGAGCACGTGTGCCGCCTACGCCTGGTGGGCCGGTGACGTGGTGACGACGGCGCACAGCAGCCCGGCGACGTCCCGCATGAACGCGTAGTCCAACGTGTCCGGGGTGTCGCTCGGGTGGTGGTAGTGCGGATTGCGGAAGTCGCCCGTGTCGGTCCAGAGCACCGCGGGGTGGCCCGAGGACCAGAAGGGGAAGTGGTCGCTGCGCGTCAGGTCGGGCACGAGGCGGTGGATCTCCCCCCACGTCTTCAGCGCCATCACCCGCGGCGCCGAGGAGACCGGCAGGCGGAGGGCCCGGTCGACGACCTCGTTGGAGCGCCGGTTGGCGACGAGCCCGATGAAGTCGGGCACCTGCAACCGCTCGGGCACCCACGGAAGGGGCATGTCCCGGGGCGTCCGCGCGTCACCTCGGTAGCCCACCATTTCGAGCACGTGCGTCACGCCCACCCGGCACGGCAGGGCGGACAGCCCGTGAGCGACGAAGTCGCGGCTGCCCAACAGGCCATCCTCCTCCGCGTTGAACGCGAGGAAGCCGACCGGGGACTCCGCGCCCGAGCACGCCAGCACCCGCGCGCACTCGAGCATCACCGCCAGCCCGCTCGCGTTGTCGTCCGCGCCCGGACAGTCCGGGACGCTGTCGTAGTGGGCGGCCACGAACGTCACGGGGCCCTCCCCCGCCCTTCGCGGCAACGCCACGACGTTGCGGTAGTTCCCCTGCAACCGCACGCTCAGCCCCACGCGCTCGAACGCCGTCGCCAGCTCGTCCCGCACCCAGGCGTTGTTCCGGGCGTTCGCGAAGAAGTGCCGAGGCACCGCCAGGTGCTCGACCCACCGACGCAGGCGCGCTTCGCATGGCACGACCCCATCGCGGCCGGGCGGAACGCCCGCCGACGCTGCTCTCTCTCGTATCCACATGATTGACTTACACCGCAAGCTCATGGCGTAAGTCCGTCAAGCCCACGCCATGAAGACGACGTCCAGACGCCCTCCGCTGTCGAGAGAACGCATCCTGCGCGCCGCGCTCGGCATCGTGGACGAAGAGGGACTGGAGGCCATCTCCATGCGGCGGCTGGGCCAGGCGCTGGGGGTAGAGGCGATGTCCCTCTACAACCACGTGTCCAACAAGGCGGAGATCCTCGACGGCGTCTTCGAGGCCGTCCTGGGAGAGCTCTCCCCGGCGAAGCGGGAGTCGTCGTGGCAGGCGTTCCTCCGGGAGCGGGCGCGGGCGCTGAGGAGCGTGCTGCGTGCCCATCCGAACGCGCTGCCGCTCTTCGCCACGCGGCCCGCCGTCACGCCCGCGTCCATCGCCCACGTCGAGGCCGTGCTCGAGGCGCTGCGCGGCGGTGGCTTCGGCATCGACGAGTCCCTCAGCGCGCTGCAGGTGCTGGTGGCCTTCGTCGTCGGCCACACGGTGGCGACCTCCGCGACCCCGAAGCCGGACGAGGCGTCCGCCCCGGCCTACCACCAGCTCGACCCGACGGCGTTTCCTCGCGTCAGGGAGGCCGCCTCCTCGCTGGCCAGCCATGACGTGGATGCGGAGTTCGAGTTCGGCCTGGAGGCGCTGGTGGCCGGCCTCGAGGCGGGCCGGAAGCGGCGCGCGCCCACGCGACAGTAGGTCGCCCTCCCACCATCCGGGGTCGCTCGCGAACCAGGGGAGCAATCATCCACCCAGGGGCACCCGACGGCCGCCCATGGACGTGGGCACGCCGGGCCACCGGATTCCAAGAACCTGCGCCCGAAGTGGAGCGCGCGTGGGCAGGCCATCCGTGCGAGGCAATCGTCACTGCGCGGCACAAAGCCGGGAGCCGTGAAGTGGTGGGCACATGGGGGGTTTCACTCGGTGCACCGAGCCGCTATAGGTGAAGTCCCCCACGCGGCATGTCTCCGCGAGAATGGTCGATGGAGTGGCTCGCAAGTGATGATGTCGACGTCACCCCCACGCATCGCGTTCGCCATCGAGACGACTCTCGGCAACGCCGTCTTCCTCCAGAACCTGAAGCGGGCCATGTCGCGTCGCACCGACATCACGCCGGTGTGGCTGCCCATCGATGAACACGCGGACGATATGTGGGAGCACCTCCCCTTGGTCCGTTCGCGGCTGTCCATCCGGGGCGGGCTGCGCACGCGCTGGGCGCTCCAGCAGGCGGTCGCGAACGAGCCGCTGCGCGCCGCCGTCGTCCATACCCAGCGGATGGCGCACCTGGCGCACGACTTCATGAGCCGTGTGCCGAGCGTCGTCTCCACGGACGCCACGCCCTCCGGACTGGAGGACTACCTGCGGTACTACGGCCTGCCGTCCCAGCACGCCGGCTGGGTGGGGCGCGCCAAGAACGCGCTGCACCGCCGCACGTACAAGGTGGCCCGGGGCCTCTTGTCCTTCTCGGAGTACACCAAGCGCTCGCTGGTGCAGGAGTACGGCGTCCCGGACGCGCGCGTCCACGTGGTCTGGCCGAGCGTGGACACCGAGCTGTGGCACCCGGACGAGGCGCGCAAGCCGAGGGATGGCGTGGTGCGGTTGCTCTTCGTCGGCGGCGACCTGGGGCGCAAGGGCGGCATGCTGCTGCTGCGCTGGGCCCGGGAGACGCGGGTGCGCGGCTGGCGGCTGGACCTGGTGACCTCCTCGGGCTTCGAGGCGCCCCCCGGTGTCCATGTCCACGTGGGGGTGAAGCCCAACTCGCCGGAGCTGATCAGCCTCGCCCAGGCGGCGGACCTGTTCGTGCTGCCGACCATGGCGGACATGTCATCGTGGGCCATCGCCGAGGCGAAGGCCGCGGGCCTCGCCGTGGTGACGACCCCCACCGGAGGCGTGGGGGAGCTGGTGCGGGACGGCGTGGACGGGCGCATCGTCCCGGTGGGGGACTACGCGGCGCTCGCCAGCACGCTCGACGCCCTGGTGTCGACGCCCGACAGGCTGCGCGCCATGGGCCGCGAGTCCCGCCGCATGGCCGAGGAGAAGATGGACCTGCGCACGACGTGCGACCGGATGCTCGACTTCATCCGCAACGTGACGGGCATCTGACGCCGCGCCCGGGCGTCAGCGCCCGCGCCGGTAGCGCAGCCAGAGCAGGTCGCCCGCGCGCTTCTCGAAGCCGACGAGCTTCAGGTGACGAGCGGGCCCCCTCCCCCGCTTCGCGTCGAACAGCGAGGGCGTGCCGATGGAGCCATCCGCAATGGGCGCCAGCAACACGCTCAGCTCGTCGATGAGGTCCGCGGCCAGGAAGGAGCCATTGATGCCGCCTCCGCCCTCAAGCAGCAGCTTCCGGATGCCGAACAGCGCCTGGAGCTTGCGCAGCACCTTGCGCAGGTCGATCCGCCGCGCGCCACCGAACACATAGGAGACGCCCTTCTCCTGGAGGAAGGCCAGGTAGTCGTCGGAGACCGACTCGGTGAGGACGGTGATGACGTGCTCCCCGTCGATGTCGCCCGACCGCCAGGTGAGCTTCCCGGAGGGGTCGAGCGCGATGGCGTAGGAGTCCGCGTCATGGCTGGCGACGAAGTCCTTCCTGGGAATCGGACTCCGCGACGCACGCCGCGGCACCCGCGCCTTGCCGGCATAGGGCTCCATCGAGACGCGGCCAATCATCCAGGCGTCCGCGCCGTACGTCCGGGCCGTGCGCTCGTACTCGGCCAGGACGCGGGGCGGCAGCTTCCAGTGCGTGGTGACGATGCGCCCGTCGATGGACGGAATCATGTGACAGACCACGTAGGGGCGCTTCACTCCGGTCATCTCCGGTTCCTCTCCTGGCGTGCTGGGGTCGCGGACACGCGGCGCGGGGCCGGAAGGCCCGGGGTCCTCCCGGGACTGTCGCACGAGCAGGCACCGAGGAGCTCGTCGATGTCGCTCCCCGGACAATCCGCTCGACGGCCCCCCGGCGCGGGAGCGTCCACCGCCCGACAGGTCCCTCGCCCACGCGCGCCCCTGTTCATATACCTGGGACATGAATATGATATACTTGGTACATCATGTCGGAACCGCGCCGCCGGGGCCGTGACCCCATCGAGTTCATCGAGACGTTCGGAGCGCTCTGGCGCAGCCTGATGTCCGTGTCGGACGAGACATACGCCGCGGAGAAGCTCTTCAGCGCGCAGGCCCGCTTCCTCCGCTACATCGGACGCAACCCGGGAACCTCCCAGGCCCAGCTCGCGCGGGCGACGGACATGGCGCCGACGCTGGCCGGGCGGCTGCTGCGCACGCTCATCCAGCGAAAGCTGGTGCTGCGCGGACAGAGCAGGGAGGACCGGCGCGAGTACGTGCTCGGCCTGAGCGCCAGCGGCCAGCGCATGCGCGCGCGCGTGGAGGAGGCGCGGAGCCACTTCGCGGCGCGCGTCGTGTCCGTGCTCGATGAGCGCGACCTCCAGGATTTCGAGCGCATCGCGAAGAAGCTCTTCGACGCGTTCGGTGGTGCCCCTCTTCCCGCATCCAGGAGTCCTGACGAATGACCCGTAGAATCGCCATCAACGGCTTCGGCCGCATCGGCCGGTGCATCGTGCGCGCCCTGTTCGAGCGAGGCGTCTCGGACATCGAGGTCGTCGCGGTGAACGACCTGACGAGCGCGGAGACGCTCGCCCATCTCTACAACTACGACACGGTGCACGGCCGCGCGGCCCAGCGGGCGACGGCGCGGGACACGGGCCTGGACATCGCCGGTAGGACCCTCCGGGTGACGGCGGAGAAGGACCCGGCCCAGCTGCCCTGGAAGGAGCTGGGCGTCGACGTCGTTCTGGAGTGCACCGGCCTGTTCACCGACAAGGCCAAGGCCAGCGCGCACCTGGGAGCGGGCGCCTCCAAGGTCATCATCGGCGCGCCGGCGAAGGGGCAGGACGCGACCATCGTCCTCGGGGTGAACGACGCGGACTACGACCCGGCCCGGCACACGGTCATCTCCTGTGGTTCGTGCACGACCAACTGCCTGGCGCCCGTCGCCAAGGTGCTCCTCGACGCCTTCGGGCTCGAGCGTGGCCTCATGACGACCACGCACTCGTACACCAACGACCAGGCGCTGCTCGACGTGCCCCACCGCAAGGGGGACCTGCGGCGGGCCCGGGCCGCCGCGCAGAACATCGTCCCCACGTCCTCGGGGGCCGCGCGGGCGTTGAGCGAGGTGCTCCCCTCACTCGCGGGCCGCTTCGACGGCCAATCGATGCGCGTCCCGACGATGGATGTCTCGCTCGTCGACCTCACCTTCGAGAGCACGCGGTCCCTCTCCCGCGAGTCCATCCACGCGGCGATGCGGCGGGCGAGCGAAGGCCCCATGCGCGGCATCCTCGGCTACACCGAGGAGCCCCTCGTCTCGAGCGACTACCTGGGGGACCCTCGCTCCTCCATCTTCGACGCCACGCTCACCCAGGTGGTGGGCGAGCGGTTCGCCAAGGTCTTCGCCTGGTACGACAACGAGTGGGGCTTCTCCAACCGGATGATCGACCTGGCGCGGCTCGTCGCCACGCGGCGCTGAGGGCACGGGCGCTCAGCGCCCGCGACGCCCCAGGGCATGACGGGTCCGTCCAGAGCCGGGGGCAATGGACTTGAAGCGGGTGCCGGGACGGCACCCCTTGGGCACGAGGGCCTTGGGGAGCACCACCGTCAGGCCCAGCTCGCTCGGGACCGACCTTCCTCCCGGCTTCGCCGGCTGCCTGGCGAAGCCCGCCGCGCAGACCTCCTGGGCGATGTCCGCGCGGCGGTAGTGGCAGAAGCGCAGCACGTCCACGTCCACGGCCGCGTGGAGCGCCTGGGCACCCTTGGCGTCGAGGAGCAGTTGGAGCGCCTGGAAGAGGGCGGCATCCGGGTAGGGAAGAAGATAGGCGTGTCGAAGCCGCTTCACGTGCAGGCGCACGGCCACGAGCCCCGGATCCAGGGGCTCCAGGAACCAGTCGCGACGCCACCCCGGGTTCCTCGACATCAACAGCGCCTGGAGTTGCTTCCGCTGGGCCGTCGCTCGCCCCGACATCACCTGGGAGATGGCCCGGGCCACCACCTCCGCGCGCGCTGAGCCCGCGCACCCCGCCTCCTTGGCGATGGACACCCGGTCGCGACGGGCCAGCCAGTCGACCCGCTGGGCCCGGAGCGCCTCGCCCTCCGCCGGCTCCACGGCCTCCACCGTCACGTCGAAGTTGGGCGTCGCCTGGAGGGGCTGCGCGTCCAGCCAGGCGCGGACCTTCTTCACCCGCGCCGGCTGGAGGAACCAGGCGCTGGCGAAGCGGGCGTCGACGGCGCGCTGGACGTACTCCGCCAGGGTCCGGGCGACGGGCACCGCGTCCTCCTCCTCGCCCGCGGCGGCGCCGACGATGCGGACGGACTTCGAGCCCCCGCGTCCCTCGCGCACGAAGAAGGCCATGGACTGGTCGTCGTGCGAGTCGACCACCATGGCCTGGACGTCCTTCGCGAAGGTGAAGCCCGGGTTGTCGCGAAACCACTCCCCTCGGGTGAGACTGCAGGCGCCGGAATACCCCGAGCCGTCCGTGGCCCGCCAACGGAAGGGGAGCACTCCGAGCTTGTGGAAGAGCGCGGCGCTATGGGCGGGGAGCGCGCCGCCCGCGCGGCGCGAGAGGTACCGCTCCGTGAACTCCACTTCGACATTGGCGAGGTGCTGGAGCTTCTCGGTCCAGAGGGACAGGTCCTCCAACGCCTTCTGCTCTTCGGACTTCACGACAGGTCTGGTGGTCCGCATGTCGGTTCCATTCCTTGAACACGAGAGCAGGTCCGTCCGGGGGACTCGCGACCTCAGCACAATGTCAGACGTCGGGAAAGCCCGGGGGGCGCGGACGCGGAAGCCCGCGCCCGGTTGCGTTCCCTTCGGGGATTCGACTCAACTGTGCCGCGTCTTCGACTCGATGCTGGGGGTGGCTCGATGAGGCGTTCAAGGCGTGGGACGTGCGCGGTGTTGCTCCTGGGGCTCCTGTGTCTCTCGGGGAGCGCGTCCGCGAGCGCGCCCACTCCGGCCTCCTCCGACGCCCTCCGCGCGGAGCGTCGGCTGCGGCTGGTGAAGCTGTGGGGCAAGGTCCGCTTCCAGCATCCCTGGGCCTTCTCCAAGCCCGCCGAGTGGGACGCGGCCTTCCTCTCCGCGCTCCCCCGCGTGGAGGCGGCGACGAGCGCGGAGGCCTATGCCGCCGCCGTCCAGGGCATGCTCTCGGCGCTGGGGGATGACGCGACCCTGGTGGTGCCGGAGGAGAAGCCTTCCACGCCCCAGGGGCCGTCCCCCACTCCGCGCCCGCTCAAGAGCTGGGAGAAGGACGTCCTCGTGCTCGACCTGCGCGCTCTCCATGGCGAGGAGGGCCGCGCCCGGTTGGGAGAAGCGCTCGGCTCGCTCGACGCGGACCTCGCCAGGGCGAGAGCGGTGGTCCTGGACCTGCGCTCACGAGGGTTCAGCCGCTACGGCCTGTATTGGGTCCCTCCGGAGCTGATGCCCCACCTCGTCGAGGGCGAGCTGAGCGTGCCGGGCCTCCGGGACGTGGTCCACGTCGGGCTGCGGGGGCAGGACGGCTCGAACACGCCCCTCTACTACACCGAGTTCACGCTCCCCGCCGACGACGTCATCATCGGCACTCCCGGCAAGAAGCCGGCCCTGTTCGTCTTCCTCGGCGACGAGGACTCCGTGGTCACGCTCCCCATGCTGGCCCTGCGAGCGCGTGGGAAGGCGCTGCTGGTCGCGGAAGGGGCGGTCGACGTCTCCTCGGTGAACCAACAGACCACCATTCCGCTGGGCGAGGGCTACCAGGCGTTGATGAGCCTGAACGAGCCCGTCATTCCGTTCGGCGTCGACCTGAAGCTGCCCGCGAGAGCGCGCCTCGACGGACCGGACAAGGGGTTCGGTCAGGCGCTCGCGCTCGCGACCCGTCCGCCCAAGGCCACGCCGGGGCCAGGCTATCGCCCCACGGTCGGCTGGCGTCCGGAGCCCAGCTACCCCGAGGCGCTCTACCCCTCCCGTGAGCTTCGCCTGCTGGCGGGCGCCAAGCTGTGGGCGGTGGTCCGTGGCTTCTTCCCCTACCACCACCTGATGGACAAACCCTGGGACGACCGGCTGCCCGAGCTGCTCACGAAGCTGGAGGCCGCGAAGGACGCGAAGGAGTACGCGCTCACGCTGGCCGAGGCGGCCGCCTGGGTCCAGGACGGGCACGCCGCCATGCGGGGCCATCCCGAGCTCCAGCGCTTCTTCGGCGTCGGCCCACCCTGCTGGGTGACGGACATCGACGGAAGGGCCGTGGTGCTGAAGCTGTTCAGCCCGGAGGCCATCCCGGGTCTGGCGGTGGGCGACATCATCGAGAGCGTGAATGGAGAGCCCATCGAGGCGCGGGCGCGGCGCTTCGCCCCCTATGTCGCGGGCCCCACCTCCGGCAGCATCCGTGACTACCTCCTGCGCCGCGCGATCTCCGGCCCGGAGGGCACGACGTCCACGCTCGGCGTGCGCGGCCCCAAGGGCCCCAAGGAGGTGAAGGTCACGTACCGCCCACCCGCGTTTCCGGACGCGACGAAGGAGCCGGCCTTCCGGGTGCTGGACGGCAACGTCGGCTTCGTCGACGCCGGCGCGCTGGAGGCCTGGCAGGTCCCCGAGCTGTTCGAGAAGCTCCAGCACACCTCCGCCATCGTGTTCGACCTGCGCGGCTACCCTCGGGGCAGCATGTGGGCGCTCGGGCCCTACTTCGACGTGAAGGGCTCGCGCCCCTATGCCCTCTACGAGCGCCCCCTGGTGGGGGGCTCTCGCGTGGGCACCCACAAGGCCCTCGACAGGGTGCAGCCGAGCGATGGCCCCAAGTACCGGGGGCGCGTGGTGGCGCTCATCGACTCACGGACCATCAGCCAGGCGGAGCACATGGGGTTGATGCTGGAGAGCATCGCGGACACCGTCTTCGTGGGCAGCGTCACCGCCGGCGCCGACGGAGACGTCACCTACGCGATGCTGCCCGGCGGTATCCGCTTCTACTTCACCGGACAGGACGTCCGTCACGGCGACGGCCGGCAGCTCCAGCGCAAGGGACTGGAGCCCCAGGTGAAGGCGCGGCCGACCATCGCGGGGCTCCAGGCGGGACGCGACGAGGTGCTGGAGCGCGCCCTCCAGTGGCTTCGCGAGTCCCCCGCGCCCAGGCCCACCACCCGGAGGGAGTGAGGCTCACCCTGCCAGCTTCCGCCGCAGCCACGCATCCACCGAGAACCGGCCCGGCCCGGCCGTGAGGAACGCCACGGCGATGACGAGATAGAGCAGGGCAATCTCATAGCTGCCCGTGTGTCCCACGAACGGGTCCCCGCGAATCACGGCGTGGAAGTGCACCGCGACGGCCATCGTGAAGAACAGGCCCAGGGACGCCAGCGGGACGAGCGCGCCGAGGATCCACGCGAGCCCGCCACCAAACTCGGAGAGCGCGGCCAGCGCCTGGAGGACCCCAGGCACGGCGGCCTCGGGTCCCATCCAGTGGAACGGGTCCTGGATTTTCGACCAGCCGTGGAACATGAACGCGGCTCCGGCCACGACACGCAGCGACAGGAGTCCCACGCTCGCGAGGGTCGGCGGAGGTGGAGGAAACAGGGATGCGGGCTTCATGACGAGTACGGTCCTTTCACAGGGGGGTCCGGAAACAGGGGGAAGATGTGCGGGTGACTGTCGCCATGGGGACGGCGCGCCAATGAATTGGAATCTCGCCACGGGGTTCGACATCGCGGTATTCCCCCGCCCCCTTCATCGCCTTGCCGTGACGCGCGTGCTATCCCTCTCCCCATGTGTCAGCGATTGCCCGCGCCCGTCCCGCCGTCGCTCGGCCAAGGGCTCGCCATCCTGGGAGTGGGCATGACGTTGGCCGCGTGCAGCGGCGCCCCCGCGGTGACGCCGCTCAGCTGGGTGACGGTTCCCGCGTCGGACGCGCGAGTGCAATACATCGGGCGGGCTCATGACTCTGGCCGGGGGGTGGTCCTCTCCCATCCGGGCTCGACGGTGCGCGCCCGCTTCTGGGGCGACGGCCTGCGCCTGCGGCTCGACGACGCGGGAGCCGGTGGCGAGGCGGGGACCAACTACTTCGACGTGTCGATCGATGGCGCCCCGCCGACGTTGCTCGAGGTGCGCGCGGGCCAGCCGCTCTACCCGCTGGCCTCCGAACTGCCCGTGGGGCTGCACACCGTGGAGCTGCTCAAGCGGACCGAGAGCCTGGTGGGGACGAGCGAGTTCGTGGCGCTGGAGGTCCACGGCGAGCTGCGGGAGCCACCCGCGCGTTCGCCCTTGCGGTTCGAGTTCATCGGGGACTCCATCACCTGCGCCTATGGAACGGGGCGCTCGTTCATCCCCCAGCCACCACCCTGGCGGGCCCCCACCTTCACGTCGAGGAACCAGGACCCTCGCCTGGGCTATGGCTGGCTCACGGCCCAGGCGTTCGGCGCCGAGCCGACCTTCGTCTGTTATTCGGGACATGGCATCTACCGGAACCTGGACCAGACGACGTCCGGCCTGCTGCCCGCCGTCTACGAGCTCGCGGTGCCGGACTCGCAGGCGCGCTGGGACTTCACGGGCCCCTCTCCCGACGTCATCGTCATCAACGCCGGCACCAACGACGCCTTCGCGGGCTCGGGCACGGACGAGGACCTGCCGGACGAGGAGTCCTTCAAGTCCGCCTATCGGGCGTTCCTCCTGCGGCTGCGCGCGCTCCACCCCCGAGCACACATCGTCTGCACGCTGGGCAGCATGACGGATGGCCGCAAGGAGGTCGTCGTGGGCGGGGAGACGCGGTCGGTCCACGTCGGCGACTGGCTCACCGACCTCGTGTCGGAGCGCCGGCAACGGGGCGACACCCGCGTCCATCGCCACGTGATGGCCGTCCAGAACCCCGACGTCGACGGCATCGGCGAGGACTGGCACCCCTCCGCCGCCACCCATCGGAAGATGGCCACGGCCCTGAGCCAGTTCCTCCAGGAACTCCTGGGACCCTGAGGCCCTCACGGGTCGGCTCCGTCCTCCTGCGCCGAGCGAGCGCGGCGGAGCCCGCCGAGGACATGCTGTCACCTTAAGGACTAGAGTGACCGCCACGCGGGCCCGGCCCCCGGTCCGCGTGCTCACTCCCTCCGGGAATCCTTTCATGAAAGCAGACGCTGTCCGCGGTGTCGTCGTGGTCGCCGTCGTGTGCGCGATGCAGCTCCTCGGCTGTCGCGAGGACGTCGCCCCACCCGTCACGGAAGCCGCCCATCCAAAGGCCATTGCCCAGACGGTTGGGACGCCCTTCCTGGTGAAGGACCTGAATCCCGATCCCCTGGAGCCCAATCCCTACAACCCGCCGCGCGCGCCCTCGTTGAGCCTCATGCTCGGCGACGTGCTGCTGCTCGGGGTCGCGGACCCGACGCACGGCTACGAGCTGTGGCGCACGGATGGCACGATGCCCGGGACGTTCCTCGTCATGGACCTCCATCCCGGAGAGTCGAACGGCGCGCCCCAGCATGGGGTCATCATGGGAGGGCGTGCCTACTTCCTCACGTCCGACGTACGGGTCGGGGATGGGCTGAGCCTCTGGACGAGTGACGGCACCACCAACGGCACGCGGCTGGTCAAGCGGTTGAACCTGGGAGGCCAGTACGGCTACGCGCCCCGCATGGAGGTCATGGGTGGCGCGCTGTACATCCTGGGCCACCACGTCGGCGCGTCCCCCACGGGCTTCTCGCTCTGGAAGAGCGATGGCACCCCCGAGGGGACCAGGTTGGTGAAGGCCGTCGCGGGGGCGGAGTCCGGCGGCACGGACTCCGCGGTGGGGGGAGACACGCTGTTCTTCTCCGCGACCGACGAGCTGGATGGCATCACGGCCTGGACGAGCGACGGCACCCCGGACGGCACGCGCAAGCTGACGCCCGCGAACGCGGCGGCCCGGCTGGCGAACGCGCACGGCTTCGTCCCGTGTGGTGGCAACACATTCTTCTGGGCCAATCCCAACCGAGACCGCTCCGACCTCTGGAAGAGCAACGGGACCAGCGCCGGCACGCTCCTGGTGACGGCCATCGACCATACCGGACAGAGCAGCACGAACTTCCCGCGCCCGACGCCGGTCTGCATGAACGGCCGCATCTACTTCTCCGCGTGGCAGTTCTCCATCGGCGTGGAGCTGTGGACCAGCGATGGAACGGCCGCGGGCACCCAGCCCGTCACCGACATCTCCGTCGGCTCCCGGAGCTCCAACCCCTCGAGCCTCTTCGTCCACCAGGAGCAGCTCTACTTCCAGGCATCTCCCAGCGACTCCTCGCTGTCGCTGATGCGCAGCAACGGCACCGCGCCGGGCACCACCGACGTCCTCACCCTGAGCACCTCCACGAACCCGAATTTCGCCATGTCGATGCTGTCCACCCCGGATGGCCTCTACTTCACGCGGAGCCTGGACTCGGGAGGAGCCAGCCTGAACAAGACCGACGGCACGCCCCAGGGCACGGTGACGCTCGCGACGACCAGCGACACCTTCGACTGGAGCCAGGGCCTCCCCGGCGGCTGGACCCAGGGAGGGCTCCTCGTCTGGAGCGCGGATGCCGTCTGGGCGAGCAGCGGGAGCCAGGCGGGGACGAAGAAGCTGCTGGCGCTGGGCGAGGGCAACCGCAACGGCATCGAGCGCTACCAGGAGCACGCGCTCGCGGTGGATGACCACCTCTGGTTCCAGGGCACCCGCCCCACCGTCAACGCGACGGTGTGGGTCACGGATGGGACGCCGAAGGGGACCGAGCCCCCGGACCTGTCACCGGCGCTCCCCTCGGGGAACATCGTCGCGCACTTCACCCGGCTGGAGCGGACCCTCCTCTTCTATACCCTCACGTCGGACACGGGGCTGTGGGCGTTGGACCTCGCGACGAAGAAGCGGGAGAAGCTCGGCTCGTTCGGCGCCGGCGACGCCCCTGCGGCGGGAGCGCTCACCGCCCGGCTGGGCGACGTCGCGCTCGTCGCGGACTGGGGTGGCCCCGGGCGGTCCGGGGGGCTGTGGGTGACGGATGGAACGCCCGCCGGCACCCGCCCGCTCGCCCAGTTCTCCGACACGGCGTCGAAGCCACGGATGCTCACCGTCATGGGCGACGAGGTCTACTTCGTCATCGCCACCAGCCCCGGGCCCGCGGAGCTCTGGAAGAGCGATGGGACCCTGGGCGGGACCGAGCGCCTGGCCCGGCTGGACACCGCGCCGAACCGCTCCGTCATCGAGCGCCTCGTCCCCGTGGATGGCACCCTCTACTTCTGGGCCAGCACGGCGACGCGAGGGCAGGAGCTCTGGACGAGCGACGGGACCTCGGCGGGGACGCGGCCGCTGCAGCCCACGGCCTGGCGCGAGTCGACGAAGCCCGCCGCCGTCGCGGTGGGCGACGCGCTCTACCACGTGGTCGACCCCGCGGACGCCCCTCCGCAGCTGTGGAAGCGGACGCGCGAGGGCTCGACGCGGGTGCGCGACTTCGGCCCCTCCGCCAGCACGCCAGCGCCCACGCAGCTCACGGCGATGGGGGGGCAGCTGCTGTTCTGGGCGAGCGACGAGGCGGGGGGCTTCGAGCCCTGGCGCAGCGACGGCACGGAGGCGGGCACGGTCCGACTGAAGGACATCGCCCCGGGGCCGACGCACGCCGCGACGAGCCCAGGTCCGTTCTTCCCGCTCAAGCCCCAAGGGCCATGGGTGTTCGCGGCCTCGGACGGAGCCTCCGGCCTGGAGCTGTGGACCACGGACGGCACGGAGACGGGCACCCGCCGCGTCGCGGACATCGCCCCGGGGCCCCTGTCCTCCTCGCCGCGCGTGCTCGCGGTGGCGGGCTCGAAGGTCTACTTCACCGCGTGGCACCCCGCGTCCGGGCGCGAGCTGTGGGCGTGGGAGTTCGAGACACCCGACCGGGAGCCCCCCCAGCTCACCTGCCCCGCGGGACAGGTCGCCGAGGCCCCCAGCGGCCAGGGCGCCTCCGTCAGCTACCCCCCCGCGTCCGTCTCCGACCTGGACCCGGCGCCCGTCGTCCACTACAGCCACGCCAGCGGCGCCCGGTTCCCCCTGGGCGACACCCAGGTCCGCGTCACCGCGACCGACTGGCGAGGCAACTCCGCCGACTGCGTGTTCGTCGTGCAGGTGCGGGACACGCGGGCCCCCGAGCTGACGTGCCCGCCCGCCGTGTCCGCCATCGCCGAGTCGGAGGAGGGCGTGTACGCGGGTTGGCCCGAGGCACGGGCCCAGGACGGCGTCTCCACGCCCGTGGTGACGTATGAGCCGCCGCGCGGCACCCGCTTCCCCCTGGGCACCACGCCCGTGCGAGTGACCGCCTCCGACGCGAGCGGCAACAGCACGAGCTGCACCTTCGACGTGCGGGTGAAGCCCCTGCCCACCGGCGAGGAGGAGCCGCCCACGCCTCCAGAGCCCGAGACGCCCGAGCAGTCCGGGTCGAGCGGCTGCGGCTGCCAGCAGTCCTCGGGCGCGGGCGCCGGGCTGTTGGGGCTGGCCCTGCTCGCGCTGCTGTCCACGCGGCGGCGTCAATCCCTCTCACGCGGCCCGTAGCGGAGACGAAAAAGCCGCGCCTCCGGGCGGACCGGTGCGCGTCCCAGGCACCGGCCGCCCGGTCATGACTGTCATTGCGCGCACGGCGAGGCACGCCAGCGTCGACGCGTCCGTGCGCCGCCCGACACATGCCACGGGCGCGCCGGGAACATGCGTCTCGCAGCGAAATGCCAGACACCGTCCGGATTGGGTTCACCCGGGGCATGTGCGATGCTCGGGGCATGGCGGATACGCTCGATTCGGACATCGCCTCGCCCTCGGGGCTGGACCGGCGTCGGTTCCTGACCTGGGTGGTGGCCGCGCCCACGCTGATGGTCGCGGCCCGGCTGGGGCTGGAGGTTCCAGAAGCGCGGGCGGCAGCGCCCGCCTCGGAGGAGGACGCGACGGCGCTGAGCCTCTACATCGCCCTCCAGGAGGATGGGCGCGTCGTCGCCACCCTGCCTCGCACGGAGATGGGCCAGGGCATCACCACGGCGGTGGCGATGCTCGTCGCGGAGGAGCTGGACCTGCCGCTCGACGCCGTCGAGGTGCGCGGCGTCGGCGTGGATTCACGGTGGCTCATCCAGCTCACCGGCCTGTCCTCGACGATGCGTTACCTCGCCGGCCCTCTGCGCGCGGCGGCCGCGGACGCGCGGGCGCGGCTGGTCACCGCCGCGGCGCGGCGCTGGGGCGTGCTGGCCTTCACCCTCACCACGGCCCAGGGCGAGGTGCGAGCCCCCGACGGCCGACGGGTGGGCTATGGCGAGCTGGCCGGGGAAGCGGCCCAGGTGCTCCTGCCCGCCGTCTCCCCACTGCCCAAGTCCGCGGCGGAGTACACCCTCGTGGGCCGCCCCACGGGGCGCATCGACGCGCGGGACATCGTCACCGGCGCGGCCCGCTATGCGATGGACCTCGACGTGCCCGGGGCGCTCCCCGCCGTGGTGGCGCGGCCCCCCACGCTTCGAGGCACGGTCCAGGCCTTCGACGACGCCGCGGCCCGGACGATGCCCGGCGTGGTGGGCGTGGTGCGTCTGCCCTCGGGGGTGGCCGTGGCGGCGCGGACGTTCGCGCAGGCCCTCGCCGCCCGTGACGCCCTGCGCATCACCTGGGCGCCGGGCCCCGCCAGCGCCCTGTCCGACGCGGACATCCGGACACGGCTCCAGGAGGCCATCGGTCCGCGCCCCCTCGCTCCGCTGTTCACGACCCGCACGCTGGAGGGGCGCTTCGACTTCCCGTACCTCGCGCACGCCACCATGGAGACGCAGAGCTGCGTGGCGCGGGTCGAGGGCACCCAGGCGGAGGTCTGGATTGGCGCGCAGGACCCGAAGTACCTGCGGCGCGAGGTCGCCAAGGCGCTGGGCTGGGAGCTGGCGCCCCAGCGCGTCACCGTGAACGTCATCCGGGCGGGAGGCGGGTTCGGTCGCAGGTTCTTCGGCGAGGCCGCCGTGGAGGCCGCGCTCGTGTCCCGCGCGCTCGGCCAGCCGGTGAAGCTGATGTGGACGCGCAACGACGACATGCGCCACGGGCACTTCCGCCCGGCGAGCCACCACCGCATCCTCGCCTACCTGGGGCTCGGCGGGAGCATCCTCGGGTGGAACCACCGGGCGGCCATTCCCACCGTCGAGCTCCCGCACGGCTTCGGCGACGCCGTCACCGCCCTGGCCGGTGAGCTGCTCCCGGAGGTGACGAGCGCGGTGTTCTTCGGGCTCAGCCAGCACCTGCCCTACCGCTTCGGGCTGGTGAGCCAGGAGGTGCGCGAGCCCGCGATTCCCATCCCCACGGGTTCGTTCCGGTCGGTGTTCACCAGCCAGGTGGGCGTGGCGAACGAGGTCTTCGTGGACCAGCTGGCGCGCGAGCTCCAGCAGGACCCGGTCGAGCTGCGGCGGGCGCGGCTGTCCTCCAGTCGTCTGCGGGCGGTCCTGGACAAGGTCGTCGCGGAGGGGCAGTGGGGGCGCGCGCTGCCGACCGGGGTCGCCCAGGGGGTCGCGGTGCTCGAGGAGTGGGACAGCGCCATCGCGCACCTCGTCGAGGTGGACGTCACCGGCGAGGTGCCCCGGGTGCTGCGCATCGTCATCGCCGCGGACGTCGGCCTGCCCATCAACCCGAAGGGCATCGAGGCCCAGCTCCAGGGCGCCGCCGTGGACGCGATGTCCACCACCCTGAGCGCGGGCATCCACATCGACGCGGGCGCGGTGCGCGAGGGCAGCTTCGCGGACTACCACTGGCTGCGGATGAAGCACGTCCCGTCGGACATCCAGGTGCACCTGGTCCGCTCGGACGACCGCGTGGGAGGCGTGGGCGAGCTCGGCTATCCGAGCGCCGCCGCGGCCCTGGCCAACGCCATCGCGCGGGCCCGGGGCACCATGCCCACCCGCTTCCCCATCCTCGACGAGGGAGTCTGAGCATGCCGGCCCATCAGTTCATCCTCAATGGCCAGACGGTGTCGGTGGAGTCGCCCGCGGACCTGCCCTTGTTGTGGGTGCTGCGCGACATGCTGGGCGTGACCGGGCCCAAGTATGGCTGTGGCGTGGGCGTGTGTGGCGCGTGCACCAGCCACCTGGATGGCGCGGCCTTCCGCCCCTGCATCCATCCAGTGGGCGACATGGCGGGCCACGAGGTGACCACCATCGAGGGGCTGGGCGCGCAGGGGCTGCACCCCGTGCAACAGGCGTGGCTCACGGAGGACGTGGCGCAGTGTGGCTTCTGCCAGCCCGGGCAGATCATGGCCGCCGTCGCCCTGTTGCGGCGCAACGACCGGCCCAGCGACGCGGACATCGACGCGGCGATGAGCGACAACGTCTGCCGGTGCGGGACCTATGTCCGCATCCGGGCGGCCATCAAGCGCGCGGCCGTGCTCCTGCGAGGCGGCGCGCTCCCGGGCAACGGGCCCTGAGTCCGCCCTCCCACGGCGAGCGCGGGCCCAGCCACCCGCCGAGCGAGCCCCTCCGCGGCGCGCGGTGAAGGTCGGGCGGCGGCGGATGGCTCGAGGCCATCCCCACCAACGGTCGAGCCACGCACGAACCCCACGTGCGTGCCCGCGCAACGGATGCGTCACCCGGGCGTGTCGTGAGGACGCGCCCGCTTCCCGCCAGGACGCGGGATGGGCTCGTCGGAGCGCGGCCGCCTCCGGGACGGCCCGCGGCGGGCGGCGGGGACACGAACCGGCACGAGGGCTGCACCCGGAGAGGGCCGCGACTGGGACTCCCCCGTGTCCGACGCCTCGACGAGGTCCCCCTCACATGCCTTTCCCTCAAGACATCCATTTCATCTGGGTCGGTGGCCGCCGACCGCTCGCGAATCCCACCAAGGGGCAATGGTTCAAGTCCTGGGGTGAGCTGGCCATGGCCTGGGCGAAGTGGGCGCCCTCCGTGGACTACAGCAACCTGGTCCACCGCATCCTCGAATGGAAGAAGCGGACCCGCCCCTGGAACATCCACCTGTGGGTGGAGACGGACCGCTCCATCACCGCCGAGGCCGCGAGCACCCTGCGCGGCAACGGCGTGGAGATTCACGACATCACCGAGGTGGCCGGGGACTTCACCGAGCCCTGGGCGCGCTACCTCGCCGACGAGCTGTGCGGCCAGCACGCGAACTTCGGGGCCGCCAGCGACCTGCTCCGCGTGGCCATCCTCCTCCAGCAGGGCGGGCTCTACACGGACCTCGACAACTTCCCGGCGAAGAACATCCAGAACCTCACGACGCTCTCGCTGAACTCGGACCTGGCCATTGGCGTGTTCACCGACCCCAAGGTGCCCAACAACGCGGCGCTGGCGTCCGCGCCGGGGCACGAGTTCATGCAGCGCTACCTGGACGGCATCGTGTCGCAGTACGAGCGGCTCTACGACGCGAACCCGGAGACGGAGGAGGTGGACTCGCTCCACCTCTATTCGATGACCTCCCTGGAGCACGCCTTCCCCACGGGCAACATCGGCCAGCCGACCCGGGACCAGATGACCGACTGGCGCGTCCACCAGCACCGCATCGTGGACCGGCTCAACACCACGCTCAACATCTCCGGGCCGCGGCTGTTGCGCTGGTGCCTGGCCCGACAGTTCTTCGACTACGAGGACGACTTCATGCAGTACCAGCTCAGCGGCGAAGACGCCAAGTGGCAGGGTACCCAGACGACCGAGCTCATCACCATGAACGTGGGCATCCCGACGGACGTCATCCGCATCACCTCCGAGAACTCCTGGGGCGGCCAGCCGTCGCAGATCGGCGAGCGCCAGGAGTCCCTCTCCCGGCTGCTGTTCCCCTGAGCATCGAGCCCCCTCCCGCTGCCCGGCCCGTCCGGGCGGCGGTGACGGGCGGTGGAGTCCCCTCCGCGTGAGCGGGACTCCTCATCACCGTGGGTCGATGAACCCCACGGCCCAGGTGTCGCCCAGCCCCTTCACGTGGACGGTGTTCCCCGTGTCGACATCATGGATGACGAGCCCCGGACTCCCCTTCAGCGCCACGTAGCGGCCGTCCCGGCTCACGTCGTATAGCCTCGTGACGTACTCCACCGGGAGCTCCCGCACCGCGTCGTCGTCGAGGGAATACACATACAGATGCGGGTCCATCTTCCAGGCGACGAGCCCCTCGATGAAGTACACGGTCCGCCGGGACTGGTTCGCGGCGAGGAGGTCGTTCGAACACCACGCCTCCTGGCGGCGCCAGGTCCGCTCCTCGCCCGTCTTCAGGTCGACCCGCCGATAGGAGCCGGCCACGTCCTCGTCACAGCGCCCGTCCGCGCCGAGCCCCTCCTGGTAGTAGACGAGCGTGTCACCCAGGACGAAGGGGGTCACCACGCCACGCCGCGACTGTCGCAGCGCGGGCCCCACCTTCCAGGGCTTCGTCGCGGAGCGCTCCATCGTCGCCAGGCGCAGCCCGCCGCGCGGATGTCGCGTCAGGACACGGTGCTCGCCCGGGACGTAGTGAAGCCCCGCCGAGTCCGTCACGCCGCGCGGCAGCACCCGGACGCCCGTCGGCGTGGACGAGAAGCTCCAGCTCCAGGTCTCGTTGATGGCGCTGTTGCTGTTGGCGACGAGGACGCGTGAGCCGTCCTCCGTGAACCGATGGGGCGCCTGGGCGAACTGTCGCTCTTCGGTGTTCCACGTCTCCAGCACGCCGGGCGTGTAGCCCATGATGCCTTCCGTGTTTCCCAGGACGAGCAGTGTGCCCCCCATGGGCCTGCCGTCCTTCGTCCTCGGCGTGGCGATGTCACGGCCCCCGAGCCTGAAGCGGATCATCCGCGAGAACTGCTCGTCTCCCGGCACCCCCGCCGCCACCATCCACCGGCCCGTGGGAGGGTGCACCGCCAGCGACCAGAAGCGGCACCCCTCCGTCCGCTGGCGGACCTGGCCCTTCTCCGGTCCCCCCAGCATCCGGTGCTCCTCCGTGTGCTCGCAGTCCGCCAGGACACGGGTCCCCGACGCGTCGATGAGGAGGATCTTCGAGCCGGCGTCATCAATCCCAATCAACGGAATGGGCGGCGGCCCCTCGACCGGCTCCCCCGCAAGGGCGGAGCCCGGCCCCAGGATGGCCAGGGCCACCCCCAGAAAACCTCGCAATGTCTCGAGCATGCGCTGAGGACGAGCCCGCACTGTGTGTATTCACGGCCCACCCGCGCTCCCAGGCCGTGACGGCTGCTCGCGACCCGCGCCGGAGCGCCCCTCGGGTTTCGAGAATCCGGGCCACGGCCCGCGCCACGCGCCGTGTCCTCGTCACACGCGAGCGGATTACGGGACGACGGCGACGCAGACGGCGAGCGCGCCGCAGCCCACCTCGGCCACCAGCTTGTTGCAGCCGGGCTTGAAGTCGGAGCGATACAGCGTGTGGTTCTGGGTCCGGCTATAGGGCCCGTCGACGCCCACCCCGCTGTAGCTGATGGTGACGTTCAGCGTGCCGTTGTCGCCGGTGCCGGGTGGGATGAGCGTCGTGACGCTGCAGGTCTCGGTGGCGTGGATGGGAAGGGGCTCGCCGCCCACGGTGACGTTGTTGATGCGGAAGTCGGGCCCGTTCTGGAAGAGGACGTAGGCCGTGGCCGACTTGTCCACCAGCACGCCATTCTCCAGCGCGTGGTCACAGGCCCCGGACGTCCAGCTCCCCTTCTGGTACTGGCCCAGGAAGGTGTTGCTGCCGTTCTGCGGCCTGAAGCGCATGGTCGAGCCCTCGAACACCACCTCGTAGTCGGGCAGGCCGTAGGTCGGGTCCCAGCGAATCATCCGAGGGCTGATGAGCCGGCCCTTGTAGAGGCCCGCGCTCGGGGAGCCGGGCAGCTCGCACATATAGACCCGATCCGACGATTGTCCCTCGATGCCGCCGAAGGCCACGTCCGTCTGATAGCCATACTCACTCCCAAAGCGATTCCAGACCCCCGTCATCGGCTTGTCATTCCCTTCTCCAGGCGTCTCCTCCTCGGCGTCGGAGTCACACGCGAGCAGCGGGGCGAACAACAAGCAGCAGAGGGAGAGACGTGCGAGGGAGTGGTTCACGATGAATCCTGATGCACCCGCGAACACCCGGGTGCCGGGCTGGATGACACCGACGAGACTACGGCTTCGTCGGACCCCCAGTAAACCTGCCCTTCCTGGAAAGAGGTCGCCCCCTCTGGGTTTCCCTGGTTGGATGCCTGATTCCTCCTCGCAGGCCCCTGGTGGCTGGAATGACCTCCCCTGATGCTCGCGCCTGGCTTCGTTGGCGGTTGTGGATGTGTTTCGGACTCGTCTCGATGACGGCTGGCGCGTGCCGCTCCGAGCGCACGGAGGCGCCTGTCCCCGAGCCCGTCCGCGCCGGGTCCCCGACTCCCGCGTCGGCGCCGAGCGCGCCCATCCACGGCGTCGGCGGCGTGGAAGGCCAGAGCCCCGCGTACGACGCTTCCCGCCAGCCGGCGAAGTTCATCGCCGCCCTGGGGCTCACGGCGGGCCAGCGCGTCGCGGACGTGGGCGCGGGCCTGGGCTACTTCGTGCCGCGACTCGCGGAGGCCGTGGGCCCCACGGGGCAGGTCGTCGCCACCGACGTCGACGACGAGGCGCTCCAGCAGCTGCGAGCGCGGATGCTCGGGCGCAAGAACGTCACGGTGCGCAAGGTCGCCCCGGACGACCCGGGCCTCGAGGCGAACACGTACGACCTCATCCTGCTGTCGGAGGTGGACCACTTCTTCGAGGACCGCGTCACCTATCTCAACCGGCTGCGCCCCGCCCTCACGCCGGGAGGACGCATCGCGGTGTCTCACCTGCGGGCCCTCCGCCAACCCCTCGTCGAGGCCGCCACGGCCGCGGGCTATGCCATCGTCTCCGAGTACCCCGAGCTGCCCGCCCACTACCTGCTCTTCCTCCAGCCCACCGTGAGCCGCTGACACACCCCCGCGGCGCCGCCGCGACATCGTGAAGTGGAAGGTGCATCCGACGGCCATCTGACGGGCCCGTTGTCGGGCAGACGGCGCGGGGCATGGGAGATGCCGACTGGTGACCGCCGCCTCACCCCCGGGGGCGGAGACACCGTCCACGCCTGTCCAGGCGCGCACACCGCCCGGGACCGGGGGCGGCACGCACGTGCATGGGCGATTAGCTGCCTGGGCGAAACCTCCCATCCGCACCGAGGAGAGCCCATGCGTCCGAGCGCCCTGTCGTCCCTCCTGACCTGCGTCATCCTCCTGCTCCCGGAGGGAGAGGCGCGAGCCCAGGACGCGACGCCCCCCTCCGAACCCGGAGTCCCTCCCACCGCCATCACCACCGCCACGGCCTCGCCCTTCCCTCCGGCGTTCCCGGGTCAGACGAACGCGCCGGCCGTCACGTCGCAGACGCGCTTCCAGGTCACGCAGATCGCGTCCGGCTTCAAGTACCCCTGGGCCATCGCGTTCCTGCCGGACCGGCGGATGCTGGTGACGGAGAAGCCCACGGGGAACCTCTTCATCGTCACGCCCGAGGGCGCGAAGTCGCCGCCCATCGCGGGCCTTCCCCCCGTGGACGGCAGGGACCAGGGGGGCCTGCTGGACGTGGAGGTCGCGCCGGACTTCGCCACCAGCCGCCTCATCTACTGGACCTATTACGAGCCCCGCGCGGCGGGCAACGGACTGGCGGTGGGCAAGGGCAAGCTGAAGGAAGGCGCGCAGCCGCGCATCGAGGCCCTGCGAATCATCTTCCGCATGAAGCCCACGCTCGACTCCACGATGCACGCCGGGGGGCGCCTCGTCTTCCACCCCGACGGGACGCTCTTCGTCACGCTCGGCGAGCGCTCCATCCTCCCGGGGCGCGTCCAGGCCCGCCAGCTCAGCAGCCACTTCGGCAAGACGGTCCGCATCAACCCGGACGGCACGGTGCCGGCGGACAATCCCTTCGTGGGTCGCGTGGGCGCGCGGCCGGAAATCTACTCGCGGGGCCACCGCAACATCCTCTCCGCGGCGCTCGACGGTCAGAACCGGCTCTGGGAAGTGGAGATGGGGCCACTCGGGGGTGACGAGCTCAACCTCGTGGAGTCCGGCAAGGACTACGGCTGGCCCACCATCGGCTATGGGCGGGAGTATTCCGGCGCCCCCATCCACGACAGCGCCCAGGGCCCGGGCATGGAGCAGCCGGTGTACTTCTGGGACCCGGTCATCGCGCCCTCGGGGATGGCCATCTACTCCGGCAAGCTCTTCCCCGAATGGAAGGGCAACTTCTTCATCGGCGCGCTCGCCGGCCACGCGCTCGTGCGGCTGGTGATGAAGAACGACCGCGTGCAAGGCGAGGAGCGGCTGAAGCCCGCCGGCAACGCCCGCATCCGCGAGGTCGTCGAGGGACCCGAGGGCGCGCTCTACCTCCTCACCGACGAGCCCAACGGACGACTCCTCAAGATGACGCCGCGCTGAGCCCCGGGCACCTCGAGGGGCGGGCCCAGCCACGCCCGCGCCCAGCGTCGCGAGCCCCGGCCCACGGAGGCCGGGAGCAGCCGGATTCCGCGGGGAACCCATCCATCGCCACGCGACGACACGGCGGGAACCGCACGATTCCCGCCGCGGGCTCACCCCCGCTCGACGGCGGCGAGGATGTAGCGGGGCAGCAGCTCCTCGCGGAACTTCCGCCAGATGGACACGTGGTTGTAGTTGGCCGCGGTGAACATCACGACGAGGTCCAGTTCGGGGACCACCATCACCAGCTGGCCGCCATTTCCGCTGGCCTCGTATTGCGAGTACACGCGGTCCCCCACCTTCAGCTCGTGCCGCCACCAGGAGTAGCCGTAGGTCCGCCCGTCCGACATCGTCGCGTGCTTCGCCGTGGAGCGCTCCACCCAGCGCTGGCTCACCACGCGCCGGCCGTTCCAGGTCCCTCCGGACAGGTAGAGCTGACCGAGCTTCAGCGCGTCGCGCGGGCGCATGTAGATGCCACCGCCCAGGTATTGCTCGCCGTCGGGCATCAGGTCGAGGTGGTAGTCGCGCAGTTGGAGCGGCGTGGCGAGGTGCTCGTGGAAGAACTCCGGAATCCATCGCCGGGTGGTGTTGCGCAGCACCCCGCCCAGCAGGTTGATGTTCGCGGAGCAATACACGCCCTGCTTGCCGGGGTCGGCCACCATGGGAAGGTCCAGCGTGTACCGGTACCAGTCCGGCACGCTCTCATCGAGCCGATCCTCGTTCCCCGGGGAGGCGGGGTCGTCGTCATCACAGGCCAGCCCCGTGGACATCGACATGAGGTGCGCGACGGTGAGCCGGCGCTTGCGTGCGTCCAGTTGCTTCAGCGCGCCCTTGTACTCGGGGAACAGCGAGACGACGGGCGTGTCCACGGTGAACGGCGCGCCATGCTCCAGGGCGATGCCGATCAACACGGAGGCATAGCTCTTCGCCGCGGAGCGCAGGTCGTGCGGGCGCTCCTTGTCGAAGCCCTGGAAGTACTCCTCGACGACGAGCTTCCCATGCCGCGCGATGAGCAGGCCCTGGATGGCGGGCGCGGACTCCGGGCCCGGCTCCTGGTCGAGGATGCCCTGCACCAGCTGACGGACGGGCTCCACCGCCATGCCCACCTCGTCGAGCGAGGCCGTCGCCCAGCCGTCGGCCTCCGCGATGGGGGGCTGGTACACATACGGGCCCGGCGAGGGCGTGCGCGCGTAGAGCCCCACGGCCTGGTCGCGGCCGCGCCGGGTGAAGTCGAAGGTCTGGTCCAACGCCGGGACGAGGAGGGACAACCGCCCCGCCGCCGCGTCGTACGTGCCCTCGAGCTGGACGCGGCCCGCGACAGGCGTGAGCCGCACGACGCCCTCCTGGAGTCCGACACGGAACAACAGCCTGTTGCCGAAGTTGCGCTCCGGGTTGCGGATGAACGCGACCACGGCGCCGTCCTCCTGCTTGCGGACGACGAGATACAGCGAGAAGCGATCCTCCAGGGGAGACACGTCGCCGCGCCAGACCCCTGGCTGGAGCGCGCCCAGCGTCACCGGCGTGGCGAACTTCATGCCGCTCATGTCCACCCGTGGCTGGATCCAATGTCCCGTGACGCGTTGGCCATCCTCCGTCAGGGCGCCGCGCAGCTCGCCCTGTCCGCCGGGAAGGACCACGCTCACCTTCCGCCCCTCCACGCGGGCCGGGGCGTCGAAGCCCGCGATGCGCGCGCGCCACACCTCCCCCCGGCGGACCAGGGTCAGCTCCCCTCGGACCTGGGGCCCGAGGACGCGCTCGCTTCCCCACACCCCGATGAGCGCCTCCGCGGGATCCACCCGTGCGGGCGCGGCGACGACCAGCCAGGGAACCAACACCAGGAGGCCCGCCACGACGCCTCGCACTTCCACCATCCGATTGCACATGTGACTCATGTCTCACGGACCCTATCCGCCGGACCGGGGTGGCGGAATCGAATGTTCCAGTGTCCGGGCACTCGCCCGGACTGTCACCGCATCGTGACGGAAAACGGGGCAAGCAGGCGGACGGGCGGTCCAGGTCCGGCCACGCTCCGTGTCGGGATGCTCCGGGCGGGCTGAGTGAGCACGGCCTCGGCTTCCGCCGCCACGGGGCGCCTGAGGTGACGTCCCCGTGCGGCCTGGCCATCGAGGCGAGACAACTGTTCGTCGTCGTCCCGACACCGCCCCGACTGCCGAGGCCGAACTGGACTCCCCGCCACGACGGCATCGGCGCGGCGCGTCGTCTTGTGCTTACCACCGGCTGTCGAGACCGAGCCGGACTCCCCGTCACGACGGCATCGGCTCGACGTGGCGTCTTGTGCTTGCCGCCGACTATCGAGGCCGAGCCGGCCTCCCCGTCACGACGGCATCGGCGCGGCGCGTCGTCTTGTGCTTACCACCGGCTGTCGAGACCGAGCCGGACTCCCCGTCACGACGGCATCGGCTCGAGGTGGCGTCTGGTGTTTGCCGACGACGACCAAGGCCCAGCCCGACTCCCCGTCACGCCGTCTGCGCGGTGTGGCGTCTTGTGCTTGCCGCCAGCTGTCGAGGCCAAGCCGGACTCCCCGTCACAGCCCCGCGGAGGCGCCGCGCGAGCGCCTGGGCGCGGTGGTGGCGGTCGCCGGGGCTCGCGCGCCCGTCCATCCCGCGCTACCCGCGCCGGGGCATTTCCTGCACACTCGAGTCATGGCAACCCAGCAAGAGGTCTCGGCTTTCATCGCCGCGGAGTTTCCGCAGACACGGGTCCATGTCCTGGAAGTGGGCAACCGGTCGGCGACCGTGGCGCATGACATCACCGTCGCGGAGCTGCGGCCTGGCGGCACCGTTTCGGGGCCGGTGCTCATGGCCACCGCCGACCTGGCGCTCTACGCCGCCATCCTCGGTGAGATTGGCATCGTCCCGCTCACCGTCACCACGAGCCTGAACTTCAACTTCATGCGCAAGCCCTCCGCGGACCGCCGCATCATCGGCGTGTGCAAGCTGCTGAAGCTCGGTCGGACGCTCGCCGTGGGCGAGGTGTCGCTCTACTCCGAGGGCCTCCCGGAGCCGGTGGCCCACGCCGTGGGCACCTACGCGATTCCCCGCTGAGCACGGCCCTCGAGCACCCGCCGCACGGCCTGGAGGCCCGTGCGCGTGGCGGCGCGAGTGGCCCCCGCGAAACCGAAGACGAGCCCTCCCCGCCCCGTGGCCCCATAGCGTGAGAGCGGGTGGACCTCGATACCCTCGCGGGCACAGGCCTCGCTGACCGCCTTGTCGTCGACGCGGCCCGCGAGGTGCTCCCGAAACCGGGCGGTGACGTGCATGCCGGCCCTCGCCGGACCGAACTCCAACCACGGGTCGAGGACGGCCGCCTCCTCCAGGAAGGCCCGCCTCCGCTCGTCATAGGTGGCGCGCGCCCTGCGCAGGTGACGGGCCAGGTGCCCCTCCTGGATGAACGCCGCCAGCACCCCCTGCGTCAGCAGCGCCGTGTGGCCATCCGCCACGTGCTTCACGTCGATGAACGCGCCCACCAGGGCCTCCGGGACGATGGCGTACGCCAACCTCAACCCCGGGAAGAGCAGCTTGTTGAAGCTGCCCACGTAGACGACGCGCCCCGCGTCATCCATGCCCTGGAGGGAGGCGATGGGACGTCCCTCGTAGCGATAGTCGCCGTCGTAGTCGTCCTCGAGGACGTAGGCGCCGGCCTCGCGCGCCCAGGCGAGCAGCGCCTTCCTTCGCGCCAGCGACATCTCGCACCCCAGCGGATACTGGTGAGCGGGCGTGACGTACGCCAGGCGGGCGTCCGGAGCCAGCCGACGTCCCGCGTCGACCTCCAACCCTTCGTCGTCCACGGGCACGTCGACGACGTCCACGCCCACCGCGCGCAAGCAGTGCCGCACCGGTGGATAGCCGGGCAGCTCCATCCAGGCGCGGTCGCCCGGGTCCGCGAGCGCCTTGCCCGCGAGCTCCACGGCCTGCTGCGTGCTCGTCACCACCACGACCTGCTCCGGGGTGCACCGCACCGCGCGCATGGCGGAGGCGTGGGCGGCGATCGCCTCGCGCAGTGCGGGCAGGCCATTGCTCGCGCCATAGCCCCAGTAGTCGCTCCCGGGACGCGCGGCCTCGCGGCCCAGCAGCCGTCTCCAGACGTCGCGCGGGAAATGCCGGAGGGGAGGGAGCGAGGGTGTGAAGGGAATCGACCGGGCGGGCGAGGAGTGCCCGGGATGGGTCCGCAGCGACAGGGCGCGATGGGACAGGCGGGGCCGCGTCACCGCCGCGCCCGCCCCCTCCGCCTCGCGTTCGGGGACGAGCGGCGGGGCGTCATGCTCGGGGAGCCGGGGCGACACGAAGCTGCCGGAGCCGCGTCGCCGCACGATGTAGCCCTCGGAGACGAGCTGTCCGAGCGCGTCGTCCACGGTGTTCCTCGCCACGCCGAAGTCGCGCGCCAGCGTGCGGCTGGACGGCAGGCGCGCGTTGCCCACGAGGGCCCCGCTCCGGATGGCGGTGCGCAGCCTGTCGCGGATGCGGGCGGAGACGGACTGCTCGCGCGAGGGCTCCAACCCCGACACGTCGACGGAGAAGACGGACCGTGAGTTCCTGGCCATCCCCTCCCATGTTAGCCCCCCTTCACGCGGGTGTGCTCCACGAACCAGTTCGTCTCCCACGTCCTGCCGTCGAGGGAGAACGCCTGCTCCCAGTGGGCGAGGTCCGGGCCCTTGCGCGTCCACTTGAACACGACCTTGATGGGCCGCCCCTCGTCGGTGTCGTCGCCGTAGAACTCGCCGTGGTCGCCCTTGAAACCGCCGACCACGGGAGGGAACAGCACTCCCTGCCGGCTGTTGATCCAATACAGCGACCACTGGCGCTTCTCGAGGTCGAAGGTCCGCACCGTCATGCCCGACCAGCCCTTGGTGGGGAAGACGACCTCGTCGAGGTTGACGACACCGCCCATGCGGCTCTCGCAGCGGACCGTATTGGGGAAGACATCCCACTCGTCGCTGCCCACCCAGCGCTTCTTGAGCCGCCGGTTGACCGACTTCCAGGTGCCGACGAAGAAGTCGAAGTCGTGAATGTCCCCGGTGGGGAGCGGAGAGGGGATGGAGAAGGTGCCGGGCGTGGGGGCGCGGGGCGCCAGGGCGGACGCGAGGCCCGGGACCGACAGCAGGGGCATGGCCCCCGCCCCCGCGAGCGTGTGGGTGAGCAGCTTCCGACGGGAGAACGGCGTGGGGTTTCGCATGGGGTTGGCTCGTGCGAGACAGCGAGGAGGACGAGCGCAGGATGCGTGCATGCGGCCAGGCGCGAGAAGGGCCAGTTACCAGCGAGCCACCAGGCCACTTCGCGCGCGCCGCCGCCGTCTGTCCGACTCCGTGAAATGACGCGCGCCCGCGCGGACAGGAGGCTTGGCGAATGAAGGTGCGAGTCGCACCCTCGGCGAGGTCACGACGATGTCGAGGGGACGATGCGCGCAAGAGAAGGGTTGGCCGTGTTGTGGTTGGGGCTGGTCGCGTGCGACGCGCCGACGGTCCTGGAGCTGAGGGGGGTCGACACGAACGCGGCGCCCACCGCCGCGACACGGTCGCGGAGCATCGCGGTCTGGGACGGGGACCTGGACGGCTGCGTCCCCGGGACGCCCGCGCGATTGAAGGCCGCCGTCCCGCCGGGCTCGGGGGCGTCCGTCAACGGCCCCTTCCCCGAATCCTTCGTCGACGCGCAAGGCACGCTCTACTTCGCCACCAACCTGTTCGACGGCGGCGCGACGCTGTGGCGCAGCAACGGCAGGGAGTCAGGCACCGTCGCCGTGAAGCAGTTCCCGGCCGCGTCGGTGGGGGTCCCCGCCTTGCAGCGCCTGGTCGCCGTGGGCCGCAAGGTCTTCTTCCAACTGGACCAGCCCGCGACGGGCCAGGAGCTGTGGGTGAGCGACGGGACCGAGGCGGGCACGCGGATGGTCGCCGACCTGACGCCCGGGCCCGGGGACACGCGGTTCGCGTTCTTCGCCGCGCAGCACGGGCAGCTCACCTTCCTGCGCCAGGTGTTCGTCTCCGCCGGCCCCCCCCGGCTGGAGTTGTGGCGCACGGACGGCACTCCGCAGGGCACGACGCGCCTGCGCGACTTCGGCTCCACCGCGAGGCTCGGCTACACCGGGCTGTGGCTGGGCGACCAGTTCCTCTTCTTCCTCTCCACGCCGGGCCAGGGCACCCGGCTGTGGCGCACCGACGGCACCGAGCGCGGCACCATCCCCATCCGGCGGCTCGACGCGGAGGTCGTCGCCATCACGGACTCGCTACAGCGGGACGACCTGGCCGTGTTCCTCTTCCAGGACGGCCCGAACACCGAGGTCTGGAAGACGGATGGTACGGCCCTGGGGACGATGCGCCTGGAGGCGTTCGGCAAGGACCTGGGGTTGCTCGGGGTGCTGGGGTCGACCGTCTACCTGGCCTCGGTGGATGGCGCGACGACGCAGCTGAAGCTCCAGAGCCTCTCGTTGGCGGGAGGCGACAAGACGACCATCACCACCCTGCCCAACCCGTACGCGGAGGAAGAAGGCGGGTACCCCTACGTGCAGCACTCGGCGGTCTCCGGGAGGGTGATGTACTTCACCGTGGCCATCGCCTCGCCAGGCCCCGCGCCCCGCGCCGTCACGCTCTGGGTGACCGACGGCACGGCGAGGGGCACGACGCAGCTCGCGGAGAACCTGAGCCTGGGCGACGAGTACGCCTCGCCGCTGTTCCCGCTGGGCTCGGGCACGGCCCTGTTCGTCGCCTCGACCCGGGACACGGGCCTCGAGCCCTGGCTCTCCCTGGGCTCGCGGATGCTGACGCAGGGGCCGCTGGCGGACATCCGTCCCGGCCCCGCCACCTCGCTCGCGGACGGCTTCACCCGCGTGGGCGACCGCGTGTACTTCCGCGCCGCGGACGACACGGGCTCCATGCAACCGTGGTTCGTGCCCTGCCTGCCGCGGTGACACCCGAGCGCCGCGCTCCGTCTCCCACCGAGGAGGCGGACGCCCCGGGCCACCGGAAATCCGGGACCCGATCCCGAGCGGGAGGTTCGATTGAATCCCGCTTCCGGCGCATGGTAGGACGGCGAGGGCCGATCTCGACCGACCGAACACCATGCAATCCCCTGGAGATGGACGGCCACGCCGGCGGTTGGCTCGAATCATCGCGGGCGCGTCCTTCGTACTCGTGGGGGTCCCCGCGCTGGCCCTCGTCGCCACGCTGGTCATCCTCCACCACCTCGACTCGCCCTGGCTGAAGGAGCGCATCCTTCCCCGCGTGGAAGCCGCCACCGGGTTGCGACTGGACTACCAGGTCGCGCGCGTCGCCGTCCTCTCCGGCGTGCGCCTGGAGGGGCTGGTGGTGCGCAACCCCGCCCCCTTCGACGCGGTCGCGCCCGAGCTGCTGCGCGTGGGCGTGCTGGAGGCGAAGTGGTCGCTCGGCGCCCTGCCATGGGGCCCCGTGCGCGTCGCGAGGGTGGAGGCGCACGACGTGAGCGTCACCGTGGTGGCCGACGACGCGGGCCCCACGTCCATCGACGCGCTGTCGGGTCCACCCTCCCCGGCCCCGCCCGCGCCGCCGTCCGACGACGCGCCGGTGGGGACCTCGCGGCAGCTCGCCACGCTGCTCGCCGGTTCACCTCCGGTGGGACAGGTGTTCCTCTCCGGCGTCTCGCTGACGTACGTGCGCGTCCGGCAGGGCGCCATCATCGACAGGTGGGCGCTGCGTGGACTCGCGGCCGCGCTCGAGCTGAAGCCCGGGGACGCGAGCTGGACGCTGTCCGCGCGGCTGGGCGAGCCCGGCGCGCCGCTCCCGCTGGAGGTCCGTCGCGAGCAGAGCGCCTCGCCGGCCGAGGCGCGGCTGGACCTGGCCTTGTCCGCGGAGGTCGGTGGCGCCGCCGCGCGCGTGCGCGTGGACCTCGACGTGGCGCACCAGTCCTTCGACACGCGCTTCGGGGTGCGCCCGCTGCTGCACGGCGGGGTGCGGGCCGCGTTCGACGGCGACAAGGGGCAGACGCTCGTCGACCTGGAGCGCATCCAGGTCGCCGACAGCGCCGAGATCGAGGCCCAGGTCCTCCTCCCCGACGCGTCCGACGCGCTCCCCGTCCTCGTCCGGGCGCTCGCGGACGTCGACCTGGAGCGGACGCTGCGCGTGCTCCCCGCGGACTGGCGCCCGTTCGCCCTCGCGCGCGGCAAGGTCCACCTGGAAGCCAGGGACGTGGAGCTGGGCGCGATGCCCCGCCTGGGCGCGAAGGGCCACCTCGGCCTGGACGCCGAGGCCGCCGCGCTCCAGCTCTCGCGCGAGGACCTCCAGGTCTCGCTCGGCGAGGGGCGCGTCTCGCTGACGGCCACGCCGGACGCGCGGACGGGGCTCGACGCGAAGCTCGCGTTCTCGCTCCAGGGGCTCGACGTCGCGGGCCCCACGGCGGTGCGCGTGCCCGGGGCCTCCGGCGAGCTGAAGGGACGCCAGCTCAGACCGGACCCCGACTCCCCGCTCCAGGTCGCGGGAGAGGCCTCGCTGTCCGCGCGGGTGGAGTCGCTGGACGCGCGCGCCGCCGGGCTGCGAGTGGCCGCGGAGCGCCTGGGGCTGGTGCTGGACGCGCCGCTCGCCGGCAGGCCGCCCTTCACCTGGAAGGCGGACCTGCCCGTGGGCGCGCTGCGCGTGGTGACGGACGCGGGGCTCACGGTGCTCGAGGGGCCGGTGCGGCTCCAGCTCCACGCCTCGGAGGTCCACCCCGAACCGGAGGCGCCTCGGCTGAGCCGGGGCCGCGCCCGCGTGGTGCTCGACGCGGGGGCGATGCACGCGTCGTTGGACGCCACCAAGCAAGCCGACTCGGTGGCGTACACCCTGGACCTCCAGACGCCGGACCTCGCGCCCGCGCGCCCCTTCCTGCCCGACGACGTCGCCGCGAAGCTCCCCTGGCAGAAGCTGGGCGTGAGCGTGGCGTCCACGGGGAAGCTCGCCGCCCTCTTCGCGCCCGCGCCCCGGGTGGAGCACCGCACGGAGGTGCGCCTGCAGAACCCGGGTTGGGAGGACGTGGGCGCTCGGAGCGCGGCGCTCGTGCTGAGCTCCCGGGGGGACGCGTGGCGGCACCAGGGCGACGTGGACCTGCGGGTCGAGGCGCTGCGCGTGGGCGAGGCGGACACGGGCACCCACCGCCAGACGGTGACGTTCGACGTGGACCGCCGCAAGCCCTCCGCGAAGCTGGGCATCACCAGCCATGAAGGGCTGAAGGTCTCCGTCGACGCCTCGCTCGCCTTCGACCGGAAGGCGCGAGCGCTGCGCACGGCGTTGGTGGCGGACCTGCCCGAATTGGGGCCGCTGTCGCCCATCCTCGCCAAGGCCCGCGTGCCCCGGGAGCTGGAGCCCTCCAAGCTGGCGATGAAGTTCGACGTGAAGGGCGTGCTGGGCGGCGTGGTGACGGACTTCACCTCCGAGGGCCTGCCGAGGATGGCGCCCGACCCGGCGCGGACGGCCAGCTTCGACGGGACGGCGCTGGTGGACGCGCGCGGCATCCGCTGGAGGGCGGACGACCTCTTCATCAACCTGCCCGCGATGCGCTGGCAGGTCGCGTCCCAGGTCGACGGCCCGCGGAGGTTCGTCCGCAGCGACCTGACGGTGGAGAAGCTGACCGTCGCGATGAACGACCGCCGTCTGTCGCTCGCGGGGCTCGCCAGTGAGACCACCTTCGACTTCACCGACAAGCTGGAGGAGGACGAGGCCACGGTGAAGCAGCACCTGACGCTGGGCTCGTTCGAACAGAAGCCCGCGCTGCCCTACCCCATCCAGGGCGTGGAGTGGACGTTCACGGCGCGCCGCACGCCCGAGGGCCTCATCCACGTCCCCGACCTGCAGGTGTCGCACGTGGGCACCGGCTCCGGGCTGAAGGTGAAGGGGCAGCTCGACCTGAGCAACCACGGGCGCCGCCTGGCGATGCGTGGGGAGCTGACCCAGGACCTGGCGAAGCTCGCCCAGCCCGGCGTCGTCGAGGCCGACGGCAACGTCGCCGTCGACTTCAGCGTGTCGTCTCCGGACCTGGTCGTCTTCCGGACCCTCTCCAACCTCCTCTTCCAGAACGTCAACGTGAAGCTGCCCCAGAGCGGGGTGACGCTCGAGACGCTCGACGGCAACGTGCCGCTCAACGAGAACGTGGCCCTCACCGAGGAGGGCGTGCGGCTGCTGCGCGACAACGACGTCAACCCGTACTCGATGCTGCGCTTCGCGGACCAGCACCCGCTGATGTCGCGCAGCGGCTACATGTCCGTGGGCCGCATCACCACGCCGTTCGTCACCATCTCCCCGCTCGCCGGCAACCTCTCCATCAGCCAGAACGTGTTCTCCATGAGCCAGCTGGAGATGGGCGTGCGCGGCGGGCGCATCACCGGCCAGTGCATGCTGGACTGGCAGGGCCGGGACTCCACGCTGGAGGCCCACGTGCGGGCCACGGGCGTGCAGTCGTCCCGGGGCGAGCCCTTCGACGGCAACATCGCCGTGGTCGTCTCCGCCAAGGACCGCAGCGTCAACGGGCGCGCGGAAATCCTGCGCATCGGCAACCGCCACCTGCTCGACCTGCTCGACCTCGAGGATCCGCTCCACGCCGACCCGGCGACCAACCGCGTCCGCTACGCGTTGCGCCTGGGCTATCCGGAGCACGTGAGGGTGAGCTTCAACCATGGCTTCGGCAGCCTGCGCATCACCATGGGCGGGCTGGCGAAGCTCATCAGCATCGACGAAATCCGGGGCATCCCCATGGGCCCCATCGTCGACCGCGCCATCAGCTCCATGACACCTCCGGGGGCCATGCCATGAGACTTCTCGGATTGCTCCTGCTCACCGTCCTCGCCGCGCCTGGCTGCATCCGCGCGCCGGAGATCGTCATGGTCGACCGCGCGACGGCGCTCGAGGAGCAGGCCGCCGGCTCGTTCAAGGACATGGAGCAGCGGCTGGCCCGCGCGGGCATGAGCCCCACGCCGGTCCCCTTCACGCCCAACCAGTTGGAGGAGCTGGGCATCCAGCCCACGCCGCTGGTGGAGAACCTGGGCAAGACGCAGGCGGACCGGCTCGATGACCTGCTGTGGCGGCACTGCGTGGGCGAGGGGAAGGACGGCCTGCTGGCGGTGACGCGGCGCAACTGCCGCGCGGGCCGGCTGTCCCCGGACGACGTCGCGCTGGTGGAGCGGGTGAACCGCTCGCGGCTGCAGCTGTGGCAGTGGATGCGGACCGTCCGCCCGGACGTGTCCGAGGAGACGGTGCGTCGCAACTGGCACCAGGCCCACGCGGCGGGCGTCATCTGCGGCGGCTGGGTGGAGGCCGCCGACGGGACCTGGGGAGAGAAGAAGTGCTGACGCCCCGGGCCCGGAGTCTGCTCCTGTCCGCCGCGCTCCTCGCGGGCGCGGCGCACGCGCAGGACGACGTGAACGATGGGGGGCTGCGCACGCTCACCCGGCTCACCGTGGGCGTGGGAGACCAGTTCCTGGGACAGCTCGCGCCGGACGGGAACACGCTGCTGTTCGTGTCCAACCGCAACATCGCGACGGAAATCTATACGCAGGACGTGGAGCGGGGCCGCGAGCGCCGGCTCTTCGACGAAGGCGCGGACGTCACCTGGCCGCGCATCAGCCCCGACGGCAAGCGCCTGCTCTACGTCTCGTTCCGGAACCAGGCCAGCGGGCAGCTGTGCGTGCGCGACCTGCCGAGCGGAGACAACCGCCGGTGCCTCGACGAGGAGACCAGCGCGCTGCAGGCCGAGTGGATCGACGCGGGACACATCGCGCTGGTGAGCCGCGCCTCCATCCAGGGCGACCTCCGGCTGTCGCGCGTGACGCTGGCGGGCCGCATGAG
Source organism: Myxococcus stipitatus (assembly GCF_021412625.1). The sequence goes on along the minus strand of NZ_JAKCFI010000004.1, from coordinate 759,084 downwards.
CGTCAGCCCGCTGCTCGACCGCAACCTCACCAGCCCCACCTTCTCCCCGGACGGGCGCTGGCTGGTGTACGTCCCGGTCGAGCGCTCCGTGCGACAGGTGGGCCCGGGCTTCGCCGCGCGCGCAGCGTCCCACCTGGAGGCCCTGCGCCTGGGCCCGCCCGGCGCGAAGCCGGTCCCCCTGACACTGGAGCTGCCGGGGCAGACCGGCCAGCCGGCGTTCTCCCGCGACGGGCGCTTCCTGTACCTGGTGCAGTTCTTCACCGACTCGAACACGGACGGGGTCATCGACGCGAGCGACCGGGGCGTGCTCTTCCGCGCGCCCTTCGCCTCCGAGCGGGACGACGCGCCCGCCCAGACCTCCGCCTCCAGCCCGGACCAGCTCACCAGCGCGTCCTGGAACTGCCAGTACCCCACGCCCGCGTCCGCGACGCTCGTCGCGACGTGTTCGCGCGACCAGTCGCTGGACGTGTACCAGCTGCCGCTGGATGGCCAGGTCCCCAGCAACTGGGACGTGAAGCGCCTCAACGAGGAGCTGGCCATGGTGGGCCGGCGCACGGACCAGCTCCTGCTCTACCGCCAGCGCCTGCTGCTCGAGGAGCGCCCCAAGCCGCGCCGCCTGTTGATGATGCGCCTGAGCCAGTACCATCTGGCCGCCGAGGACTTCGAGGCGGCCGAGTTCTACGCGCGCCACATGCGCGCGGTGGACGACCCGGCCACCGCGGGGCTGGCGGAGCCCCTGCGCCTGCTCATCGAGCACCGGCGGGACATGAAGGAGCACGAGCGGGGACGGCTGGTGGAGGAGCTGCGCGCGCTCATCCGCCGGCGCATGGCCCAGCTGGACCCGGCCGCGGCCCCCAGCGCGCCCTCCACCGTCTTCCAGCACGTGGTGCGCAGCGAGCTGGCCCAGGCCATGGGTGACTTCACGCTGGCGCGACAGGAGCTGGAGGCGGCCCAGCCCACGAATACGTCGACGCGGGCGGTGCTGGACGCCTGGTACGAGCGAGCGGACGCGCTCTACCGCGCGCTCGACGACCGCGAGGCCCTCATCCAGGCCAGCCTCCGGCTCTCCACCAACACGGCCTTCAAGGCGGACGACCAGCTCGACTTCGCGCGCGCCGCGGTGCGCGCGCTGTACCGGGGGCTGCCCTACGACGAAGCCGACGCGGCCATGGCCCAGGCGCTCGCGAAGGCCGAGCCCGGCTCCGCCCACGCCTTCGCGCTGGAGCTGGGCCGGCGCGTCAACGCCATCCACGAGGAGCGGCCTCCCCGTCCCGTCCGCGACGCGCTGCTGGCCTTCTACCATCAGCAGGAGGACCCCCTCCGCCAGCGCGCCGTGGTGCAGGATGGCGTCGAGCGGGCGGCGTGCCTGGGCGCCGACGGCGTGCTGGAGGCCCTGGCGACGGCGTACGTCGACGACGTGCCCGCGGGCACCGAGGAGCGTCGCCGGGCCGAGCGGCTGTACCGCCGCGCGATGCTGGGCCGCGCCTACCGTCGGCTGGGGCGACAGCGCCTGGATGACGCGCGGGCGGACTTCGACCTGGTGACGAAGCGCACCGGCTCCCTGGAGAGCGCCGTCGAGTCCATGAGCCTGCGGCTGCGCGCGGGTGTCACGCCGGACGTGGTGGAGAAGGAGGTGACCACCACGGCGCCGAAGATGGTGAAGCCGCTGGGGCACTTCGTGAAGGCGTACCTCATGGCGCGCCAGCTCTCCAAGCTGGAGGACGACGAGGCCCACGCGAAGATGGTGCAGGCGGCGGTGCAGGAGCTGCGCGCCTCGTGGCAGGAGCTGAAGAACGACCGCGCGGTGCACGCGCTCTACGGCGCCATCCACCACGAGGACTTCCTGCGCAGCCGCAACGCGGCCGCCGCCGAGCGCGCCAACCGCCATTACATGGTGGCCCTGGACCTGGTGCGCAACAACCTGCGCTACAAGGCGATGCTGCTGGGCGCGCTGGGCACTCTGCACACGCAGGTGGGCAACTACCACATCGCCCTGGGCTACCTCGAGCAGCGCGACAAGCTGCCCTACGTGGACAACGGCGCGGGGCTGTCGGTGTCCCTGGCTCGCGCCCGGGCGCTGCTCCACGTCAACCGCGAGGCGGAGGCCGCGGAGGCCGCGGACAAGGCCCTGGCCATGGTGGACGCGGCGCCGAAGCTGACGGCCCGCTTCCTGCCGCTCGCCGTGGACCGCGCCGCGCTCTACAACCTGGCCGCGGGCCGCTTCGAGCGGGCGCTGGCGCTCTATGACCGCGAGCTGCCGCTGCTGGAGTCGGGCGCCGCCGACGCGGCGGGCGCCCGCAACCGGCTGGTGGTGCGACTGGCCCGGAGCGCCGCGGCCTCCGGCGCGGGACAACCCGCGCGCGCGCTGGCGGACCTGGACCAGGTCGACCGGGAGCTGGCGATGCCCGCGGTGCGGGAGACCTTGCGCTGGTCCCATTCGACGCCCGAGCACGTCCAGCGGGCCTACCGCATCATCGCCGCGGGGCTGCGCGCCAACGTGGAGACGCAGCTGGGTCACCTGGAAGCCGCCGCGCGGGCGCTGGAGACGCGGCGCGCCCTGTTCCTGGAGCAGTTCGACGACACGGACCGCGACGAGGACATCCGCGCGGTGACGCTGGCGGAGCTGCGGCTGGCGGAGAACGCCGTGGACCGCGCGGACCCGGCGCTCGCGGCCCGCTGGCTGGGGCAGGCCCTGGGACACGCGGACACGCTGGTCGAACGCACCCATGCGCCGGTCGACCCGGGGCAGCTCGACGTGCTCTGGTTCGCGGCGCAGCTGCATGCGAACGGGAACACCTCGCTGCCGTTCGACGTGCCCCAACGCCTGGGGAAGGCCCACGGCGCCCTGCTCGAGCAGAGGGACTCCGCGTGGCGCGCCTATCGCGCGTGGTTCGAAATCTACCTGGCGCTCGGCGCGAAGCCCGCGGTGGACGGGCAGCCCGTGCTGGCGCGGCCCGAGCAGCCCTGAGGCGGGACCATGCCCGAACGACCGCGCCCGCGCCTCGAGGAGAAGGCGCGGGCGCGGCGCCCCTGCTCGGGCGCACGAAGGGGCCCGGTCAGGGGGAAGGAACCTCAGAGACCGTCGTGGTAGCAGAAGCCGTAGCCACGGTCGAAGCCGCCACCGGCGAGCGGGTAGCTCATGTAGCCGAGCTCCTCGCCCGCGGCGCACTCGGAGCGAGCGCGGCGGTAGGGCTGGCACTCGCCGAGGCCGTCACCGTTCAGGTCCACGCACACGCCGCGAGCACCCTCGGAGCCGCAGAACTCGGCGAAGCCCACGCTGCAGTTCGCGCCGATGGGAGCCGGGTCGAAGGCGAAGCCGAGCGGCTCGAGGACCGACTGCTCGATGCACAGACCGTACACGCCGCAGACGGTGCCGGAGGGGCAGCCGGGGTTGGCCGCCATGAAGTCACACGTCTTGAGGCACTGGGCGTTGTCCGACAGCAGGTCGGTGCAGGCGTAGCCCTGCTCACAGTCCGTCGAGGCCAGCTCGTACTCGCTCGCGGCCGCCGTCTTGGTGCAGGCCTCGCCCTGGACCTTGGTCCCCAGCGAGCGCTCCAGCGTACCGTCCGCGGCGGCGTAGTCATCCGGGACGCAGGTGGTGTCCGGCAGGTTCGCCGTCAGCGAGCCCTGGCGCGGATCGCAGCCACCGTCGCGGACCGTGTTCCACGTCGCGAAGCGGATCCACCGGCACTCGCCACCCGGCACCACGGCGCTGCCCCAATAGGGCGCGTTGAGCGGAGGAGCGTCCACGGACTCGCGCAGCGTCACGTTCGCCAGCGCGCCGATGGTCTGGGTCGGAGACACCTTCAGCGCCAGCAGCATGGTGCCGGAGTCCGCGACGAGGAACTTCTCCCCGGGGCTCCCCACGTCCTGGTAGCCATAGACACACCGGTCGCAGGTGAAGGTATTCCCACCGCCCACGGAGAGGTCATACAGCCCCGGCGCCGTGTTCACGTCCAGGCGGATGCGCGCCAGGTCCACGAACGCGGGGTCACCGAAGCTGCCGAAGTTGCCCCGATAGGTCGGCTGCTGCGCGTAGATGGTCGGCGTCAGCCCCACGCCGCTGGCCAGCTCCCCCATCGTGATTTCGGTACAGCCAGCGGGAGGCTGGAGCAGCCGCGACTGCGCCTCCACGGACTTGATCTCCTCCTGCTGCGGGGGTGGAGGCTCGGCCTTCTGGGCCTCCGGACCACAGCCCACCAGCCCCGCCATCACCACCGCGCCCCAACCCAATGCCTTCACCGCCCTGCCATTGAATAGCGACATGCCACGTCTCCGATTCCTCTCAGACTCGCTCTGAGATGTTGTGCCCGAGGACGCGGCCCCTCCAGGAGCCTCGCGTCACGGGTTACGAGGTGGAACGACACTTCGGCCGTCAGCGAGCGGGTCTCGAGGCCAGACGCTCGCGGCGACCTCCGCACGGAATTAACGGAGCCCTGCTGGAAATGTCGCGCTCGGAAATCGAGATACTCGGACGTAGCCGCCGTTCACCGGTAACCACGAAAGGACATTCACACCCAGTGAACGGCGTCCGGTGCCCTGCCTGAAGGGAGATGCCGGTCAGGAAGCAATGACTGTCAGGCGAATGGGAATCGGGAGTGAGTCATTGCGGCGGGGGACACATGGGCCCTCACCGCTGCTGCAGGATGGAGCGTGGATCGAAGGTGACGCGGATGCGGGTGATGCGCCCGTGCTCGACATGGCTCCAGTTCGCCACCGGCACCGCGGCACCGCCGGCCGGATGGATTTCGAACCAGGTCAGCACGTCGTCGCCATCCACGAAGCGGTGAACCACCGTCACCCGGGGAGAGAGCTTCCACATCCCGTTGACGAGCCCCTTCACGCAGGCCTCGACACCGTCCGCGGCGCCCAGCGCGCCCACGAAGCTCACGTCCGGCGCGAGCGTCCCGCGCACCTTCGCCTCGTCCTGGGTGTTCCATGCATCGAAGTACGCCTTGACGACCTCCGCGGCGCTTCCCATGTCGGTCCTCCTCGAGTGAGACCCAGCGGAGGAGCCCGCCGGGTCGAGGACAATCTCGACCTCCGGCGCGACAGGGGCATGTCAGGTATGAGGCCCGCCGCCCGGGCACGACGGGCGGCGCCCGCTCCTCTCCCTCCAGGCCATCCGGCCCGACGAGCCTCCTGGGGCTCCCTGGCGATCTCCCCTCCCCGAGCGCCCCACATTCTCCTGAACCGGAGGCCGTCAACCCGCGGCCTCCTCATCCAAGGGGGACCCATGGCACGTGCCATCATCAAGAGAGCCACCGAGGCGGACGAGCGCCGCCCTTTCGTCGCGCACGGCGAAGCCTCCGTCCTGAAGCTCGGTGAAATCACCATCGGCCGCGCCCGCTTCGAGCCCGGCTGGCGGTGGTCTCGGGACGTCAAGCCCATCGCGGGGACGGCGGACTGCGAGGTCGTCCATACCATCTCCATCCTCTCCGGACGGATGCATGTCCGGATGCGCGACGGCGAGGAGTTCGAGCTAGGCCCCGGAGACGTGGCCTTCATCCCTCCCGGGCATGACGGCTGGGTGGTGGGCGACGAGCCCTGCCTCGCGGTGGACTTCACCGGCGCCGAGGAATACGCGCGAGCGCACGCGGGCGAGGAGGCGCGCCCCTCCATCCAGTGAGGTGGAGCGCGGCCAGGGGGACGGCGGGCCGTCAGGGCGCCACGAGCCCCTGGCTGCGCACCTTGTCCGGGGTGGTGCCCGTCATCCTCCGGAACATCGCGATGAAGGAGGAGGCGCTGCTGTAGCCCAGGTCGAGCGCGATGGACTCCACCGAGCGCCCCTCCTCCAACAGCGCCAGCGCCTTGACGACCCGCAGCCGCTGGCGCCACTCGCTGAAGGACAGCCCCAGGTGCTGCTGGCAGCGGCGCTCGAGCGTGCGCTCGGTGGTGTGCAGCAGCCTCGCCCACTCGGACAGGGGGCGCTCGTCCTCCGGGTGGGCCTCGAGCGCCGCGAGGACCGGCCGCAGGAGCGAGTCATCGGACATGGGCAGGTAGCTGCCATGGGCCGGCGCCAGCACGAGCTGACCGATGAGGACCCGCAGCAGCCGCCGCTCCGCGCTCGTGCGGGGCTGGGCCACGCCATGGGCGCGCAGGTGCTCCAACAGCGTCTTCACCAGCGGGCTCACCGCCAACGCACACGTCGTCTTCGGCAGCGCCCGACACCACTCCCGCGCCAGGTAGAGCGAGCAGTGACTCGCCTCGGAGCGGTTCATGCCCAGGTGCTCCACGTCGGGCGGCAGCCAGATGCCGTACTGCGGCGGCGCCAGGTAGTGGCTGCCCGCCACCTTCAGCTCCATCACCCCGTGGAACGCATAGACGAACTCTCCCCACGGGTGACGGTGCCGGGGATACGTGGCCGCCGTCGGCAGACGGGCCGTGCGGAGGTACACGGGGTGTGGAAGCTTTGAGGTGAATGGAACCTGGAGCTGCTGCGCCATGGCGACTTCTCTGCATGGGTTGTCGGAATTTCGCTATATCAACCAACCCCGCCAGTCGCAGGATGCCGGCATGAGTTCAGACCGGAGACCCGCGGATGGGTTCGCGCTCGCGACCATGCTCGTGCTGTGCGCCATCTGGGGAATGCAGCAGGTGGCCGTCAAGCTGGCCGCGCCCCACATCCCTCCCATGATGCAGATGACGGTGCGCTCGGCGCTGGGCGCGCTGCTCGTGGGGCTGCTGTGCTGGCTGCGGGGCGAGCGGGGCCTGTTGCGCAACGGCCCCTGGAAGGCCGGGCTGCTGGCGGGCGTGCTCTTCGCGTCGGAGTTCCTCTTCGTGGGCGAGGGCCTTCGCCACACCCACGCCTCGCACATGGCCGTCTTCCTCTACACCTCGCCCGTCTTCGCCGCGCTCGGCCTGCACTGGTGGGTGCCGTCGGAGCGGATGAGGCCCATGCAGTGGGCGGGCATCGGCGTGGCGTTCCTGGGCATCGTGCTGGCGTTCGGCGGCGGCTGGCTGCGGGGCGGTATCAGCCCGGAGGTGCTGTGGGGCGACCTGCTCGGCCTGCTGGCGGGGCTGGCCTGGGGCGCCACCACGGTGGTGATTCGCGTCTCCGCGCTGTCCGACGCGCCGCCCACCCAGACGCTGCTGTACCAGTTGGTGGGGGGCGCCGCCCTCCTGCTGCCCGTGGCCCTGCTCACCGGACAGGCGGGCCCCATCTCCCTGGCGCCGGTGGCGTGGGCGAGCCTGCTCTTCCAGGGCGTCATCGTCTGCTTCGCCAGCTACCTCGCGTGGTTCTGGCTCCTCAGGCGCTACCTGGCCGCCAACCTGTCCGTCTTCTCGTTCATGACGCCCTTGTTCGGTGTCAGCGCGGGCATCCTCGTGCTGAACGAGCAGGCGGAGCTGGCCTTCGCCGTGGGCGCCGTGCTGGTGCTCACCGGCATCATCATCGTCAGCGCCTCGGGGCTCCTGCGCGCGCTGCATCCGCTGAAGAGCGGAGCGACCTGAGCCGCCGCCGGCGCCGCCCTCAGGAGATGGAGAGCGGCCCGGGCAGGCTCCCCGGCGACGGGGCCGACATCGGCAGCCGCACCGTGAACGTCGAGCCCTGATCGGGCACGCTCCGCGCCTCGACGGTGCCGCCATGCGCGAGCACCACCTGCTGGGTGATGAACAGGCCCAGGCCCAGGCCATGGTAGCGACGCTCGGAGACGGCGCGCTCGAAGCGCTCGAAGATACGGGGAAGGTCTTCGGGCGCGATGCCGATGCCCTCGTCCCTGACGCTCAGCACCACATGGCTCTCCTCGACGCGCAGGCGCACGAAGACCGGCATGCCCGCTCCGTACTTGAGCGCGTTGGTCAGCAGGTTGGTCACCACCTGGTCCAGCCGCTGACGGTCCCACCGCCCCATCACCGGTGACACCACGTCCAGCTCCACGCGGCAGCCCGCCTGGGTCGCGAGCGGGGCGTTGCGCGCCACCACCTCCTGCACCAGCGCGGCCAGGTCCATGGGCGCCGGGGCCAGCGTGAGCTTCCCCGCGCTGATGCGCGAGACATCCAGCAGGTCCTCGATGAGGTCCGTCAGCTTGCGCACCTGCCGGCGAGCCAGCTCCAGGTCCTTCGTCAGCCGGGCGCCAGGCACCCCCGCCTCCGGCGCGCCCTCCGCCAGTCGCAGCAGCGAATTGATCTTGAGCTGGAGCGACGTGAGGGGGGTCTTGAGTTCGTGGGAGGCGACGGAGAGGAACTCGTCCCGGGCCTGGAGCGCCTCGCGCAGCCGCTCCATCTCCCGCACCTCCTCCGCGCGCTTGCGCTCGGTGAAGTCGCGCGTCACCTTGCCGAACCCCACCAGCCGCCCCGAGCCGTCTCGCAGCGCGGTGATGATGACGTTGGCCCAGAAGCGGCTGCCGTCCTTGCGCACCCGCCAGCCCTCGTCCTCGAAGCGCCCCTCCCGCGAGGCGACCTCCAGCTCCCACTGGGGCTTGCCCCAGGCCACGTCCTCGGGGGGGTAGAAGCGGCTGAAGTGCTGGCCGAGAATCTCCTCGGCCCGGTAGCCCTTGATGCGCTCGGCCCCCGCGTTCCAGCTCGCGATGCGCCCCGTCACGTCGAGCGTGAAGATGGCGTAGTCCCGGACGCTGTCGATGAGCAGACGGAGCTGGGCGGCCGTGTCGAGCGTGGCCTCGTCCGAGCCTCGACCGGTCGCGTAGGTGACGCCGGACCCTGGGGTTGAATCGATGTTCTTATCCAATGGACGACCCATGGAGACGAGAACACACGAGAGGGTGCGAGTGAACCCCTTCCTCATCCCGCTGATGGATGGACAACGCACATGAACCATGTGTCGCCGCTCCCTGGGAGGACGCGGCTTGTCGGGAAGGCGACAGATGGCCGGTTCGTGGACCGGGCCAGCGCGCCTCGCGGTCGTCGGCACGTCCGCCCTGGAGCCGCCCGGACTCAGGCCAGGGCGCGGGCGCGACAGCGCGCCTCGGAGGCGCGCGCGCGCGCGGCGTCCTCCAGCCGTCCGATGGACGACATGAGCGCGGCGGCGCGCGCATAGTGGTCCGCCGCCTGCTCCGGCGGGAGGACCTGTTCGTCCGAGTGGGCGGACGTCAGCAGGTGCGGCAGGGCCCGCTCCACCTGCCCGGCCTCGAGCCAGTGGTGGGCCAAGAGGATGGCCGGAGCGCGCTCGGCCTCCATGGTCGCGGCGAGCCGCGCGTGCAGGGCGCGGGACTCCGCGACGCACATCCCGGCGAGCACGCCCTCCAGCACGAGGTCATGGCTGAAGCGCTCCTCCATCAGCACCTGGGCGGCCTCCAGCTCCGCGAGCGCCGCGTGGACGTCCTCCTGGGTGACCTGGAGCATGGAGGGCGCGAGCGAGCCCCGGAAGAACGCGCCCCCCAGGGCCGCCAACCGCGCGACCTGGAGCGCCAGGGGAGACAGCCGCTCCAGGCGCCGCTGGATGAGGTGCCCCACGCGCCCCGGAGGGGGCAGCCGGTGGGGCCAGTCCTTGTGCAAGGAGTCCGTCTCCAGCAGGTGCTTCAGGGTCTCCACGACGTACAGCGGGTTGCCCCCCGTGTAGCGGGCGAGCGAATCCGCGTGGGCCTCCGCGCCCGGCAGCCTCAGGCTCGCCACCATCTCCCGTACGTCCTCCGGGGAGAGCGCGTCGAGCTCCACCACGCGCGCCTGGCCCATCTCGACGAGCCGCTCGATGTGCATCTTCGCGTACGGGGGCAGCTCCCCGCGCCGGTAGCAGTCGATGAAGCGCAGGGGACGGGAGCCCGCGGGCGTGGCGTCCGGCAGCCGGGACAGGGCGTAGATGAAGGCCTTGGAGCTGGCCTTGTCCCAGTACTGGACGTCGTCGGCGACGCTGATCTCCTCGTGTTCGTGGAGCATCTGGATCGCCACCACGTGGGCCTCGTAGAAGCGCAGCATCGCGGGCTCCGAGTGGAGCGGCGGCAGCAGGTAGGGGTCCCCCAGCTCGGGGAGGATGCGCGACAGCTCCGTGCGGACCCAGTCCGGCAGCTTGACGTCCGGCCAGCGCTTCAGCTGCGTGCGGAACGCGCGCGCCTGGGAGGCGAAGGGCACGTCCTGGTCTCCGATGCGCGCCTCGATGCGGCCCCAGCGGCCCCGCGACGTCGCGAACTCCTCCGCCAGGCGGCTCTTGCCGGTGCCCGGCGCGCCGGAGATGAAGAGCATCTGCCCCGCCTCCCACCCCTCCGACAGCTGGCGCCACGCGGCCTCGCGCCCCACCAGCACGGGCGGCCGCAGCACCGTCAGCGGGAGCAGCGCGCGCAGCGAGGGGGAGGTGCGCGGGCGCTGGGAGCCTCGCTCGATTTCGCGCACCAGCTCCAGCGTCTCCGGCAGCGGCGAGACATCCAGCTCCCGCGACAGCGCGGCGCGCAAGCGCTCGAAGGCCGCGAGCGCCGCGCCCCGGTCTCCCTGGAGATAGTGCAGGCGCATGACGTGGCGCCCCGCCTGCTCGGACTCGGGCTCCAGCCGCGCCCACTGCTGGGCCAGCTCCAGGGCGTCGGTCCAGTTCCCATCCAGGGTGAAATCCGCGATGCGCGCCTCCCGGGCCTCGCGCACCCAACCGTCGATGCCCGCGCGCGCGCCCTCGAGCCAGCGCGCCAGCTCCGGACAATCATCGAAGTCATAGCCCGACAGCAGCACGTGCTCCTCGGACCACAGGGCCGCGAGCACCTGGGTGGGCTGACGGAGCTCGGAGGCGGACTTCAGCGCCGCCACGTCCACCTGGAGCCCCTTGGCCAGCTCGAGCCGCTCCGTGTCCGAGTCCACCAGGGGCGAGCCCCCGCTGGCCAGGCGCAGCCGACGCAACAACTGCCGCATGTTGTTGCGCGCGGTGGCCGGAGGCGAGTCAGGCCATAGGAGCGCGGAGAGCGAGGATTTGAGCGAGGCTCCGTTCAACGCCAGCCAGGCGATGGTCGCCGCGACCCTCCGCTCCAGCCTGACACGCTGTCCCTCGGGACTCCAGAGTTGCGCCAAACCCAGGACTTGCACTCGCCATTGCGCTCCATCCACTCAGATGCCTCCTGCCGTCCCACGCTCGGCACCCGGATGAGTCTACCGAAGACGTCCGGGCGAACATGCGTTCGATGCACGGAGGAGAGCAGTCTGGGCTGACAATCGGTGGAATCCGCGGGGCTCCGCATCCGTGCTGCAAATATCCATGGACGCGTCGCTTTCGCGGAAATGCTTGCACCCGGGGTCGCCGCGAGGCTTCACCGACGGGAGTCGTGCGAGGCAATCAGCTCCAGGGGCTCGGGCGAGGGAGCGGTTCCCATGGCCCACCGGGCCACGGTGGCCTGGAGTCCCCTCGCGGCCTCGATGCCCGGGAGGGGGTTCTCCACGCCCGCGTCCAGCTCCAGCAGGGCCACGAACTCCGAGGTCCCCGGCCGCCGGTAGTAGGCGAAGCGCACGCCCTCGGGCCCGCGCGCCTTCAGCGCGGCGAAGGCCGCCTCGACCGCGCCGAGCACCTCGGGTACCCCTGCCTCCGCCGCCTTGTACCGCACCATCATCGTGGGCATATTCGCCTCCCGCGTCGCTCGCGCGCCGCTCCTCGTGTCCTGCGTCCCAACGGCATGACGACACGAGAAGGCGAAAGGTGACCGGTGGAAACCCAGAGTGAACTGGCCGAGCGGTTCGACCGCTCGCGCGAGCAGTTACGCGCGATGGCCATCCGGATGCTCGGCTCTCCCGACGACGCGGAGGACGCGGTCCAGGAGACGTGGCTGCGAGCCAGCCACGCCGCCCCCCGCGCCATCGTCAACATGACGGGCTGGCTGACGACCCTCCTGGGACGCGTCTGTCTGGAGATGCTGCGCGCGCGGAGGCGCAGGGGAGGAACCCACGCCGGCCCGGCGGAGGCCGAGCCGCCCGACGTGCCCTCGGAGGAGCCGCTCCCCGAAACACGCCTCGTGTGGGCCGAGTCGGTGGGGCTCGCGCTGCTGGTGGTCCTCGACACGCTCGGGCCGGCCGAACGCACCGCGTTCGTGCTGCACGACCTGTTCGGGGTGCCGTTCGAAGCAATCGCCACCATCGTCGAGCGCACCCCGGTCGCCGCCAAGAAGCTGGCGAGCCGCGCCCGTCACCGCGTGAGGGGCGTTCCCACCGTCTCGACCGAGGAACTGGTCCGGAGGTACGCGCTCGTCGAGCGCTTCCTCGCCGCCTCGCGGGCCGGAGATCCTGAGGCGCTGCTCGCGGTGCTGGCGCCGGAGTTCGTGCGCCGCGCGGACCCCGGCGTGCTCCGCGCCGGCGCCGCCACCGAGCTACGGGGGGCCCGGCGGTTCATCGAGGAGGCCCGCCTCCACGTCGACCGCGCCCGCTTCGCCCGGCCCGCGCTGGTGGATGGCACCCCTGGGGCGGTCGTCGCGCCCGGGGGGAGGCTGCTGCTCGTCCTCCGGTTCACGTTCGACGCAGACCGCATCACCGGGATGGACGTCATCGGCGGCCCGCGCCATCTCCGCGGGCCGCGGCTCGCGCTCATCGACCCGGCGTCGAAGCTCGCGGGAGGGGACGTCCTTCACCGCAGGGCGAAGCGGCGCCGGTAGGCATCCGGCGTCAGGCCCGTGCGCGCCTTGAAGCGACGCCGGAACGACGTGGGGTCCGCGTACCCGACGGCCTGGGAGATGTCCTCCACGGTGCGAGGCGTCGTCTCCAGGAGGCGCCGGGCGGCCTCGACGCGCAGACGCTGGACGTAGTCCAGGGGGGTGTCCCCCGTGGCCTTGCGGAAGCGCCGCAGCAGCGTGCGCGCGCCCAGGCTCGCCACCCGGGCCACGTCCGCCAGACTCACGGGCTCCGACAGGTGCTCTTCGAGCCACTCCTGCGCGCGCAGCACGGCCGTGTCGCCGTGCTCCCTGGGCGCGGCGTGCACCGCGTAGGGCGCCTGGAAGCGGCGACCTGGCTCCACCAGCAGCATCTTCGCGCACAGCGCGGCCAGCTCCGGCGAGGCGAGCCTCGCGACCAGGTGGAGGCACAGGTCCAGGTACGCGGTGATGCCTCCCGCGGTCAGCACGTCGCCGTGGTCCACCAGGAGCAGCTCCGGCTTGAGCGTCACGCGCGGGAAGCGAGCCTCGAAGGCCCTCGCCAACCCCCAATGGGTGGTGGCCTCGCGCCCCTCCAGCAGGCCGCTCGACGCGAGCAGGAAGGCCCCCGCGCACACGGCGGCCACCTTCGCGCCCCGCGTGTGCTGGGTCACCAACCAGTCCGCCGCGCAGCGGTCGGCCACGCTGCCCTCCAGGTGGCCCACCACCGCGGGGACGAGGACGACGTCGAAGCGCTCCGCGGGACCCGGCACGCGGGCAGAGGACAGCGCCAGCCCATGGAAGCTGTGGGGAGCCCGGGGGTGCACGGACACGAGCTCCGCCTGGAAGGGCTCGGCACGGCCCTGCTGCCGACTGAGCAGGTTCGCCATGGCGAACACGTCCAGGGGCCCCGTCACGCTGGAGGCCACGCAGCCCTCCAGCGCCAGCACCGCGATGTGGGTCTTCGACGGCTCGGCGCGCATGGTCCCTTGTCGTTTTCCGCCCGGACTTTGTCCATCCGGACACTGCTGCCCACGCTCCAGGCTGGGTATTACCGCGGCCGTCACGCTACGACACGCCGACAAGGAGGATGTGCCCATGGAGAACACCGCCCTGCTGCTCATCGACATCCAGAACGACTACTTCCCGGGAGGCCGGTTCGAGCTGGACCGCATGGAGGCCGCGGCGGCCCAGGCCCGGGCGGCCCTGGACTTCTTCCGGGAGCGCGGCCTGCCGCTCGTCCACGTGCGCCACGAGTCGCTCCAGCCCGGGGCCACGTTCTTCCTGCCGGGGACGCCGGGCGCGCAGCTCCACCCCCAGGTCGCGCCCCGCCCCGGGGAGACCGTCGTGCTCAAGCACTTCCCCAACAGCTTCCGGCAGACGGACCTGGACGCGCACCTGCGCGCCCTCGGCATCCAGCATGTCGTCGTCGTGGGGGCCATGACGCTCATGTGCGTGGACGCCACGGCGCGCGCGGCGGCGGACCTGGGTTATTCGGTCACCGTGCTCCATGACGCCTGCGCGGCCCGGGCCCTGGAGTTCAACGGACAGGCGGTGCCGGCGCCCCAGGTCCACGCCGCGTTCCTCGCGGCGCTCGGCATGGCCTACGCGAAGGTCTCCTCCACGGCCGATTTCCTGGCCCAGGCCCGGCGCTGACACCCACCCCCTCGGGCGTCTCTACGCGGGCTGGAGGAAGCGTCCGTCCACGAGGTGGTCGATGACCTCTCGCGCCGAGCGCGGGTCGAGCCGCGCCTTCGCGCCCAGCCGGGCCACCGCCTCGGCGACGGTGGCGGGCCGCTCGAAGGCGGCGAGGGCCGCGAGCAGGATGGCCCCGTCCTCGCCCTGCACCAGCGCCGGGTCGGAGAACCTCCGCGGCGGGAGCGATGGGGCACAGGACAGGGTGATGCCGTCCACCGAGCGCACGACGGTGACGGGCTCGCCGGCCACCCTGGCGGGCGCGCGGTGGGAGCCGAGCCAATCCCCCAGCGAGAACCGCCGCGTCGACGTCGCGGTGTTCATCAACCGCGTGCGCCCCTGGAGGTTGACGCGCTTGCGCGTGTCGCGGTGCTTCCAGGCCATGGCGTCGATGCGGTCGGAGGTGCGCTGCACGGCCGCTTCCAGCTTCGCGTCTCGGAAGCGAATCATGGGCACCGACACGTCTCCGGGCTCGCGCCGCTCGAAGTAGTCGAGGAACTCCGCGAACGTCCGGGCCTCGGACACCATGTCGAACCGCGCGGGGTGCTCGGTGGCCAGCGCGCCGGGCTGGGACTCGAGCCGCTGATAGCCGATGACGCAGTCGAGCCCGATGATGCGCTCCACGAGCCGCAGCTCCTCCGCCAGCGTCGCCTCGCTCGCGAACGGGAGCCCGCCGATGCCGGAGATTTCGATCTCCAGGTTCGCGTGGCGCCGGCTGGCCTCGATGAGGTCGAGCAGCTCCGCGTCCTTCGCGCACGGCTTGAGCAGCCCCCGGCTCATCTGCTCGAGGCGCTGTTTCTCGGAGAAGCAGCCGATGTCGACCACCATGTAGACGCGCTGGAAGGTCCGCGCGAGCGCGTCCACCAGTTCGACGCGCGGCACGCCCCACAGGAAGTACGTACAGCAGTGGCGAGAGAGGTCCACGCCCGCCCAGGTGGCACCGAGGAACTCCGCCGAGCTCCCCGCGAAGTCGTAGCGCATCTGCCACGTGTGGCCGGCGATCTCGCCGTGGTCGCGCCGCACGCTCTCCTCCGAGCGGAGGAAGGGCTTCGCGCGTCCGAAGGCCGCCTTCTGGTTGCCCCGGGCGCCCCCGCAGTAGAGGCAGTTCTCCCCACAGCCCTTCCCCGGCGCGACCCAGCCAGAGAAGGAGTTCAGGTCGAGCTGGCTCAGGAACATCTCGTCGAAGTGCGAGTAGTAGATGTCCTCGGTGTTGGTGGCCTTCTGCACGTAGGCCAGCGGCAGGCGGGTCGGCTGACCGGCGGTGTTGCGCGTCACGCGATTGGCGACGTCCTCGTCCCCGCGGCAGAGGGACAGCAGCGGCGCCTCGCCGTCTCCCAGGATGATGTCGTCGACGCAGTCGTGGGCGCTGAGCTCGCGCCACCAGAACGAGGCGGAGTTGCCGCCCAGGACGATGCGGACGGTCGGGTCGATTCGCCGCAAGGTCCGCGCGATGAGCAGCGCGCGGTCCACGTGGTGGAACCACTTGAGGCTGATGCCCACCAGCTTGGGACGCACGCGCCGCACGAGGCTCTCGAAGGAGCGCGCCACCTCCTCGGGTGTCTCGTCGCCGTCGTACAGGCGCACGAAGGCCTCGACTCCACCGCGCCGCAGGTAGCTCGCCAGATACAGGATGCCGCACGTGGCCTCGCCCGTACCGGCACCGACGAGGAGGACTGGCGAGAGGACGCGACCACCCATGAGACGACACCGACCTTTCGGAGGGCCGGCACAGTAGACGATCCAGCGACGCCCCGGGCAGGCCATGCGACCCGAAGCCCGCTCGGAAGGCCCGCGACGCTCCGCCGGGCGCCGGGCAGCCAGCCGTCGGCCCCCGGGGTTCTCGCCGGGAGCCACGGCGGGAGGCGTCACGGGGTCGCGAAGCTCGACCTGGACCGAGAGAGGGACACGCGCCGGGGTGCCGTTCGGGCCCTTCATCGGGTCACGGGGCCATGACTCGATCTCCCGGATGGCCGCCGCCAGGCGCGCGGGGGAGCCTGACCCATCCTTCGCGGCGCGGCCCCCCAGCCGTCCCATCTCGTTCGAGGTGCGCGTCAGCTCGGCAACGGCCTTCACCGGTCGCGTGGGCCCATTCGCACACCCCGCCCCCATCTCACGCCCCACCCGAAGCCCCCACGTGGTGACACATGTCCGTCCCCTCCCCTCGTCGTGAAGCGCTGGCTGGCACCCCGCGCGGCCCCGCGCCAACCAGGGCCCCCGGCCGATGAGTCTTCAACGAAAGCCCATCCACCGTCAGGATGGGACTGGTTGCGCAGCCCTCCAGCCGACGTGGAGCCCTCCCCATGCGTCGAACCTCAGGAGCGACACCTCCCCCGAGATGGCCCTTCCTCGGCATGCTCCTCGTGGCCATCGGCTGCGCGCCTCGGTCGCATCACGCCCTTCCGGAAGCAGGTGCCGCCACGGCGGCGGGAGGCCCCAGCGAGCCACCGGTGGGGGCCTGTGAGCAGGCACGCGGAGCGTTCATCCTGGAGTCGCGCGAACACCTCGCCTGCGAGGTGGACGACGACTGCCGCGCCGAGAACATCACCTCGCTGTCCGACGGTTGCTGCTTCCCGATGTCCAGCGACTGGTACTACAGCCGGGACAAGCGCGTGCTGCACGTGGAGACCCTCCGCCACTGCGGTCGCGCGGTGGAGGACCTGCCCTGTCGCAGAGGGTGTCGCGCCGCGTGCCAGGAGGGTCGCTGCGTCACCGTGACACCCCACCTCCTCGCGCCGATGAAGCGCCCCTGAGACGCCCACCCGCGACGGGCATTTGCTCATCGCGGCGTGGAGGGCCCGGGGGCGCGCACCTTCGAGAAGACCGAGCCCGCAGAACGGAGCGAGATGCGCTGGTAGCGCGCATAGGCCGCGACGAGCGGCGCGCGTAGGGCCGTCGCGTCCGTCGCGCCGTGACGCGCGACCGCGGACGCCAGCGCCTCCAGGAGGTAGGCCTCCGGCGCCATCAACGTCCGGGTGAGGACGACCGGCCGGGCCCCCACGGCCTCCAGCACGGGGCCGAAGTACTGCTCGCTCATGCAGGCCAGGACGGCCACGGGCCTCGGGGTGGCGCTCGCCGCGGCCTGGAGGGTGGGCGGAGGTCGGTCCATGAGCCGGTCATGCCCCGCCCAGACGACGAGGTCCGCCCGACTGCCGCCGGCCGCGGCGCGAAGGAAGTCCTCCAACGCGGTGTCGATGCGGTCCCCCGCATAGGCATACAGCGTGAGCCGGACCCGCCGCTCGCCACCGGCCGCGGCCCTCTCGACGACCAGCCGACGCAACACCGGCGCATCGGCCGCGCCATCCACCCGCTCCACCACCCGGAACCCCGGCGCCCTGGAGAGGTATCGCTCCGCGCCATACGCGGCTCCCCAGTAGAGGTTCGTGTCCAGGGCCCGAGGCGCCCCCGCGGGAGCGCGGCCACACGCAATCAGCGCGTTGTCACACAGCGGGACGAACACCTCGAGCTCCACCGCCACATCAGGCGTGGCGACGAGCATCCCGACCAACACGAGGGCTGACACCATGGTGACTCTCCGGCAGGGTCCTGTCAGGACGCCCGGAGCCCTCCACGAGTTCCCTCGACCGAGACGCGGCGCCCGACCGCCGCGTCCTCACCTCACCGCCAATGGTAGAAAAACCCGCAGGGAGGGCGGTAGAAAAACCAAAGCAGGACGCGCTGTTACCCGCTATCGCATTGAACCTCCTCGGGTTGTTCATCCCGCCCCGTCCCACGTTGTCCCCCCAGGTGCCACCTCGAACCCGCTGGAGGGGCACACTGGGGGTACATGACGGCATGACCTCTGTCTCACCGGCTAGCGGTGTGGCGGTCAGGCTTCGTCGTCCGGAAGGAGAGTCCGCAGCAGCTCGTCGTCGGGACCATTTGGACGCCAGCCGGGAGGTGGTGGGCTCTCGCGAAGCACCGCCCTGGCCGCCCGGACTCGCTCCTTATGCGTTTCTGGGGTGTAGGCAGTCCACGTGCCGAGCGCCATCGCAACCTCTCCCCGGGTTGCATCGTCCAGCACGTCTGGCCAGCCGCTCGGGAATCTCTCGGACAACTCGCGCACGAGCACATCACGAACCAAGCGAGTGACCCGCTTGTTCTGTTCCGCCTCGTACAGCAAACCGCTCAACACCTGCACCGCAGCAACGTCGTGGCCCAACTCGTCGGCCAGGACGTACAGCGGCACGGCGGGTCGCGCATCGGCAAAGGTGGACAGCGAGTCGTAGCCTCGCTCGCGGACCCGTTCGTACAAGCGCGCCTTGATGTTGCCCTGCCAAGCGGCTCCGTCGCTCATCGCCTTCTCCCAGTGACGAAGTTCATCGGGATTCTGTAGTCCCTCATACGCTTCCCGACCTCCTTCAAAACCTCATTCCGCGTCAACAGGCGCCCAGCTTCAAGCTCAGCCTCGCGTAGTGCCTCCATGATCATCCGGTTCCACTCCCCTGGCCACGTACGACCAAGGCGCCAGTTACCACCCCCATGAATCGCCTCGTGAAGGGACTGCTCCAGGCGGACACAGAACTGGTCGATGTCCATGTCCCCCTTGAAGCCGCGCTGCTCGAACCACTCGCGTTGTTCCTGTGGCAGAACATGGTGCTTGGGGGCCTCGGACATGCCTGCCCCCACCTTGCCCGTGACGCGCATGCCGCGCACCTCGGGGCTGTCTCCCAGGGCTTCCCGCACGCCCTCGGGCAAGTCCTGGTGGGCTTGCGCCATCATCACCTGTCCCCCGTGGATGCGAACCGCCGCGCTCACCACGGGGACGGAGAGGACGCCCGCCTGCACCAGCCGCCGCATCATCTCCACCCACTCAGCAGAGACGACGAGCTGAGAGCCCACCATGACGCCGCCTGAGCGCATGACGAGCCCCATGCCGAGCGTCGCGGGCGCGGCCGGAGGAAGCCTGGGCGGCCCCAGCTTCAGCGTGGAAATCATGGCGAGCATCTCCAGCACCTGCACCGCCACCATGACTTTGCCCCCCTGCTCCATGGCGGCTCGGGCATCCGCTCGCATCGCGTTGAACTCGTGCGTCAGCTTCCCCATCAGCTCGGGCATCGCGAGGGCCGCCGCCTCCACTCGCTCGGGGTCGCGCGAGGCGAGGTCCGCGAGCGAGGGTTCCATCAAGCCCTGAACGCGGTGGAGGTCCAGGAACAGCTTCTCGTCGCCGCACATCGGGCACTCGCGCAGCAGGACGTCGGAGAGCTGGAGGAAGTCCACCCAGGTGGCGAACAGCAGGGCACCGAACATCGCGGACTGGAGCCGTGGGCCCGCCATGCGCAGGAGGGCCAGCTCCATCTCCGAGTCCTCCACCTCCGACGCGCTCCCCGCCAGCATCGTCGCGCTTCCGAGGGCGCCGCGAATCCAAGCCACTTCATTGGTGCCGTGGTCGAGATAGCGCGTGAATGCTCCCGCACTGAGGGCCCTGCCACTGAACACGGGAGCTCGCTCCGCGAGCTTGGAGAACACGGCTTCGGACTCCTTCAGCGAGTCCCTCACCTCGTCGAGGGAGTCGAGGAAGGCTTGCCGCGCCTCTTGGGTGCCTGGCCTGCGGCCCCCGGTGGCTGCCGCGCCAGGTCCAGCGACTGTCACGGCGGCGCGTGGAGTCCCCTGTCGCCACCGTCGCTGTTCCTCACCGGAGCCCGCGAGGGAGGCCGGCAGGTCAACCGGACCGCGTGAAAGCTCGTCGCGCAGCACATCGCCCCACGAGGGAAGCGGGGCCGCTCGGGGCGTCTCGCTCAGCGCTCCCCCTCTTCCGGTGGACTGAATCCCCGAGGCGATTCCCGAGGACAGCAGCGTCACGACCAACAGCAGGGCGTCAGCGCGCATTGTCCACCCCCAGGCCCACCGAGGCGAACGCCCCCGGTCGCAACGTCCCTTCCGCCGTGGGGAACAGCAGCGTGCCGCCCGTCCCCATCGCGTAGAGCTTCCCGCCCAGGAGTCTCCAGCGGACCTCCGCCGCTCCGAGGTAGCGAGCCCCCGGCTTGCCCGCGCCCACGGCGATGCCCTTCACTGCCACTTCCAGGGCGCGCTCGAAGAGCTGCACGGCCGCGCGCCCGTCGACGTCGAAGCGCCCCCACGAGAAGCCTTCCGCGCCGAGCGTCAGAGTGAAGTGCCTGGAGTGACCACCGAGGCCGACGGCATCCCATTCCACCTCCGCTTCGGTGAAGGCCGAGTAGCCATCCGGGAAGGCGGCATCCGCGAGAGGCCCACCGTCAGGTCCCGCCACCTGGAAGCGCGCCAGTTCGTAGTCCGGCCCGAAGAAGCCCTGTCGGAAGCCGCCGTGCTGACGCCGTCCCTCCAAACGGAGCCGCAGGCGGAGCGTCCTCCTCCCCAGGTCCAGCCCGGCGCCCACGACAGCGCCCCACGCGTCATCGTCACCAGGACGGCCCCCCACCCCGACAATCACATGGGCTTCGTAGTCGGGCCGAATCAGGACACCGGCCGTGACGTCCACGTGCGCCAGCGTCACCGAGGGCGCGCGTCCTCCTGCTCGCCCCCAGTCATGCACGCCCGACAGCGCCACCGTGTAGCGCCCCGGGTACTGGGGCTTGCCGAAGAAGACGTGCTCCAGGTCCAGCGACAGCTCCGCCCCCATCAGCCGAGCGCCCAGCACGTCCGAGGCGAAGGCTTCCGTGTAGAGGGCGCCCAGCGTCCCTGTGAAAACACCCCCGGCCGGGTGGTAGTCCGGGTTCGCGCGGTTGGAGTAGCGACGGACCAGATGCCCGGAGAGGAGGTTGTATTCCTCAAGGCCGCCGAGCCACACCCCCGCGGGCGTGTACTCCGAGCCCAGCCGGAAGCCGCGGACGAGCTGCCCCCAGTCGGAGAGCGTGTCCCAATCCTCACGACGAACGAACGTCGCGCCCGCCTCGTCGCCCCACATGCGGAAGCGCACCGGGGCCCCCACGTTGACGCCGAAGTCGCGACCACCGTCGAGGATGAACGTGGGCTCCACCTGCAAGTAGCCCTCTTCCTCCCCCATGCCCTCCCGAGGCAGGAGCGCCAGCGTCGTCGCCTCGATGCGCGTCAGGTAGTACCAGGGCCGCGCGGGGGGCTTCGGTGGGACGGGGGGCGCCTCCTCCTCGGGGATGGAGGGCTCCGACGCCCACCCATTCGTGGACAGCAGCAACAGCAGCAGCACGGCCAGACAGCTTCGCTTCCTGCACATACACGCCTCCTGTGCGTGCCCCGGCATGAGGCACGAAAGACACACGTCTCCCGGTCGGATTGAGCGACTCGCGCCGCGCCGGTGGTGAATCAGCGGTGGTGAAGGGAAAGGGGTGCCGCCGTTACGCGGTCGGCTGCTTCGTCAACGTGCGACGACGCGGGCCGGCGCCGGGCTCCGTTGGCACATCATCGGCCGCGCGCGAGGACGACGTGCGCCGCGTGCCCCGGGAGGAGGAGGACGCCGTGGTGACCTCGGCTCCGTTCCACACCTCGTGGACAGGGGGCGTGATTCCGCCTTCGTCGCTCGGCACCTCGAAGTCCCAGAGCTTGTCACTGGCCTCCGCGAGCGCGTGCTGGACCTCTCGCAACGCGTCCTCCCGTGTGTAGCGCCCGAGCCGTGCCAATTGAGAGCGCATGACCCGTTCCAGCTCCGCCGCCGTCGTGAAGACGCGGTCAGCGGGCTCGCGCTGCAACAGCGCGTGCAGGATGTCCCGGAGCGGAACCGAGAGCCCCCACGCCGCCAGCTCCACGTCATCGGAGCGAAAGGCCATCGCGCACCAGATGACGTCCTCCGCGAAGGCGGGCAGCTCCGTCACGAGCGCGGCCACCGAGGCCGCGAGCACCTTCTCCCGCTCCTCCTTCGAGGCACGCGCCTCCACCTCGTCAATCCGGAGGTGGCCCGGGTCGTAGAGGTGGCGGCCCGTGGCGAACTCCAGCAGCGTCAGGCCCAGGGAGAACAGGTCCGCGCGCCAGTCCACGACCTCTCCCAACAACGCCTCCGGTGCCGAGTAGAGGACTTCGCCTTGAGGGCCGGGGAGTGAGGTGGCCAGCCGTCCCGCGAGACGGGAGAAGGCCACGCCGAAGTCGGTCAGCCGAATCTCCCCATGCGGCCCCACGCGGATGCGAGCGGGGTTCACGTCCCGGTTGACGATGCCGAGCGGGAAGCCCGCGTCATCCGTCCGTGCGTGCGCATAGGCCAGGGCCGCCGCGACCTCCGCGCCCACGTAGAGAGTGAACGCCTCGGAGAAGTAGCGGCCGCGCGCCTGGGCAACGGCCAGCAGCGTGTGGAGCGACAGCCCTTCGGCGTTCTCCATCGCCACACACAGGCCATGCTCGGTCTCGAAGAGGCCATGGACGCGCGCGATGCTCGGGTGGCGAAGGTACTGGGCGAGCCGAACCTCTTCCTCCAGGCGGATGCGGGTGCGCTGGTACTTCTCCGTCACCTCCGCCGCTTTCGGCAGGGGCAGGCACTTGAGCACGACGCACTCACCGAGGCCCTTGGGCGTGCGCGTCTGCGCGAGGAGGAGCCGCTCCCCCACGCGCCCCTCCCCCAAGTCCCGGAAGAACTCGTAGGAGGTTTCTCCATTCGTGAATAGGACGACGCCCCCGGCGGGCCGAGGGTCAGACGGATTGGACATGGGCAGGAATCTCCGAGCGCCCGCGCGAGAGGGTTTCGCGCAAAGGCAGACTCAAGGTACTGCCAGCCCTTGCAGACTTGAACGACGTGACAGGTCTAAAAAGATAGAATTATGCCTTACCCTGAGTGAAGTCCAGGGGGCCCATTTTGCAAAGTTGCTTTACGTCCCCCGAGGGAAACTAGGGCCAACGTTCGACGAAGTATGCCGGGAACGACCGATTAAGGTGCGCCGCCCCAGGCTTGGAATCAGGCCCCTTCTCCATGTAACCCTTGCGCCCCAAGACGATGCACACCGGGACAATCCGTCCGTCCGGCAAATGCGCCTCTGTGTAGCGCCCTACGGCCACATCCCCACTCGTCCAAAGGTAGCCTGAAAGTAGCGTCCCCTCTGGGATCCCGGGACTACGACTAATGCTTACAATCCCGACTACTGGACCATCCTCATAGAAGCCCGGCTCCGACATATAGCCAGGCTGCCGTCGGTCGAGCGTGAGAGTCACCGACTCGCCCGGTCGCAGACGCAGGCCGCCCTTCACCTCACGACTGAACATGGCGTCGCGAGCCTCGGACGGGCAGTCACCGGGCTCGGGGCGCACTTGAGCACCGGGGCAACCCATGGAGAGCGCGGCAACGGCGGTCATACTCGCGCACGTCTTGAGGAACCCGGCCCACGGAGACGGAGGCCAGCTCGGGCGGGAGGCCAGGGCCTTCGGCTTCCTGGAGGTGGACTCGGCGGGAGGGGGCATCGGAACGGGAGCGCGCTACACGGGAGGGCTTTCTTTCTCGACAGGTGCAGGAGGGGGCAACGCTACCCCAGGGGACGACGCCATGGGGGTGGGGGGCACGGTAGGAGGCTGGAAGACGGCAAGGCCAGCGTCCCCCGCTGTAGTAGCCGTAACGGGCGCGCTGGGCCTCTCCGCCTTCGAGGCAGGACGCAGGGCGACGTAGCCCACCACCGAGGCCACAACGAGCCCCAGGACGGCCACAGCGCCCGCTACGCGTCGCCCGGGGGGACAGCATCGACGTAGGGGTCGGGGCTTCTTCCTGGGGAAGGTCATTGTGGGGGGCCTCGGACGCCAGAGGAAGCTGGGGCCTGGGGACGTGGAGCGGCACAGTCCACGCCTCCCCCTCTTCCGACAGCAGCGCCTCCAGTTCGCGCCGCATGACTTCCGCCGTGGGCGCGCGATTCTCGGGCTGCCGGTCGATGAAGTGCATCGCCGCCGCGCTCAGGGAGTCAGGCACGCGCGCGTTCACCGCATGCGGCGCGGGAGGGGGCCACGGGGCGCCCATCAGGACACGGGGGGGCTCGCTCACCGGCTGGGGATTCGTCAGCACGTCGTAGAGGCAGACGCCGAGCGCGTAGACGTCATCGGTCGCCTTGAACTCATAGCGTGCATCGCGCTCGTCCCCGTGCTCGTGAAGGAAGCGCGCCGCCTCGGGAGAGCGATAGCGCCGGGTGCCGGGTGGCAAGGGCGTGTCCGTCAGCTCCGGGGCGAGCACGTAGTCCCCCGCGCTGAAATCCAGGATGAAGGGCTCGCCATCCGAGGCGCGGACCAGGACGTTGTTCAGCTTCAAGTCGCGGTGGAAGACGCCGCGCTCGTGGAGGTGGGCCAGGGCCGTCGCGAGCTTGCCGAATACCCGGGCCACTTCATGCGCGGTGGGGTGCGTCTTCTCCACCCACTCCCCCAGCGTATAGCCCTCGATGTAGTCCACCGCGACGTAGAGCCAGCCCTCGGACGGGTGCGGCCATCGGCCGTGGGCGTGGACCTTCACGACGTTGGCGTGTCCTCGCACCTGGGACAGACAGACCATCTCCCGCAACAGCCGCGCGTCGGTCTGCTCCGCGTCTCCGCTACTGGCCCGGTGCATGGCCATCTTGAGAGCGAAGCGGTGGCCCTCTTTCTCCACGAGGTAGACGGCACCGAAGCTGCCTGAGCCCAAGGGCTTGACGATGCGCCAGCCGTCCACGGTCTGCCCGGGTTGCAGGTGTGCCGGGCTCAGTCCTATCAACATGGAAGGCGGTTCTAGAATGCAAAGCGAGGAATGAGAAGACGGCGGTTGCCCTCACTGTCGCGCAGCTCCAACCGGAGGACCGCCCCTACTGGCCACGTGGGCGCCCCGGTCTCCACCACGACGAGGGCGGCCGTCCCTGGTTCAATCCGAGGCTCCCTCATCCGCACCGCAAGCACGTTGATGCGCTCGCCACTCGCGACCAC
Organism: Myxococcus stipitatus; assembly: GCF_021412625.1. Next base: position 734,113 of record NZ_JAKCFI010000004.1, on the reverse strand, counting down.
GGAAAGCCGGGCCTCCGTTGGGGACCATGGCGCTGCACTGGTATTGCGAACCTGGAGAGCTACGGTCGCCCAGGAGCTTGTTCGATGCGTCCACCCTTCCATGATCTCAAGCCCGCTGCCCCCCCCTTTGACCGATCCCTGACTCGACAATTTCGCTACGCAAACCACCACTATCCAGCAGGCCCGCGAAGATCATCCCAGCCGGGCCGCTCGCCACGGAACGAGCACGGAGCGCTTCCAACTCTGCATCCTTGGTCGCACAGGCCGCGCGCACCTCGTCCAGTTCGGCCTGAATCGCCTCTGCGGTGCGAGGCAGGCGCGACACCATCACCTGCGCGTCCACCTCGGCGGGGTGCGTGACGAGCGAAAACACGATGCGGGACGGGGCCGCACCATCCTCAAACGGGACGATCAGCTCCATGCCCCGTCCAGGCCCCAGGCCCATCGCGGGCTTGAGGAAGATGGCCCGAGGCGTGACCTCGAACAGCGCGAAGCGGCTTCCGCCATCCCCAAGCACCACCGAGTCACGGTCCACAGGGGAATCGAACTCCAACGTGGTGAGGTAGCCGGAAGCGACGCGCAGCTCCACGGGCTTGTCGGCGGTGGCCACCGAGAGCGACACCCGGCGCCGCTTCAGTTCGCGCCCGCGAAGGCCCTCCTGGGGCTGGGCCGTGGCCGAGAACCCCTACAGGAGCACGAGAGGCAGGGCAAGCCGGGCAAAGGACAGGCACACGCGCAGACGGCCTCCAAGGGACATGGAGCGACCGTACCAGGAAGCGCGCGACTTCCAGTCGTTCTCTGATTGTCGTGGCGTGAAGGAGGCAGCGGTTTTTTCCGAACCTATGCCCCGCCCCCATCAAAACTCCCTGCCCTTCGGAGCGAGCACCTTCTCGCCGCAGGGGTTCACAACCAGGCGGCCACGCTGAAAAGTTCGCCGCTCGGGGCCCCACGATTCTCCACGGCATTTTCTCAGCGTGGATGACCGCCAAGGACAGTCCAGAGTGGCCACCCATCGGAAATCCGAACCGGGGGGCCTGCCCGGACCGCGCCAGCGCCCTTCGCCTCATCACCGCCGTCGCCCTCGAAGTCACTGGCATTTGGGACGACCGCCGCTACCTCGACATGTCTCTGCTCAACTCAACCCCAGACACTGCCGCTGACTGACGCCACCAAGGAGCCTTCCGCTCCCGTACCCCCTCCGGACCAACTACACACGATTCGGGACTTGCCCCCTGCGCGTCCAGGCCCCATACGGAGCCGTCGCCGGCGGCGGAGAGGTTGTGCAACACGCCGGGCACCTTCCTCCAGACCGTCCCGTCCACTGGAACACCTGCTTGGAGCCATCCAGCACCCAACTGTTCTTCGCGCCGCCGACGGAGAGTTGCTCGCGCAGCGCGCCCGTGGGGCCGGGCTGCCGCGCGCATCACGACGCGGGCGCTGGGAGCAGGTCACTCCACTTCGAGGAGACCCTCGCATCCGCCTGCCCCGCGAACGTCACCGTCTTGTCCGAGGGGTTCACGGTGATGGCATACACGTAGCGCGAGCCCGTCTTCTCGTGCATCGCCACCACCTTGCCCGTCGAGTCATACGCGACGATGCCCAGGCCCAGGCGGTTGTCGGTATAGCTGAAGGCCCAGAACGTGTAGCCCTTCCACTGGACGACGGGACAGGTCGCCGCGGCCGCGCCGGTCCCGGGCCCCTGCGTGCAGGTCACCTTCATGCCGGCGGGAACCGCGGGCGCCGGGGAAGGCGGAACCTGGATGACCACGGGCGGCGGTATCAGGTCGTCCCAGGAGACGGAGAGCTTCGCGTCCGACTGGCCCGCGAACGTGACGGTCCTGTTCGCCGGGCTCACCGTGATGCCATGCACGTGGCGGACACCCGGCTTCTCCCACTGCGCCACGAGCTTCCCCGTGGCGTCATAAGCGGCGATGTCCAGGCCCACCCGGTCGTCGACATAGCTCAGCGCCCAGTACGTGTACCCGTCGTATTGGAGCACCGGACAGGTGGCGACCGGCGTCCCCGTCGCGGTTCCCTGTGGACACGTCACCTTCGTCCCCACCGGCAGCGCGGGAGCGGAGCTCGAAGGCACCTGCGTCACCGAAGGGGTCGGCTGGGCCTCTACCCGGGAAGCGGCCATGAGGGTCATCCAGCCCAGGCACATCGCTGCGAGATGGGGGGACATCGAGCACGCTCTCATGGCTCCGAGACTCCTCTCCTGTGTCGGGAGGCTGCGCGAGGCGCCGTGAGCAACAAGCACGCCACCCAGGCGGTCCAGGCGCGGCGGCATCGCGTCGGGGACCTGACAGCGGACGTTGTCGCGTCAGGGCCCCTCCAACACGAGACGTGACGCGTCCGTTGACGCGTCAGCGAGGCGCTGAGAGGGTCTGGGCGGCCAGTGAGGAGGGCGGATGCGGTCAGGTCGTTCGCGGCGCGAGTGGGGTCCTTCGCGGAACCTGCCCATGTGGGCCCTCCACGCCTGTGTGTGCACCGTGCTCCTCGGGAGCCTCCGGGGAGAGGCCCTTCCGCGCGCCCCCCAGGAGAGCCCCGCGCCGTCCTCCGTCTCGCTCACGGTGAGCGGGGGCGTGTCGCTGGGCGCGTACGAAGCGGGGTTCCTCTACTACGCGGCCTCCTCGTCCCAGGGGGCCCGGGCGGTGAACCTCCAGCTCGTCACGGGCGCTTCGGCGGGTGGGTTGAACGCGCTGCTGGCGGTGCTGGCGACATGCGGGGTGGACAGCGCGGTGCCGGGACAGTCGTTGTTCTGGTCCACCTGGATTCCGGTGGGCTTCGACCAGCTCTTCGTCCCCGCGTCCACGACGGCGCTGGGCATCTTCTCCCGGGAGTGGCTCGCGCGAGGCGCGGGCGACATCGAGAAGGCGTGGGAGCACGGCCTGGCGACCTCGTGCGACGTGGTGCTCGGGGTGTCCACCACGCGGATGGAGCCGCGCGTGCTCCACGCGGCGGGCGGGCGACTCGACCTGCCCCGCATCGAGGAGAAATTCGCCATCCGCATCCAGGGACAGGGACTGGGACGCCCACCGCGCGCGACCAACTACACGACCCCGGACGGCCCACGCATGGAGCTGATGCTCGTCACCGACGAGCACGGCCACATCGCCTTCTCCCGGCTGCGCGACCTGCTCTTCGCGTCGATGGCCTTCCCCATCGCCTTCCCGCCACAGCCGCTGGACACCTGCGTCCCCGGCGACACCGCCACCGCGAACATCTGTCTGGCGAAGGAGGCGCGGACCGACCTCTTCATCGACGGCGGCGTCTTCGACAACACCCCCCTGCGGCTGGCCGTGGGGCTCGCCCGCGACGGCCTGCGCGAGACCTCCGACGGCCGCCTGGAATGGAGCGCGAGCCCACGACATGAGACGCGGAGCACGCCGTCGACCATCGCGTTCGCGTTCATCGACCCCGACGCCACGGAATACCCCGTGCCGCCTTCCGCGCCGGCGAGGGCCCAGGAGGACTCGCTCCCGGCCACGCTCTCGGCGTTGCTGGCGGCCTTCGTGGACACCGCGCGCTCCAAGGAGCTGGCGCTGCTCCTGGAGGAGGAGCCGGAGATCGCGCGGCGCCTGGCGCTCCCCAGGCGCCACTTCCCCGCGGCGAGCGCGCCCCTCTTCGCCTTCCTCGGCTTCTTCGAGACCGAGTTCCGAGTCTTCGACTTCTACCTGGGCATGTACGACGCCCGCCGGATGCTGGAGGACGCGTTCGGGAGTGACGGGAGCCTGTTCCCCCGCTCGCACGCGCTCCCCGACGACAGCATCGGCGGGTGGCGGCCCTTCGCCTGCATGCTCGCCGTCTATGACTCCACGCCGGACGCGGAGCGGGCCTGCCATGGCGAGGACCTGAGGGACTTCCGCGCGCTCTTGCAGGTCTCCCTCGACGAGCTCTATTCGGCGTGCGCCGCCGTGGGCCAGCGGGAGCAGCCTTCGCCGTGGCGCAATGCCCATTGCGACCGGGCCATGGCGGGCCAGCCGCCGCCCCACGTCCCCGGGCTCTCGCCGCGCCAATGGCCCGAGTGGAAGCGCAGCGGGAAGGAGACGGAGCTGGACTACGCCATGCGCCTGCTGGGGGCCTATGGCTTCCGGTTCGAGGACCTGGGCGTGCCTCCCGGCCGTGGAGACCTGGCGATCACGCACATCCGTCGCACGCTGGGGCGCGCCCTCAACCGGCTCGCGGAGGTCCAGCCCGGCCCGGCCAAGGCGACCGTCCGCTTCGCCGGGAAGGTCGCGGCGGACAGCATCTCGTACGAGCCCCAGCAGGTGGTCCTCCACGTCACCGTGGGGCCGACGCAGAGCGAGGTGGGCCTGAGCCTCGGGCTGTCGCGGCTCGCGCTCCCCATGGGCCTGAGGCTCGCGAGCGCGGTCGACTTCCGGGGGCTGGAGGACATCTTCTCCGCCGCCAGCAGTGACCGCTTCGGAATCGAGGTGGTGACGGGGCTCGAGTTCCAACCACAGTCGGAGCAGTCCATCCTCGCGCAGAGCCGGCTCGGCGTGCGTGGGGGCTGGCTGTTCAGCTCGAACGACCACTATGCCACGCAGGCGTGCGAGGAGCGGGGCGCCCGGAGCGTGACGGCCTGCTCGCGGCCCGTGCTCCAGGCGTTCGTCGGCCTCACCTTCCTCGAACGCTTCCGCATCCAGGTGGTGGGCGAGTGGTACCCGGGGAGCACGACGCGAAAGTCGCTGTGGGCCGTGGCGCCGGGCATCGGGCTGGAGCTGGGCTTGTAGCTACCCGTTGGCGACCGCGAGCACGAACCGGGCGTAGCCGAGCTCCGCCGCGTTCTTCATCAACTCCAGGTTCACCCAGGCGACGATGTCCCCGAAGGGCTTGCCCTGGAGGGGCCAGCGCGTGCGCTCGGACGAGCGCAGGTCCTCGTCCGTGAGCCCCTCCACCGCCGAGCGCCACCGCGCGTGGAGCCCTCCCACCCAGGCCCGCACCTCGTCCGCCGAGCCAGGCCAGGACACCGCCTCGCGCGTCAGCGTCGCGGCGCCGAGCGAGTGGTCGAGCACCATGGACCACCAGAACCCCAGGTGCCAGGTCAGCCACGCCACGCTCGCCGGCCCCAATCCATAACCCTCGTGCTCGGGCCAGTCCGCGCGCCACGCTCCATCCGCCCCTGGGTGGACATGCAAGCCCACGCGCCCCGGCCGACGCAGACACTCCTCCGTGGTCAAGCCCTCCAGGTGGTAGCTCGTGAGCGCCCACGCGATGTCCAGCTGCCCCAGGAGCGTGTCTCGGATCGGGTTCGTCATGCCCCCGGTCACAGACCATCCGGCGGCGCACGTCAAGGACCTCTCCCGGCAAGCCCTTGCACCGAAGGTGGCGGGTCTCCCCTCTCTCCGAGCGGCGGGCTTGATTACCAATTTATCATAGACACACAAACCCCTCGCGTTGACGCCCCAGGGCTGGGTTGCTCCAATGAAACACTCACATCCACGGGAGGACCCGGTGTTCTCTTCACGTGTCGCACGATGTCTCCAGGCCTGTATCTTCCTATTCCTCGGGGCGAACTGCGTCGAGCAACCCGACATGGGAGCGGAATCGCCTTCCATCCAGGAGTCGGTCGCGGGGAGTCCGCTGGAGGAGAAACCCACCCGGCCGCGCTTCGTCCCGGGGCGCGTCATCGTGAAGTTCCGCGAGGGGACGAAGGGGGGCGCCGCGCGGACGACGTTGAGCCTGACAGGCATGACCTACCAGCGCGAAGACACGCTGGCCGTGGGCGCGGAGATATGGACGCTGGCCTCTCCGGGAGCATGGGTGGGGCACTCCCTGGCGGAGCAGGAGGGCCTCACCGAGGCGGCCGTGGAGGCGCTGCGCTCGCGCGAGGACGTCGAGTATGCCCACCCGGACTACTACCTGGAGTACTCCGCCGAGCCCGTGGATGAGCTGTATCCCTTGCAGTGGAACCTCCGCGCGATCCGGATGACGGAGGCATGGCAGTCCCTCGAATACGCGGGCACCAACACCAGCACGGTGAAGATCGCCGTGGTGGACACCGGGCGACTGGAGCACCCAGACCTGGCGGGACGTTGGGGCGCGGGCATCGATGTCGCCTACCCGCCGGATTCGGGCGTCGTGTCGGATCCAGACCCCGCCTCGACCGGCAGGTGGCACCACGGCCTGCATGTGGCGGGAATCCTCGGAGCCCGCTGGGACACCCAAGGCACCGCCGGCATCTGCAAGGACTGCCCGCTGCTGCCCGTGAAGATCTCCGCCGAGGACGACCTCCCCGTCATCAGCAGCGTGGCGCGGGCCATCACCTGGTCCGTCACGAATGGCGCGCGGGTCATCAACATGAGCTTCGGGACGCACCCTGACCAGGACATCCGATGCGCCTCGGTCCAGTCCCTCCAGGCGACCATCAACCATGCCCTCGACGCGGGTGTCGTCCTGGTCGCCGCCGCGGGCAACCACGACGGCGCGGACCCCGCCCTCGTGACGCCGGCGTCCTGCCAGGGCGTCCTCACCGTGGCCGCCACCCTGCCCAACGGACAGCTCGCCGCCTATTCCAACAAGGGGCCCGCGGTCGCCCTCGTTGCTCCCGGCGGAGGGCCGGAGATCACCGGCGACGGGATTGGTTGCGACGACCCCCTGACGACCTACGACGGGCAGGGAGGCGTCGTCTCGGCCTGGGCCATCTACAAACCAGGTCCCTCGATTGGCGCGGGGGACTACTGCTACCGCTACCTCAGCGGCACCTCCATGGCCGCGCCCCACGTCGCCGGGGTCGCCGCGCTCCTCATCGCCCAGCGCCCGGCGTGGACCGCGGAGCAGGTGAAGCAGCGCATCCTGTCCACCACCCACCCCGTCATCGGCTGCCCGTCCACCCAGTGTGGCGCGGGGATGCTCGACGCGGGCAAGGCCATCATCCGCTACCTGGACTTCCCGAGCGCCCAGTGCACGCTGGACACCGTCGGGACCGAGGGCCGCTTCTCCTGCACCATCGGCGAGGCGAGCGGAGGGCTCACCCCGTATACCCATACCTGGTCCGTCGTCTCCAATGCGCAGCTCACCGCGTCCACGCCCTTCACCGCGCAGGGCACCTGCACGCCGAACAGCGACTTCGTCCTGCGCCACACGGTCCAGGACGCGGAGGGCGCCAACCTGACCCGGGACCACACCCTGCGCTGTCCGCGCCCCGCGCTGGACGCGAGCTTCTGGTTCCAGCAGCTCCCCTCCGTCCTGCGCGCCGAGCGCGTCTACAGCGTCTCCGTGACGATGCACAACACGGGCACCGAGCCGTGGACCGCCGCGGCGGGGTTCAAGCTCAAGGCCATCGCGCCCGTGGGCCATCCGAACTTCTGGGGCACCAGCGAGGTCGAGCTGTCCCCGACCGACAGCATCGGGCTCGGGCAGACAAAGGAGTTCCTCATCGGCATCACCACGCCGTATGACCTGGGCACGTATCCCTTCCAATGGCAGATGGTGAAGGCCGGGGTCCCCTTCGGCCAGCCCTCGCCGCTGACCCAGCTGAACGTCACGCTGCCGGCGAACGACGCGGTGTACGTGCGGCACACGGTGCCCACCCGCGTCGTGGTGGGCAGCACCTTCGACATCTCCTTCACCCTGCGGAACACGGGCACGGCCACCTGGACCCAGGCCAGCGGCCACCGCCTGGGCTCCCAGAACCCGCAGGACAACACCACCTGGGGGACGAACCGCGTCGCTCCGCCCTCCGGAGCATCAGCCGGCCGTGGCCAGGAGATGACCTTCACGGCGACACTCACCGCGCCCTCCACGCCGGGCGCTCGCCCCATGCAGTGGCGGATGGTCCAGGACGGCCCCACGCCCGCGTGGTTCGGCGCATGGACGGAGAACCCGCTCATCGACGTCGTGCCGCCCCCCCGGGACGCCGCCTACGTCAGCCAGTCCGGCCCCACCACGGTGATGGCGAACACGCCGTTCCTCTACTCCGTGACGATGCGCAACACCGGCACCGAGGCCTGGCGGGCCGACACGGGCTTCACGCTGACGGCGCTGCACCCCGCCTGGTCGAACGCCGTGGGCACGCTGGCGCCAGGCGAGCTGGTCCTGCCGGGCCAGGAGAAGACCTTCCACGTCCAGGTCACCCCAACGGGTATCCCGGACTCGTATCCCCTCCAGTGGCGGATGACCCAGAACGCAACGGGCGTCTTCGGGCAGGCCTCGTCGAGCGTCCCCATCAAGGTCATCCCCCAGTCCCTGGCGGAGTTCGTGAGCCAGACGGTGCCGCCCCAGGTCCTCCCGGGACAGGTGTTCCCCGCCTCCATCACCCTGCGGAACTCGGGCACCACCACGTGGGGCATCTACTCCGGCTTCCAGCTCGCGCCGGTCGTCGGGATGATGGCTGGCGGCGACTGGGGCATCGAGTCCCTGCCCCTGGCCCCGGATGAGCTCATCCTCCCCGGCCAGGTGAAGACCTTCTCGTTCAACGCCACCGCGCCCCAGGAGCAGGGCTACCGGCAGTTCCAGTGGCGGATGCGGCTGGAGGTCTCTCCCCAGACCTACATCTCCTTCGGGGAGGCCACGCAGGCGACGGAGATACTCGTCGCGGGGCCCTGCTACTGCCCACCCGGAGAGGTGTGTCCGGACGTGGAGTGCCAGGAGCAGCAGTAGCGGCCTCCCGGAGGAGGACCTCGCGCCCCCGGGAAGCAACTCCACGCCCCCCGTCCTCACGCGACGGGGGGCGCGGTGAGACGACTAGTAGCGGTAGGTGTCCTGCTTGTAGGGGCCGGTCTTCTTCACGCCGATGTACGCGGCCTGCTCCTCGGTCAGCTCGGTGAGCTGCGCGTTGAGCTTCTTGAGCTGGAGCCGGGCGACCTTCTCGTCCAGGTGCTTGGGCAGCACGTAGACCTTGCCCACCTGGTAGCGGTCGCTCTGCGAGAACAGCTCGATCTGCGCGATGGTCTGGTTGGCGAAGGAGCTGGACATCACGTAGCTGGGGTGGCCCGTGGCGCAGCCCAGGTTCACCAGGCGGCCCTTGGCCAGCAGGATGATGCGCTTGTTGTCCGGGAAGATGACGTGGTCGACCTGGGGCTTGATCTCCTCCCACTTGTACTGCTCGAGCGCGGCGACCTCGATCTCATTGTCGAAGTGGCCGATGTTGCAGACGATGGCCTGGTCCTTCATCCGCTTCATGTGCTCGTGGGTGATGACGCTCTTGTTGCCCGTCGCGGTGACGAAGATGTCCGCCTTGTCCGCGGCGTAGTCCATGGTCACGACGCGGTAGCCCTCCATCGCGGCCTGGAGCGCGCAGATGGGGTCGATCTCCGTGACCCACACCTGGGCGGACAGCGCGCGCAGCGCCTGGGCGGAGCCCTTGCCCACGTCGCCGTAGCCCGCGACGACGGCGATCTTCCCCGCCACCATCACGTCCGTGGCGCGCTTGATGCCGTCCACCAGCGACTCACGGCAGCCATAGAGGTTGTCGAACTTGCTCTTGGTGACGCTGTCGTTGACGTTGATGGCGCGGAACAGCAGCGTGCCCTTGGCGGACATCTCCTGGAGGCGGTGCACGCCCGTCGTCGTCTCCTCGGTGACGCCGATGATCTTCGCGGCCTTGCGCGAGTACCAGGTGGCGTCCTGGGCCAGCTTCGCCTTGATGGAGGCGAACAGCTCCCGCTCCTCCTCGCTGTGGGGCGAGGAGATGACGCTCGGGTCCTTCTCCGCGCGCTTGCCCAGGTGCATCAGCAGCGTCGCGTCGCCGCCGTCGTCCAGAATCATGTTCGGGCCCTCGTGGTCGCTGCCCGCGGGGCCGAACTCGAAGATGCGGTGGGTGAAGTCCCAGTACTCCCGCAGGGACTCGCCCTTGTGCGCGAACACCGGGGTGCCGGCCTCCACCAGCGCGGCGGCGGCGTGGTCCTGCGTGGAGAAGATGTTGCACGACGCCCAGCGCACCTGGGCGCCCAGCGCCTGGAGCGTCTCCACGAGCACCGCGGTCTGGATGGTCATGTGCAGCGAACCCGTGACGCGGGCGCCCTTGAGCGGCTGCTGCTTCGCGTACTCCTCGCGGATGGCCATGAGGGCGGGCATCTCGCTCTCGGCGATCTTGATCTCCCTGCGCCCCCATCCGGCGAGCGAGAGGTCGGCGACGGAGTAGTCCTGGTTCTTCTGCTGGGTGACGGCGGTCATGGCATGGCTCCTGATTCGAGTGGCACAACGTGCCCTCGCGAGGAACCACCGAGCCGCCGGAAGCGGACCCACCCTCGCGAGCAGCGCGTTCAGGTGAGTGCCGTTGGTCCAATCCTCTTCGAGCCTGGGGCCGGGTGGCCTCGCAACACTCCTCGAAGTCGGTGGGGAAACTACGCAAACCGGCCTCGACTTTCAAAGGGAGAATGCCTCCCCGGAGGGCAGGCCGGAGGCCCTCCGGGAACGCCCCTGGCGGCCCTCCCGTGACACCGCCGGTTGGCCACCCTGGGGTGTCAGGCGGTTGGAGGGAGCGGGCGGCCGGCCATGTCCCGGCAAACGTGGCCTTCCGGACATCCGGTGCGGCTCGCGGCGGCTGGCCGTCCGGGTTGGGCGACGCTCTCCGGCCTGGCAGCACCCGGACGAAAGGGACGTCATCCATGGACGCATGCCGCGGTCGTTTCGAGGGCCACGTGGCGCTGGTCGTGCTCCTGCTGTCGGTGTCCGCGTGCAAGCGGGACACGGTGGAGGGGACGGCCGGACCGGGGAGCCCGGGGCGTCGCATCGCCCTGCTGCTGCCGGAGTCGAAGACGGCGCGGTACGAGTCGCACGACCGGCCGCTGTTCGAGCGCAAGGTGAAGGCGCTGTGTCCGGAGTGCGAGGTCCTCTACGCCAACGCGGACCAGGACGCCGCCCGGCAACAGGCCCAGGCCGAGGCGGCGCTCACCAATGGCGCCACGGTGCTGGTGCTCGACCCGGTGGACTCCGCGTCGGCGTCCGCCATCGTCGCGCGCGCGAAGCAGTCCCGAGTCCCGGTCATCAGCTACGACCGCCTCGTGATGAACGCGGACGTCGACTACTACATCTCGTTCGACAACGAGAAGGTCGGCCGCCTCCAGGCCCAGGCGTTGGTGGACCGGCTCCGCGCGGACCCGCGCCCCCAGGGCGCGCTGGTGGTCATCCATGGCGCCCCCACGGACAACAACGCGAGGCTGTTCAAGGCGGGCGCGCGCTCGGTGCTGGGCGCCAGCGGCCTCCGGGTCGGCGCCGAGTACGACACGCCGGACTGGAGCCCGGACAAGGCGCAGCGGCAGATGGAGCAGGCGCTCACCGCGATGGGCAAGGCGGGCATCGTCGGCGTCTACGCGGCCAACGACGGCACGGCGGGGGGCGCCATCGCGGCGATGAAGGCCGCGGGTGTCGCGCCGCTGCCCCCGGTGACGGGACAGGACGCGGAGCTGGCCGCCATCCAACGCATCGTCGCGGGTGAGCAATACATGACCGTCTACAAGGCCATCCGCCCCGAAGCGGAGGCCGCCGCCGAGCTCGCGGTGGCGCTCGCGCGGGGACGGCCCCCCGCGCCCGGACTCGTCACCGGCAAGGTGAACAACGGCCGCAAGGACGTGGACTCCATCCTGCTGACGCCCGTGGCGGTGACGCGCGAGAACGTGAAGGACACCGTCGTCGCGGATGGCTTCTGGAAGCCGGAGCAGATCTGCGCGGGGGCCTACCAGCAGGCCTGCGCCACGGCGCGGCTCCCCTGACCGGAGCGAACCGGATGACCTCCACGCCGCTGCTGGAGCTGAAGGGCGTCTCGAAGCGCTTCGGTGCCATCCAGGCGCTCAGCCAGGTGGACTTCGAGGTCCACGCGGGCGAGGTCGTGGCCCTGGTGGGAGACAACGGGGCCGGGAAGTCGACGCTGGTGAAGACCCTCGCGGGCATCCTCCCGGTGGAGGGCGGACAGGTCTTCTTCGAGGGACGGCCGGTGCGCCTCACCCGCCCACGGGAGGCCGCGTCGCTCGGCATCGCCACGGTCCACCAGGACCTGGCGCTGTGCGACAACCTCGACGTGGTGGCCAACCTGTTCCTGGGGCGCGAGGTGAGGTCTCGCGGCTGGAGACGCCTCGTGGGCTGGCTGGACGAGACGGCGATGGAGGTCCAGGCGACGGAGCTGCTGCGGGGACTGGCGGTGAGCCTCCCCAGCGTGCGCACGCAGGTCGCGACGCTGTCCGGAGGTCAGCGCCAGTCCATCGCGGTGGCCCGGGCGATGATGGGCGCACCGCGCGTGGTGCTGCTGGACGAGCCCACCGCCGCGCTCGGCGTGGCGCAGACGCGACAGGTGCTGGACCTCATCCGCCGGCTGCGACAGCAGGGCCTGGGCGTGGTGGTCATCAGCCACAACCTGGCGGATGTCTTCTGCGTGACGGACCGCATCGTCGTGATGCGGCTGGGTCGACGGACCGCCACGTTCGACGCGAGGTCGGCGCGCGAGGTGGACGTGGTGGCGGCCATCACCGGCGTGCCCGCCTCCGACGCGGCCACGCCCCTCGCCCAGGAGGCCCCATGAGCGCCCAGGTGCCGGTGGACCCGAGCCTCGTCACGGAAGCACCGGGGCTGAAGGGCTCGTGGGCGGCCTGGCGTCGCCGGCTGGCACAGGGGGAGCTCGGGAGCCTGCCCGTCGTCATGGGGCTGGCCGGCATCTGGCTCCTCTTCTCGCTGGCCAATCCCCGCTTCCTGTCCGCCGCCAACCTCACGAACCTGATGCTCCAGATTTCGGCCATGGGCACGCTCTCCGTGGGGCTCGTCCTAGTGCTGCTGCTGGGAGAGATAGACCTGTCCGCGGGCGCGGTGAGCGGACTCGCGGCGGCGGTGATGGCCATCCTCAACGTCCATCACGCCTGGGCTCCCGTCCCCGCGCTGCTCGCGGGGCTGGGGACGGGCGCGGCGGTGGGGCTGTTCCAGGGGCTGTGGGTGACAAGGCTGCGCGTGCCGTCGTTCGTCGTCACGTTGGCGGGATTGCTCGGCTGGCAGGGCGCGCTGCTGTCTGTCCTGGGAACGACGGGCTCGGTGAACCTCACCGACGAGGTGCTCCTCGCGCTGACGAGGACGTTCTTCGCGCCGGACCTCGCGTGGGGAGCGGCGGCGGTGGGCATCGCCCTGCTCGTGGGGACGGTGGTGCTCGGGCGACGGCGACGGGCGGCGGCGGGGCTCCCGCTCGCGTCGTGGCGGCGGACCGTGGTGACGGTGGGAGTCCCGTCGGGGCTCCTCGTCGCGGCGGTGACGGTGTTCACCTGGGACCGGGGGTTGCCGCTCGCGGTGGTCCTGTTCGTGGGGCTGGTGCTGCTGGTGGAGCTGACGCTGCGTCACACCCGCTTCGGTCGGCACGTCTTCGCGGTGGGCGGCAACGCGGAGGCCGCGCGGAGGGCGGGTATCCGCGTGCAGGGCATCCGCGTGGCCGTCTTCACGCTGGCGTCCACGCTGGCGGCGGCGGGGGGCATCCTCGCGGCCTCCCGGTTGATGGCGGTGAATCAGTCCTCGGGCAGCGGCGACGTCTTGCTCAACGCCATCGCCGCCGCCGTCATCGGAGGCACCAGCCTCTTCGGCGGCAGGGGCTCGGCGTGGTCCGCGCTCCTGGGCGCGCTGGTGATTGGCTCCATCTCCAACGGCATGGACCTGCTGGCCCTGTCGTCGTCGGTGAAGTTCATGGTCACCGGAGGCGTCCTGCTCGTCGCCGCGTCGGTCGACGCGCTCTCGCGCCGGGAGCGGCAGGCGGCGGGCCGGGCATAGCGCGGCGCCTGGGCGAAGTCGTCGCCCTGCAGGCGTGTGGCGTGGACCTGAGGGCCATCGCCGAGAGCCAGCAGGTGGCGGTCTCGACGGCCCACCGGCGCGTCGTGACGGTGGCGAATCGCGTCAGCACCCTCGTCCACCTCAAGGACCTGGGGTCGAGCATCCTTGAGCAACTGCTGTTGTCCGGGCTCGCGGGTGAGTCACGCTGCGGGAGCTCGACACCAGTCCCGCTATTTCATGCCCCAGGAGTCGGGGCTCGCAGCACTTCAGTACCGAAAGCGCAATAGCTCGTCCAAGCCAACCGGCCTGAAGCCAATGCACTGGCGGTTTCGCAGGAAGCGGCAGCGCTCGGTCAAGCTCGCGTCCTCGGTGACAAGCAGGTCGGAGTACGCAGCCCCTGCGGCCACTGCCGCGTCGAACGCGTCGTTCCGGCCGGAACGCATCCACCTCCCCATCGGATGCTGGTTCAGAATGTCCGGCGGGACGGCTTCTGCGAACATCATCAAGTGCAGCAGCGCTGACCAGGTACGGATGGACCGATATCTCCGCGAGTTCCGGAACAGCTTCGACACCGGGAAGTGCGGCCGCGCCACGGTGTCGCGCAGCAAGCTTGTGTAGATCAACTCCAGAACCCTGGAAGGCCCATACCCCCTCAAATCGGCAACCGAGCCCCGGAAGGTCAGGCCCTTTTCCCTGAAGAGGGTGCGGAGCCGGCAACGGTTCTCATTCGCCTGCTGCTCGCGAGCGGCCTTCCATTCCATCAGCTCCTCTCGTACCGCTCGGGCACCTGCGGCCGAAGGGTCCCCCATTCTCACAAGGTATGCGAGAAAGGTGCGAACACTTTCGTCCCGCCCCATGGCGCGTGGCGTCGACGCCACGACATGGTCAAGCTCCACAGGCCAGATCTCCGAGGCGCCCAGCGAAATGTGGAACTGGCCTTCCAATTCGGCGAACAGGCGAAGGAGCCCCTCGGCGCGCGTGAGGAGGTGCTCCCGGGAAGAGCTCGAGAGCAGCTCCGAGAGCACATCCAAGGAGATGAAGACGCTCCAGGCCCCGTGCCGCGCGGCACGGATCAGAGCCGTCAGCTCCGCTGGCCGGCGGAGCAGGTTGCTCATGGCATCGGTGTCAAATTGGATCTCCACGAGGCAATCATCATATGCCCAGCGCTCCTGGACTCCAGACCGCCCACACCAAACAGCCCCTCCTCCACGACCGAGTGCACGCCGGCCTGGCCCGGGTGAAAGCCACCGGCCGCACCTGCAGCGGCAAGGCCGTGGGCAGGCCCAGGAGGGAGGTGGACGTGCAGGTGGTCCACCGGCTCTGGGCCGCCTGCCGATCAACCCCGACTAATGAGAGGACTCCTTGGAGTTCACTCTGGCGACTCAACAAGCCTGCCAGGGGAGGCCGATACAACCGTGAAGCCGCTGCACATGAATCCAATCACCCCTCCCTCATAATCCTCCGCACGATAACGAACCCCTTCCCACCCATCACCAGATACATCCACCAGATCAAATCCCATGACCTGAACCCCTCCTCCGCCAGTCTGGCGCAGCTGAAAGTTGCGCACACCGCTAAATGCGATCTCAATCTCAAAAAATGGCCGAGAGAAAGACGGCCACCCCCCAGGTCCGTTGGGCCTTGGCTGAAACAAGGCCCTGACCAAGAGATCCGCAGGCGTGCCCAACTGAGTCGTCCGGAGGCTAAACTCCAAGACATACGCCAAGTCGCCAGGACTCCAGCGCCCCAGAAGTCTCTCCACCAACTCCACCCCATGTGACACAGTATCTCGGCTCATCGATTGCACCACGCTAGAAGTTGTACCTTGTCTCCGTGTAAGTCTGCTCGCCCTTGCCTAGACTCCCTATTCTAGGCGTCCGCTCATGAAGATGCGGATTCGAGTGGTAATGTGGACCCGGTTGGCCTCGCATGTGGTCGGTGAAGTCGACCCGATATTGCTGACGACCAAACTCGTCGTAGATCACGCGCGACTGCTCCACCTGGCCCGTTCGTCCACTCTCGCGAACAAAGTCGAGCCGCGTCTGGCCCGGAGTGACTTGGTCAGGTGCATATCTTTGCCAGTAGGCGTCGTACCTGGCGACCTCATCG
Source organism: Myxococcus stipitatus (assembly GCF_021412625.1). Next base: position 718,324 of record NZ_JAKCFI010000004.1, on the reverse strand, counting down.
GGTGTCATGTCCGCGCGGAACGGTCGTCCGCCCGTTGTTCCCTTTGGAACGTTCGGCGCAGCAGCAGTTCCCCCCCTTGCGGCAACGACACTCGACGCAGTACGCACCGTCGCACGCGCAGTCCCGGCGGCTCCCGTGACGACACCAACGACATTCAAACCCGAGTTGAATGCATTGTACCCATACCCTTCATAATCCCCCTTCTCATAGGCATCCCAAGCCATGTAGATGGATGTCAATGATTGATACACGGGATTGAAGAGATTGACCGCCTCCGATAGGCCTTCCTTCTCGTAAGTAGTACGAACCGCCGTCACCAGGTTGTAGAAGAACAACGGCTCCGTCACCGCGTCCGTGATTCCCCCTACCATGTCCATTTTTGCGCGGAGTATCCCTGCCTGGATGCTGAAGCTCCGGGAGATGCTTGAGGAGATCTCCGAGGCGATGCTTCCGATCATGCTCCCGGTAAAGCTTGTCCCACCTCCGGACAGGCCCAGCCAGTCAGCCTCGGGAGCCGTGATATCGATGACCTCGTATCCCCACGCGTTCCGACCATCATAGAACGCCACTCCGCCACGGGACGTCAGCGAGAGACCGCTGAAGCCAGATGGATCGACGAAGTTGACCGGGCTGTTGAAGACATAGCTGTAACGGTTGTAGGACTGCCCCAGGATGGGCGCTTGGATATACGGGTCCGGAGACACGAAGCTCGCTGTCTTGGGATCATAGAGACGCCCTCGCATGTTGACAAGGCTCGTCTCGGCATCCTCCTCGTGCTCGGTAAACCCGAGCCGGACTCCTGAACCGCCTACGGAAGGTGCCTTCGCCACCGCGGGGTTCAGCGGACTGCGCGCCTCCCCGAACGGCTCATACTTGCGCCGCTCCACGACCGTTCCGGTCGCATCCGTGATGCTCTCCACTGTCCCAAGATGGTCGTCGTGCAAGTAGACCAGCTCGGTCGCCTGGCCACCGGCTCCGTTTGTCGTCCAGTTTGATTGAGCGACCGCGCGCCCCTCAGCGTAGATCTTGAAGGCATGCGCCACTGCTCCCGCGACAGTCCGCTTCTCGTAGAGATTCGAGACGTAATACGTGGAGTCGCCATTCGAGTGCTTCTTCGCGACACGCCCATGCGCAGTGTCATACACGAAGGTCGAAGTCTCCGTTCCCCGGGTGATGCTCGAAGGTAGATTGAACGACGTATAGTCGATGCTCGTGCTCACCCCGGTGGCGGCGTCGAACGACGAACGTCGATTGCCCTTGACATCATAACCATACGTCGAGGCTCCGGCCGTCTTCACCGCGTGAGGTGCCGCCCCGGTGAAAGACGACTGCACGTCCGTGACAATGGCGCCCGCCCCCTCGCCAATCGTTGTCCGGCGACGCGTCAGGTTGCCAATCGCGTCGTATTCGTAGCTCGTCCGCGCGCTCTTGCAGTTGAGCGTCACGACCCAGTCGGTGAGCCGCTCCAACGAGTCGTAGCTGAACTCCTCGCCCACCTTCGCCAAAAGGTCATCCCGATGTCGGAGGTTCCCGTTCAGCTCGTAGTCATAGGCAAGCTTCTGCACGGCGCCCTGGGGCCCCAGGGTCTCCAGGAACCGGAGGCGCCCCTCGACGTCGCGGCGGCGCGTCGTCTTCACCCCGTTTCCAAATTGCTCGGAGGAAACGAGTCCCGACACATCCCGTCCGGTGACCGACCACAACGTCTTCGAGACCGGCGACACCTGCTCGACATGGCGCAAGGTGTTCGCTGGCGTATAGCCATACCGCACCTTCATGCGAGGCGAAGTCCCCACCGCTGGATACGTCACCGTGTCGAGACGTCCGATGACGTCATAAGTCCTCTCCAGGTCGAAGAGCTGTCCTTCGACTCGGCTGAACTCCTGTCGGACCCGGGAGTAGCTGTCATAGACGAACGCGGAGGAGACATCGTCCTGCGTCGTCTGCGGGTCGCGTTCGTTGGTCACACTGCCCAGCAAGCCCAGAGCGTTGGCGACGCCGTTCGCGTCGACCGCGGTGTCCCAGCTGAACGTGCTCGTCCCGTCCGCTCGAATCTCCGTGACGACGCGTCCCAGCGCATCGTGTTCGTAGCGAGTGCTGAGCCCCGCCGCGTCGACCTGCTCCCGGACCTCTCCGAAGGCATTGTACCGGGTGACGGTGTGCCCCTGGTCCGGGTCGTCGAGGCTCGTCGGCCGTCCGAGCCGGTCGTACTGCATGGATACGCGGTTCTGGTGTGCATCGACCACGGCGGAGAGCGTACTGAACGCGCCATACTCGTAGCGAGTGAGCAACTCGTTGCCAGGCGCGAGGACGTCCACGCTCCGCACCACGCGTCCGGACTGGTCCTCCACGACATATCGGGTGTGGCCGTTCTCGTCCTTCGTCCAATGCTGACGATTCTGATAGGTATGCTCGATGGTCGAGCCGTCCGGCTGGATGACCTTCTGCAGTCTCCCCAGGCTGTCGTACTCGAAGGAGCGAACAGCGGGGGTGACCGTCGCGCCCACCGAATAAGGCACCGTGGCTGTCTTCGGCCTGCCGAGCCCGTCGTAGCTCACGCCGACCGCGCTGTAGGAGTCGTCGAAGTTGCGGACTCGCTTGAAGATCTCCCGTCCCGCCCAGTCGTGGAGAATGAACAACTCCTCGCCACCCATCGACTGAGCAGACAACGTCGACCGCCCCTGCTCGTCCCGCCCATAGCTGAACGACCATGCGTCGCCGCCGGCCACACTCTCGCTTCGCAGCCGCCCGAAACCGTCGTATTTCCGCTGACGCAGCAATCCGTTCGCATCCTGCTCGAGCGCGACGACCCCCAACCCAGGGTGGAACGCATAGTCCGTCCGGTGCCCCAGATGATTGAGCGCCGTGACCGGGAACACCTCCTCCGCGTCGTAACGAAGGGTGGTCGAGCGAACGCGGCCCAGGACATCCGACTGCTCCACCTTCTCGACCACGCCACTCGGCAGCCGCTGATACGTGGTGACCAGGCGGACATCCTCGGCTTCCGTGCCCGAAACAGTCGGCTCCACCGTCTCCCGCAGCAGGAGCTTCGTGCCGTTCTGGTAGTCATAGTCAGTGGTGCGAGTGACGAACCCGCCCGCCGGTATCGCGGAGGCCTGCGTCACTCGGTCCACGCGCCCCAGTAGCCACTGGGTCTCGTCGTCGTCGTAGGTCGCCCCCCAGATGGACGTCTCCCCATCTCCAGAGACAGCCTCGACCCAGAGCTTATTTCCATGAAGCGTGTCGAAGCCTGTCGTCGACTGGTTCTGACGGAGGATGGCCCCAGTGCTCGCGGGCGGTGTCTCCCACTCCCTGTCCAACACCATGGACTCGGAGAGGGCGAGGATCTCCCCTCCCGCCGAGCCCGCTCTCACCGCGTGTGAGCGAGTCGTGCGCCGCTCCGCCGTCAACACCTTGCCAGCGCCCAGGGGCGCTTCGAGCGTCTCCACGACAGGGAGCCGCGCGTTCGGATAGAACGACTGGACCTGCGTCACATTGTCGAACGTGGTGGTCGTCGTCGTACCCGTCACGGCGTTCTTCACGATCCGTTGACTGAAGCCCAGCCAGCCGCGCCCTCGGACATCCCGACGCCCCCCCGCATAGAGGTAGTCGAACCGCGCGCCGCTCTCCCACGGCGACGCGAGCGAATCCACCCGGGAAACGACCCAGCCGCCGCCCTTCACACAGAGCACCGGATAGTAACAGGGGCCAGTCCCCGTCACGCTCGAGTACACCCGCCCATCCGACAGCGGCGAGTAGCGAACAACCGACTGGAAGCCCATTCCATCCTGGACGTGGGTCATCAAATCCGCCCTGACGGAAACACGCTGGAAGAGCCTGAGCCCTCCGATGATTCCGGCGCCAATGATATCTGCCTGGCCATCGCCATTGACATCCAACAATTGGTCGTTGGCCCGCATTGAGAGCGCCTCCCCCGCCTCATCCCTCGGAACCCGCCCCTCGAAGAAGGTCCCACGGGTCAAGAGTATGGACATGGTCTGTGCCGATGAAAAATTCCCCCGCGCCAGGAGGAAGTCCTGATGGCCGTCTCCATCGAAGTCGACGACGCGAACTCCCGCGTCCTTGCGGTTGCCGAGGCCATCGACTGACGCAGGAAACGCGAAGTCGGAGGGCAGGATCCGGAGCCCCGCTTCCAGATATCCCCTTCCCGTGTTGAGCGTGACGATGACATCTCCACCCAAATTGTTACTCAGGAGATGGTCCGGCAGCCCATCACCGTTCAGGTCCGCGAACCACTCCACCCGTCCTAGGTATTCGCTGGCAAGTTGACCGATGTTGAAGTTCTTCGGCTGCCCCTCCGGCGTCAGTCCATAACCATGATACCAGACACCCGCGGTGTCCTTCGGCCCCGGGCGGGCCAACAGCTCGACCGTCCCATCTCCATCGATATCACCCGCCAGGATGGCTCGGCGGCCAGAGGACTCCGGCAGAGCGGTCCATGCGGACATCGTCGTACCATCGAACTCAAGGTATGCCCAGTTGCTGTTCGCACCCCAGGAGACGACGATCTCCGGCTGGATATCGCCGTCCAGGTCCGCGAGCTTCATCGAGATGACGGAGAAGGGTTCGTATTGGCTGAGGCCCCGCGCCTCGCCCGCAGCGACAAAGGACGTACCGGTCGAGCGATAGGCTTGAACTGTATAGTCTATCCGATTCGGGAAATGGGTCCCGTCCGGCAAGGGTGGCCCAGGGATGAGTTCCTTGAAGCGCAGCAGTACGATGTCCGCGCGACCATCTCGATTGAAATCCCCCACCTCGAAGACCCCTGGCGCAGTGGGGTCGTTGAGGCCAGTGCTCGGGAGTCCAGCGGCGATGGGCTCGGAGAAGGGAGCCTGCGTCGGGTCCTGGGCGGGAGAGGCTCGGCTCAACCTGAGGTACCACTTCGAATCAGACCAGGCCATGTAGAGCAGGTCATCCAGGCCATCGCCGTTCACATCCAGGGTGCGCAGGCTGCCAGGGGTGACTCCGTCCGTCATCGCCTGCTCGCGGCGCTTGAACACCAGGTTCCCCAGTTCCCACGTGAAGACCGTGGGGCGCGCGCAGACCTCGAGGCCGTCGCACTCCTGGATTTCGCGCAAGAGGCTGCGCGAGGAGATGCTGTCGTTGCGGTATCGAAGGTTGTAGCTCCGCAGCAGTCCCGACGGAGGCCCGCTCATCTCCACACGCAGGAGTCTCCGTGTGGTCTCCAGCTTGAATCCGGAGACGAAGCTGAAGCTCGTGTCGGTCCTCGACTCATACGAGAACGTGACGGAGCGCTGCGCGTCGGCGAGTGCCGAGCCCGCGGGGCCGAAGGTATATCGGATCTGCACGGGCCACTGCTCGTAGGCGTAGCCATCCGCAGCATCCTCGGAGAACCCATAATAGACGACCATCCGATTGCCCGAGCGGTCAGCCACCTCCGAGAGGCTCCACGCAAGCCGCCCCCTGCCCTCGTAGTTTTTGTTCTGCTGGGGGTTCGTCGTCCCGAGCGGCTCCACGACGAGGCGTCGCCCCTCGATACGGGAGCGGGTCGTCTCCTGCATCGTGCCGTACGACATGATTCGACCATCCTGTCCCCATACCTCGAACCAGGTCGGCCCCAGAGCATCGGGCTGGTGGGCGATGATCTTCGAGAAGGAGTCCACCTCCGTGCGGTACTCCGTCCAACCCGCCCCCGCGCCGACTTGCACGAGTCGCTGCCCGTCCAGGCAGAAGCGGTCCGTGTCGTCGAAGCGGATGGGTGCCAGGGTCTGATCCTGGGCGAGGTTCTTGGCGCACCGGCTGATCTGCGACAACCCACTCAGCCCCCACCCCACCCCGACTAGGCCATTGGCCTGGCTACTTCTGTACTGGAGGGACAAGGACGGCGCGACCCCGCCACGTCCCGCTGGACTCCAGAGCGGGATGGAATAGTTCGCCGCTCCATCCACGCTGACGTCGAGCTTGCCAGGCGTGTGCCCAGCCGCGGTGCCATCCAGGGTTCCAGTCGGCAGCAGCGTATCCGCCGGCAGTGTCAGCACCGCGCGAGCTGCCTGACGTGCCACGGCAGTGGCCACCGCCTCCGAAGCCAGTTCCTCCACGGCGAGGGGCGAACTACAGGAGATCGCCACCTGAGAGCCATAGATGAGCACCATCAAGACCGAGAATATCCGTTTAATTCCAATCCCACGTTCCCCCGTACACTCATCACGGAAGACATACCCACTTCATCCACAGCGGGGACTTCGCGCCAAACCACACAAGAACCTATCGCGGGCGGAGGGCGGCCCCACCCTCCACCCACGTCATCACGAGACCCACCCACGGTCTGGCCGCCTCGCTGTCGACACCTGCTCCGTCAGCGAGAGACAGGCTCCTCGGACACTCCATTGGGATTGCCCTGGCAAATGCCCCCCCTGCAGTTCGTTCCCGGGAGACAGGTTCCGCAGCTCACGTTGGTCCCACACCCGTTCGTTGCCGACCCGCACTCTTGCTCGCCGCAGGCCTCCGCGACGCTCATCGGTGTGCATCCGCAGACGTTCGCGGTGCCGCCGCCACCACAGGAGTTCACCCCCGAGCAGCTCCCGCAGACATAGGTCCCACCGCAGCCGTTGCTGACCGAGCCACAGTTCTTCCCCGCGCATGCGGTCGCGCTCGGGATGATGGTGCAGCCACACACATTCGGAGAGCCACCGCCTCCGCAGGTCTGCGGGGAGGTACAGGAGCCCGTGGAGCCACAGACATGGCTGCCACCGCAGAGGTCGGGAACCGAGCCACAATTCTTTCCCGCGCAGGCCGTGGCATAGGGAGAGGGTGTGCATCCACAGACGTTCGGAGTCCCCCCGCCGCCACAGCTCTGAGGGGCATTGCATCCACCACACTCATAGAAGCCCATGCAGCCATTCGACACGGTTCCGCACTTGCCCTGACAGGCCTGGGCCTGGGTCAGAGGCGTGCAGATACCGGCGCAGACATTCGGGGTTCCTCCGCCACCACACACGGCTCCCGCCCCACACGTCCCACAGTCCATCGGCCAACCGCACCCGTCATCGATGAAGCCGCAGTTCTTGCCTTGCTGAGCGCAGGTCCTGGGCTGACAGGCACAGACCTGCTGTTCCATCCGGCAGATGTCGTTCTCGTCGATGCTGCCATCGCAGTCATCGTCCAGGCCATTGCAGCTCTCCGCAAGCGCAGTGCAGGCCCCCCAGCGCCGGGTGGTGTACCCGTTCACGGTCTCCGTGATGCAAGCCTGCATCGAGCCCGGGCACATGCCTGCGGTGCTCTCGCAGGCACGATGGAGCATCGCGGACGACCCCGGCGCGTTGTCCACGACACCATCGTGGTCGTCGTCACAGCCGTTGCAGGTCTCCGGCCCCACCGTAGGAGACTGGCACGCTGCCAGGGTGCCGTCGGCCTTGCATGCCGCCGTTGCGTTGGCGCACACCACGTCCGTAGCGCTGCCGCAAGACACCCGAGCACCGACCTGGTAGACGCACTGGAGTGCCCCGTTCACGCACGTGCTCGTTCCCGGGCACCCGCTGCTGCTCTGACAGGGGCCATTCACCATCGGCCCGTCGTTGACGGCGTTTTCGTCGATCAACCCATCCTCGTCATCATCGCAGCTGTTGCAGCGCTCCGCGCCTCTCGCGGAACAGGAGCCAGCGATGGGGACGCCTCCGCCCTCCAGCGAGGCCCCAGTCGTACAGAGCTGGGTTCCAGAGCGGCCACAGACGGAGCACGAGTTCATCGAGGAGCCATTGAACTCACAATCACCCCAGGAGGTCCCCTGACAGGTTCTCGTGCCAAGACACCCGTTGCCCGAACATGACTCCCGCTGGCCATCCACACAAGCGGCCCAGGTTGTTGGCGAGGTGAAGAGCACCACCCAGGCAAGCAACGGACCCAATCCCAGAAGGAGGGCCCTGGACAGGCGGCCCAGGGGGCGGAGACCTCGTGCTTCTTTTCCAATCATAGATGAAGGACCTGGATGAGGAGGAGCCCCTGAAGTGCACTTCCGGTTCACTCAAGGTGGCGAGCGTGGGTTCTACGGTCATGCCCTTCGAGCGCTGACAAGCGCTGTGCATCTTTGAAGGGCATCGAACGGAGAGAAACAGGCTCGAACGCGGCCATGGCCTGCGCCAGAGGGCAGTCGCCTTAGCACGCGGTGCGCCGAGCCACAACACACTCCAGCACTGTCACCGCCCTCGGGCCCCCAGGCTCCGGCGCGAATCGTGCACACCGAAAACAACGAGGCCCCGCCAGTACAGCGCGGGACCTCGCGGAAGCCGCTGGCTCCAGGGGAAGCCAATCACTCACAGCTTGCGGTCGACCTCCGGGTCCTTGACCCAGTTGCCCTTGTACCAGTCGTGCTGGCCGTAGCGGTGCTGGGCGCGGTCCACGCCGCCGTAGTTGCCGGTGACGATGTCGGCCAGGTTCGCCAGGGACTCGGAGCCCGCGCGGTAGTACTTCGAGTGGTCCCCGATGTTGCTCTTGTCGCCGCGGTCCGGCGCCTCGGCGGTGAAGCGGGTCGCGCCGAACTTGTCCTCCGAGGGGTCCTGCCCCAGCGGGTCCCCCGGCAGGTTGCTGCCGTTGAGCCAGGACACCAGGTCGCGGCTCGCGGAGCCGGACCACACGTGGCCGTTGGCCAGCGCCCCGTCGTAGTCCTTCACGCTCTTGGCGCTCCCAGCGCCGGGGCTGCCGATGAGCACGAGGTCATCCGCCTGCAGGCCATTCTTGTCCGCGGCGATGGAGGCCGTGGTGCTGCCATAGCTGTGGCCAATCACCGTCAGGTGGGGCTGGTCACCCTGGCGGCTGGCGCGGATGCCGGCCACGTCCGAGGCGAGCAGCTTCGCGCCGTTCTCCGCCGCGTTGTCCGACGCCACGTTCTGGAAGCCCGGCGCGTCGTAGCCCATCCACGCCACCGTCGCGACCTCGCCCTGCGCCGTTCCCGCCTGCTTGCGCAGGTTGAGCGCGTCGCTGGTGATGTTGTCCATGTAGTCGCGCACGTCCGAGTTGAGGCCCGGGACGCTCACGGACACGTGCTTCGCGGTGTCCAGGTTGCCGGCGACGATGGCGGCGCGGCCCTCGCCCTTCACGAAGGCGGAGTCATAGACGAGCAGCTGCGCGGTTCCCGCCTCCCGGTCCACGCGCTCCAGCTGCTTCTGCACCGCCTGCGCGTTCTCCAGCTGGCGCTGCTTCTCCTTGGAGAGGAAGCTCGCCGCGGGCTTGTCCGCGTCGCTGCCCGGCGTCACCTTGTCCTTGAGCTTGTCGAAGATGCTTCGGTCGTCGAGCGCCGCCTTCTTCGCCTTGTTCGCCTCGGCGGTGAGCTGGTCGATCTCCTTCTTCAACACCATGCGGTTCGCGCTGTCGCGCACCGACGCGGGCAGACCGTCCATGGCCCCCAGCTTCTTCGGGTCCGCGTTGAGCGCCTGCATCTGCTGGGTGGACGACAACCCCTTCCACCACCCCGCGCGGGCCTTCACGTCCGCAGGCGCGCCGTCCGCCGGATTGGCGGAGACCTCCCGCGCCGCGACCCCCGTCAGCTTCTCGCTCCCCGTCTTCCGAGGGGCGTCGAAACCCGTCACCACCTCGCGGGGCTGGGCCTTCGGCTGGGTGGAGGAGACCTCGTTGCGCGGGGGGAGCGCTGTGACGGTGCGCCGGCGGGTCGCTTCAGCGGAGCTGCTTCCAACGGGTCCGAGGGCCATGACATCGCCTCATGTCGGGTGGGGGATGCCTGTATCTTCGGATGTGGGAGGGAAGAGTTTCCTGGGGTCTGGGAAATTGTGATGACACATGGAGTCAAAGGGCGGCCTGACGCCTTGCACCGGGCATCGAGGGCACCAGGCCGGGAGACCCTGAGCCACACGGGGTCTCCCGAAGCCCTCACGCTCGGGACGGGTCGATGGACCGTCCCGGGAGCCCACGTCAACGCCGCGACGTGCCCGCGACGACGTTCACCGTCGACGTGGCATGGCCCACGAAGCCGTACTCGTCCTTGAAGAGGTCGAAGTCGACGACGTAGCTGCCCGGCGTCGTGTTGGGGGGGATGGACTTCGTCAGGGTGAAGGAGAAGTCGCCGCCCGGCGGCAGGTTCACGCCGTAGTCGGAGAACGTCGTGGGCCAATCCGCCGGCGCGTTGTTCAGGAAGTCGTACCAGGCCCACCAGCACGTCGCGGAGTCGTTGTTCTTCACGTAGACGGAGAACGTGACGTCGGAGCCCGCCGTCGCCGTCACCGTCTGGGGCAGGAAGGTCAGCGTGGGCGCGGACAGGACGCACGGCGCGACGACGTCGATGGTCGTCGCGCCGCTGACCGTGAGGCCATCGCGCGTGACATCCACCCCCACGAGGTACTCGCCGAACGGCGCGCTGTAGGGCGTGTAGTACTGCAGGCCGAACTCCACGGTCGACGCCGCGGCGATGGTGCGCTGAGCGCTCAGCGGGTCGGCGCTCCAGGGAGGGGTGATGATTCGCGCGAGCTGGAAGGTGCTCGGCGCGCAGCCCGACGAGTCGCGGTTGGTGATGCTGATGTCGACGATGGGGCGGGCTCCCGGGTTGACCACGGGCTCCAGCGTCGAGGCGACGACGCGCGGCTCCGCGCGGACACACGCCGACGGGCGGTACTGGACGGTCACCGGGAGGCCGGCGGGCGTCGCCGCGCCCACCGTCACGGACAGGTTGCTGTACGGATCATTCCACGTCTGCCCCGAGGGCAGGGCCGGGTCGAACCAGGACTCGGTCGCGGTGAAGTCGACCAGGTTGCTACCGCCTCCCGTGAGGGAGTCCTCGTAGTGGATGAGCGCGCCACCGAAGACCTGCGAGCTCAGCGTCCCGTCGTAGATGCCCAGCGGCTGGCGATACTCCAGCCACAGCCACGCGTCATTGCCATTCCCCCGGCGGACCTTGAGCGCCTTCACCCCACCCGTTCCCTCCACCGGAGCGAGCGTGAAGGTGCCGCCCACGCCGTCCACCTGCGTCACCTGCGACGACGACAACCAGCCGATGCGCGCCTTGTGCGGCGCCGCGTAGTGGCCCAGGTTCCAGTAGCCCATGGTCGAGAAGTTGTCGCCGTACTCGACCCAGGTCCCGGCCCTGCCGAGATAGCTCAGCGGCTCCGTCCCGAAGTCGCGCGTGCGCCCATGGTCCAGCGACAGGTTGTGGCCAGCCTCGTGCGTGAGCAGCTCCACCATCTTGTCGGTCGTCGGCGCCGAGCTCCCGACGATCCACGCCGAGGAGGCCTGGATGGTGCCGTCCGGCGTCGCCAGGGACGAGCAGGACAGCGTCGCCAGCCCCGCGTAGTAGCAGGGCGTCGGAGGGTTGGGGTGCACGACGAAGATGCGGTTGAACTGGGTGAAGTCCACGTCACCCGCCGCCGCCTGGATGGCGGCATCCCGCATCGCGTTCGCCTCGTTGCAGGAATAGGCGCGGTCGAGCGTGTACCAGTTCGTCACGCTGCCGGTGGCCGACGTGCGCCCCTCGGAGACCTCGTTCCAGTAGTTGTTCAGCGACCGGCCCTGGGTGGCGAAGAACACCGACTCCATGGCCTGGGGCGTCCACGCGGGACGCGCCTGCCCCGGGAAGTCCACCAGGATGACCAGGGTGCGCTGCACGCCCGTCGTCCCACACGTCCCCGCGCCGGAGCTGGCCGACACCTCGCGCCGCTCCACCTCCACCGACCGGGCCACGAACCCGCGCGCGGCCTGACGCCCCGTCACCTTCACCCTGTCGCCGCTGACCAGCCCCTCCGGCGCGCGCCCCGCGAACTCCACCGGCCGCCGCTCACGGCCCTCCACGAGGAAGTACTCCCGGTACGACGCCTCGAGCGAGGGCGTGTCGACGACCCGGACCTCCAGCTCCCCCTCCCTCGTCTCCTCGGGCGCCGCCGCCTCCGGCCCCGGCGCTTGCGAAGACTTCGACCCCTGCGTGCCACAGGCCGCGAGCAACACGGCGGCCACCATGCTCCAAGTGCGCGACATTTCGCCTCCGGTGAATGGCGTCCGGGGCCACAGCTCCGCCAGCCGGGCGCCGCGCGCGTTGTGCCCCTACCCGCACACCCTGGCAACAGCTGTGAAACACGGAAACAAACAATTCACCGGGACAGCGCCCCTCGCGCGTCCCCGTCATTCACCGACGGCGGGCACCGCTCACCGACGACGGGTGCGGCTTCACAGATGAGCGACCGCGCACGCCGCGCGCCGCCCCTAGCCTCCTGCTCGCGCTGCGTCGTCCCACACCTCCAGCGCGGGGAGAAACGCCGTGTCCGACTTCAGTCCCACTCGCAGGAATCTTCTCGCAGGTGCCGCGGCGACCACCGCCGGGTTGGCCCTGGGGCCACGGCTCGCGCTCGCCGCTCCGGGTGCCCGCGCGCGCCCGGGCGCGGAGCCGGTCCGGCTCTTCTCGAACGAGAACCGCTATGGCCCCTGCGAAGGGGCGCTGCGCGCCATCCGCGAATCCGTCCACCTGAGCAGCCGCTACACCGCGCTCGACGCCCTCCAGGCCTTCCGCCAGCGCGTCGCGGAGGAGGAAGGCGTCGCGCCGGAGCAGGTGCTCGTCACCGCCGGCTCGCTCGAGGCCCTGTCCGCCGTGGCCGGGCAGTACGCCCTGGGCGGTGGAGGCGTGGTGTGCTCGGAGCTGACGTTCCCCGCGCTGCCCGAGTACGCCGAGACGCTGGGCGGCAAGGTGACGCGGGTCCCGCTGGACGCGAACCTGGCGCACGACCTGGATGCCATGGAGGCGCGCGTGGGCCCGGGCACGAAGCTCGTCTCGGTGTGCAACCCCAACAACCCCACGGGCACCATCGTCGACGCGAAGCGGCTGCGCGACTTCTGCGAGTCGGTGTCCCCTCGCGCCACGGTGTTGGTGGACGAGGTGTACCTGCACTACCTCGAGCCCTCTCCCGCCAACTCCATGGTGGACCTGGTGCGCGCGGGGCGGAACGTCATCGTCGTCCGCTCCTTCTCCAAGATTCACGGGCTCGCCGGCATGCGCGTGGGCTACGCCCTGGCCCAGCCGGACGTCGTCAAGCGGCTGTTCCAGTGGCGCATGGCCCTGCCCAACCCGCTCTCCATCGCCGCGGCGAGGGCCAGCCTGGACGACAAGCAGTTCGTGCCGCGCATGCGCAAGCTCACCCAGGAGGCGCGCCGCATCACGTCGGCCGTCCTCGACGAGCTGGGGCTGAAGTACGTCGCGGGGCACGGCAACTTCATGTGGATTTCGCTCGGCGCGGACCAGCTCGACCTGCCTGCCCGGCTGGCGCCCCATGGCTTCCACGTGGCGACCGTCCCGTCCAACCCCATCCCCGCCAACATCTCCGCGTTGCGCCTGACGCTGGGCACGGTGGAGGAGATGCGCGCGTTCGGCCCCGCGCTGCGCGCGACCCTGAAGGGCCGGGGCTGAGGGGCGGAGCCCTCGTGCTCGGGCGCCGCGACAGCACCGGTCGCTCTGGTAGGTTGAAGCCCATGGAACACCGGCCGGCCACGCTCCCCTCCTTCTGGACGTTGCAGTTCGGAGGGTGGGGGCTGTACGCCGCGCTGCTCATCATCACCTTCATGCCCATCGTCGCGGCCGAGGGAGGCGAGCTCCGGTTGATGATGGCCAAGGGCGTGCGCGCGGGGTTCGGGCTCGGGCTCACCAGCCTCCTGCGCCTGGGCTACCGCCGCGCCTTCCCCGGCTCCATCAAGCGACAGGCGGCGTGGTCGCTGGTCGGCGGCACCGTGTTGGGCATCGCCTGGGCGCTCCTGGGCGAGGCGTGGGCCGCGTGGCTCTACGCGGGCACGTACCAGTGGGCGCCGAAGCTGGTCCCGCGCTTCGCGCTCGAGTACGCCATCACCCTGACGGGCTGGAGCGCGCTCTACTTCGGAATCAAGCACGCGCGCGCCTGGCAGGAGGAGCGGGAGCGGGCGCTGCGCGCGGACGCGCTCGCCCAGGAGGCGCGGCTCGCCTCGCTGCGCCACCAGATGCACCCCCACTTCCTGTTCAACGCGCTCAGCTCCCTGCGGGCCTTGATTGGAGAGGACCCCACCCGCGCCAGGAGGATGGTGACGGAGATGGCGGACTTCCTGCGCTTCTCGCTCCAGAAGGCGGACGCGCCCCACGTCCCGCTGGAGGAGGAGCTCGCCATGGCGCGCAGCTACCTGAGCATCGAGTCGGTGCGCTTCGAGGAGAAGCTGGACGCGAGCCTGGACGTGGCACCGGGCCTGGAGCACCTGAGGGTCCCCGCCTTCCTCATCCAGCCCCTGGTGGACAACGCGGTGAAGCACGGCATGGCCTCCGGGGTGCTCCCGGTGCGGGTGCGGGTGCGGGTGCACCGGGAACACGGGGCGCTCCGCGTCCTCGTGTCCAACACGGGCCACTGGGCGCCCACGTTCCGGGAACCGGACCCTCGCGGCACGGGCACCGGCCTGCGCAACGTGCGTGAGCGGCTGACGCAGCTGTTCGGGGAGCGCGCCCGACTGACGACCTCGGAGACGGAGGGCTGGGTCCACGTCCTCGTCGAGCTGCCAGCCGGGTCTCCATCCCCTGTCGAGGAGTGCCATGACGACGCCCCAGCGCGCCCTGCTCGTGGATGACGAGCGCCTGTCCCGCGCCGAGCTGCGCGAGCTGCTCCTGCCCCATCCGTGGGTGAAGGTGGTGGGCGAGGCGGACAGCGTCGCGTCCGCGCTCGCGCGCATCGAGGAGCTCCAACCGACGCTCCTGTTCCTCGACGTGCAGATGCCGGGGGAGAGCGGCTTCGACCTGCTCGGCCGACTGCCCGCGTGCCCCCTCGCCGTCATCTTCGTGACGGCCTATGACGCCCACGCGTTGCGGGCCTTCGAGGTCAACGCGCTGGACTACCTGCTCAAGCCCGTGCACCCGGAGCGGCTCGCGCGCACGTTGGGTCGAATCGCTCCCCGGGAGCAGGACCGCGGGGCCCCGACACCGGGTCCCGGCCGGCAGAAGCTGGCCGAGGGAGATCTGCTCCTGCTGGAGGACGGCGCGAGGTCGCGCTTCGTGCGCGTGGAGCAGCTCGTCTGCGTGCGCGGCGCGGGGGACTACTCGGAGGTCGTCACCGCCGACGGCGCGCGCGTCCTGTCACCCCGGCCGCTGAAGGACTGGGAGGCCCGGCTGCCGGAGCGGTCCTTCGCGCGCATCCACCGCTCGGCGCTCGTCAACCTCGCCTTCGTCGAGCGCGTGGACCGCGGCCTGGGTGGAGGCGGCCACGTGTACCTTCGAGGCGTGGCCGACCCCCTCCCGCTCAGCCGCCCTCACGCGGCCGCGCTGCGCGAGCGCTTCGGCTGAGCCAGGGTGGCGCGGGCCCCTCTGCGCGAACGCGAGCCCCGCGACGCGCCGGGAGGAGGGTCCGCGGCTCAGCGTCCCCGGGCCTGGGCGTCCACCGCGTCCAGTTCGGACTTGTCGAGCGTCAGCTCCGCGCCCGCGAGGTTCTCCTCCAGGTGCTTCACGGACGAGGTGCCGGGAATCGGCAACATCACCGGCGAGCGCGCCAAGAGCCACGCGAGCGCGATCTGCGCGGGCGTCGCCTGGTGCTTGCGCGCCACCGAGTCCAGCGGGCTCCCTGGCTTCGCCAGTCCGCCAGTGGCCAGCGGGAACCAGGGGATGAAGCCGAGCTTCTCCTTCTCGCAGTAGTCGAGCACCGCCTCGTGCACGCGGTCCGTCAGGTTGTAACGGTTCTGCACGGACACGACGTCCACCACCTTCCGTGCCTGTTCGATCTCCGGAACCGTCACCTCCGACAAACCGATGTGACGAATCTTCCCCTCCTGCTGGAGTGCCTTCAGCTCGCCGAGCGACTCCTCCACGGGGACCTTGGGGTCGATGCGGTGCAGTTGGTACAGGTCGATGCGCTCCAGCTTCAGCCGGCGCAGCGACATCTCCAGCTCCTGGCGGAGGTACTTCGGGGCCCCCACGGGGAACCACTGGTTGGGCCCCGTGCGCACGAGCCCCGCCTTGGTCGCCACCACCAGCCCCTTCGGATAGGGGTGCAGGGCCTCGGCGATGATCTCCTCGCTGACATACGGGCCGTAGGAATCCGCCGTGTCGATGAAGTCCACGCCCAGCTCGACCGCCCTGCGCAGCACGCGGACGGCCTCCGCCCGGTCCTTGGGAGGGCCCCAGATGCCAGGGCCGGTCAGCTGCATGGCGCCATAGCCCAGGCGGTGGATGGGCAGGTCGCCGCCCAGCTTGAAGGTGCCGCTCTTGTCGACGGGACGCGATGAGGTGCCGCTCATGACGTGAATCCTCCTGGGGCGAAAGGTGGGGCCTGTCCGAACCCTGGGCACTCCACCACATCAGCGCCCCGGGTCCCCGAACGGCCGGAGGATATTCCCGGAGCCCTCACGCTTCCCAGGGAAGCGGCGCGAGGACGGGATGCACCTCCGCTCCCCGCCGCCTCGCCCCGAACTTTCCTTGACAGGAATATTCCCCATGAGGAATATATCTCCATGTTCGAGACGTTCGCGGCGCTGGCCGAGCCCCACCGTTTTCGCATCGTCGAGTTGCTGCGTTCCGGGCCTCGCTCGGTGAGCGACATCGGAGCGCAGCTCCACCTCAATCAACCCCAGGCGTCGAAGCACCTGAAGGTCCTGAAGGAGGCGGGGCTGGTCGACATGCAGCCCAAGGCGCAGCAGCGGCTCTACGAACTGCGCGCGCAGCCGTTGCGCGAGCTTCACGAGTGGCTGGAGCGCTATCGCCAGCTCTGGGATGCGCGCTTCGATGCAATGGACGAGCTCCTGGAGGAGCTCCAGCAGAAGGAAAAACCCCGTGGCCGCAAACCCAGACACTGACTTCCCCCTGAACGACACCCGGATGACGACGCCATCGGAGCGAGAGCTCGTCATCACCCGCACCTTCCGCGCGCCGCCCCGGCTGGTGTTCGAGGCCTGGACCCAGGCCGAGTTCGTCAAGCGCTGGTGGGTGCCGAAGTCCTGTGGTGGTGAGATCATCGAGTGCCGCGCCGACGTCCAGGTGGGCGGGACCTTCCGCTACGTGATGCGCGTCGATGGCAACGAGTTCGGCTTCAACGGCAAGTACGTCGAAATCAACCGGCACACGAAGCTCGTCTACACGCAGGTCTTCGAGCCCTACCCCGACTCGCCGGTGCTCATCACCGTCACCTTCGAGGAGCACGAGGGCAAGACGCGCCTGCGTTCCCACGAGCTGTACCCGTCGAAGGAAGCACTCGACGCCACCATCGCCTCTGGCATGGAGAGCGGCATGCGCGAGACCATGGATCAGATCGACGCGATCGTCGCCGCGCTGCCCGCGCACTGAGGCGGCGGACCTCCAGGACGCGGCCCAGGTGGCGGCCTCGCCCCCCCCCGCCACGCGCTCCGGCGCGGAGGTCGAGGCGCGCCCGTGGGCATCACCTCCCCTGCCCCCTCGGCGTGAGCCGCCCGGCGAGCAACCGGCCTCCAGCCCCGCCGTCGCCGGCCCCGCGCCACTTGCCTACCTTCCAGGGATGCGATTCCGCGGGGTGGTCCAGGCAACCCGGCTTCTCCCCATGAGCACGCGCGCCACCGCGCACATGGAAGGCGGGCTTGCCCCTCCAGGGAGGGGCGGCATGAGTCGCCCCGGGAGGATGTGAACCGCGAATGCCCGCCCCCGAGTCATCCCCCCTGGGACTCGACCGAGCCAGGGTCGCGCACGCGCTGCGACTGGCGCTCGCCGCCTGGCTCGCCTTCGTCATCGCCGTGCTCCTGCGCGTGCCCAATCCCTACTGGGCGGCGATGCCCATCTGGGTCGTCGCCCAGCCCTCGCGCGGGCTGATGCTGGAGCGCGGCTTCTACCGCGTCGTCGGGACGCTGCTGGGCGCGGGCCTGGGGCTCGCCCTCCTGCACGCGATGAGCAACCCCTACCTCCAGCTCGCGGGCCTCGGCGTGGTGGTGGCGCTCGGCGCGGGGCTCACGCACGTGCTGCGCGGCGTCCAGTCGTACGGCGCGATGATGGCGGGCATGACGGCGGCCGTCGTCGTGCTGCCCTCGCTCTTCGCGCCCAGCCACTCCACGGAGCTCGCGCTGGCCCGCATCGCGTGTACGTTGATTGGCGTCGTCGTCGTCACGCTCGTCACCGGCGTCTTCACTCCGGAGGCCCGGCGGGAGGACTTCTACGGCCGGGTCCAGAAGCTCGCGAGCGAGGCCGTCACGTTCGCGGCGCGCTGCCTGGACACCTGGGACCCGAAGGCGCTCGAGGACGTCGAGCGGCGCATCCTCGTCGAGCTGAGCGACGTCGACGCCTCCTCCAGCCTCGTCTCCGCCGGCTCCATCGAGGGCTACCGTCGGCTCCGTCACGTCGAGGCGCTCGTCGCCTCCTCCCTGTCCGTGATGGCCGCCGCGAAGGCGGTTCGCGCCCGGGTGCGCCGCGGAGACACCATCCCCACGGGGCTCGTCGCCTCCCTCACCACCCTGGCCGGCCACCTCGCGACGAAGGACCGTCGAGCCGCGCTCCCGAGCCTCGCCGGCGCCCATCCGGAGCTGACGCGCCTCGCCCACACGCTCCAGGAGCTGACGGAGGCGGAGGCGGCCCTGTCCGGAGGCCGCGTGCCGGGCGAGCCCGCCATGGGGGAGTCACGAGCGCTGGCGCTCGCGCCGCACCGGGACTGGGCCCTGGCGCGCCGCACCGCGTTCATCGCGGGCGCGGCGACGCTCGTCGCGGGCAGCGTGGGGACGGCCACGGGCAGCGCCACGGTGGCGCTCGGCGCCCTGGGCATCTGCATCTTCTGCATCGTCCTCGGCTCGATGGCGATGCCCCAGAAGATCGCCCCTCAGCTGTTCCTGGGCGTGTGCGCGGGCGTCCTGTTCGCGACGCTCTACCGCTTCCTCATCCAGCCCCACCTCCAGACGCCGCTCGGGCTCGCGCTCTCGGTGCTGCCCTTCCTGCTCCTCGGGGCCTTGGCTCGCACCGCGCCCCGCACGGCCGTCCCCGCCATCGACGGGAACATGTGCTTCCTGCTGGCGAGCCAGGCGGGGATGCCCGCCGCCGGGGCCGCCGCCATCCTCGAAGGGGGCGCGGCGCTCGTCGTGGCCGCGGGGCTCGTCGGCGCGGGCTTCGTGCTCCTGCCCCGGGACTCCGAGCGACACGCGCGAGGCGCCGCGCTGCGCATGCGGGACGAGCTGGAGCGGCTGCTCACGCGAGGCAGCGTGGCGAACCTCCAGGCCTGGCAGGCGGACACCTCCCGCCAGCTGCTGCGCCTCCTGCAACACCTGGGACGCGCCGGGCAGCTCGGGAGGCGGAACCTGGACGGACTGCTCGCGTCCCTCAACCTGGGCGACGCCATCACCCGGCTGCGGACGCTCGTCACGCTCCCCGACCTGTCCACCGAGGACCGGCTCGCGGGCGAGCAGGCCCTGCGGGAGCTGGCCCGGCTCGCCCGCGAACCCGCGCGCGTCGCCACCGAGCTGTCCTCCCTGGCGGCTCGCACGCGTGCCGGTCCCGCGCGCCACGCCATCGAGGCCGCCCTGGACGCCCTCGTGGAGAGCCAGGGCGTGCTGACGTCCGTGGGTCTCGGCGCGAACGCGGGCCCACACACCCTTGCCCGCACCTGAAGCGCCTCAGCGCCCGCCGGCGAAGAAGCGCTCGACGTCCGCCTGTTGAGCGTCACGATAGGCGACGCAGACGTCAATGCCCTCGAGAATCTGGGCCAGCACCCGCGCGCCTCCGGGGGCACGGGCGCTGCGCTCCGTGAAGAAGTCGGCCGCGTCCTGGCGCGTCTTCCCGTCGCAGGCCCCCTCCACGGCATAGGCCAGCGCTCGCGCCAGCTCCGAGGGCAGCCGCGCGACGAGCGCGTCGTAGTGCTCCTTCACGAAGTCGAGGACGACGCCGCGCGTGCGGTAGTCCGACGAGCTGAGGGCGATGACGGAGAACAGGGTCTCCCGAGGGTCGAGGTCGTCCGACAGCAGCAGCACTGGCAGCTGCACGCGAACCAACGCCGGGTCCGTGACACGCCCCAGCGCCTCCAGCAGCCGGTTGCGCGTCGCCCGGTCCTTCTCCACACGCACCGCCGCGAGCAGCCGCGCATGCAGGGCCGCGTCCACATGGGGGCCCGCGACGGCGAAGACGGACTCCACCATCCCAGGCGCGATGGCCGTGGGGTCGACGAGCCAGCGCTCCAGCAGCGCGACCGCCTGGGCGCCGAGCTTCGCGTCCTCCCCGTCCCGCCCCACCAGCGAGGTGAGCCGTGCCCGCAGCAGTTGGACCTCCTCCGAGTCCCCCTTCATAGGCTTCCACCCCAACGCCCGGACTCCCGGCCCATGAAGGGCCCTCACCCACCTGGCCCTGTCGCTCCGCCCACGCTCGGAGAGGAAGGTGGGCCGGGCCAGCTCCAGCAACGAGAGCGAGGCCATGCGTTCGGAAGGCTCCGCGTCCTTGAAGCGCTCCAGCAACGCCAGGGCCTCCGACGCGGGCAGGACGCCAGCCTCCGCGAGCGCCTGGGCATCCCCGAGCAGCGCCACCCGCTCGGCCCGGGACAAGCGCTCCAGGCCCTCCGTCATGAGCCCCTTCCAGGCCGGCCCCGTGACGTGCGCCCGCAGATAGCCCGCGCCCTCCGCGTTGGGATGGAGCCAGGTCGGACAGGACTTCGCCTCGGGCAGCGAAAGCTCGGACCGCTCGCCCTCCAACAGCGTGCACGTGCGCAGCGTCCGCCCCTCCACGCCGTACTTCAGGCACAGCGGCACATGCCAGGTCCGAGGAGCCGAGCCCGCGGACCCGAGCGGCAGGTAGCGGCGCTGGGTCAACGCCACCTTCGGCACCGCGCCCGAGCAGTCCAGGGAGGCGGTGACGAGCGGCGCGCCGCCCTGGTCGATGAAGCCGCTGGCCACGGGCGCCACGTCCCGCCCGGCCTCGGCGGAGAGGGCGGAAAGGAAGTCCTCGGCGGTCGCGCTGCCTTGCGCGTGGGCGCGGAGGTAGCGCCGCACGCCACGGCGGAACACGTCGCGCCCCAGCCACTCCTCCAGCATGGTGAGCACCGCGCTGCCCTTGCCATAGGTGATGCCGTCGAAGGCATTCTGGATGTCGTCCGAGTTCTCGATGGGCTGGCGAATCCTCCGCGCCGACAACAGCCGGTCGCTGCGCAGCGACCGCGAGCGGACCTTCATCTGCTCGAGCTCCATCCGCCACTCCGGCTTCCAGGACTCCACCGTGCGGAAGGCAATCCACGAGGCGAACGACTCGTTGAGCCAGAGGTCGTCCCACCAGCGCATGGTGACGAGGTTGCCGAACCACTGGTGCCCCAGTTCGTGCGCCTGGATTTCGGCGAAGCGGCGCTGACGCTCGAGCGTGTCGTCCTCCGGCTTCGACAGCAGGAGGTTCGAATGGAAGGTGATGAGCCCCGGGTGCTCCATGGCCCCGACATGGAGGGACATCGCCATCAGGTCGAGCTTCTCGTACGGGAACGGAGAGCCGAAGTAGTCCTCCAGCCGCGCCAGCAGCTCCGGCGTCACCCGCGCCGCGTAGGCCCCCTCCGCGCCACGTCCGCGTGGAGTGATGATGCGGGTCTTCACCCGCTCGCGCCCCACGGTCCCCGCGTCCACGATGTCGAAGGGCCCCACGCCGAAGGCGATGAGGTAGGTCGGCAGGGGCTGCGTGCGGGCGAACTGGACCTTCCGCCATCCGCCGGGCTCGGGCGTGTCGCGCGCGACGGGCGTGTTCGAGATGGGCTCGACGCCCTCGGGGACGCGCAGGGTGAGCTGCCAGGGCACCTTGAAGGTCGGCTCGTCGAACGAGGGGAACACCCGCCGCGCCCCCAGGGGCTCGAACTGGGTATGGACATACCAGTCACCCCCTTCCTGGATGCGGAAGGCGCCGGCGATCTCCTGCGTCGAGAGCGAGCCCCGGTAGGCCAGCCGCAGCTTCGCGGTCCCCGCCGCCAGGGGCTGGCCCAGCGAGAACCCCAGCCATGGCGACTCCACCTTCGCCAGTGTGACAGGGAGCGTCCGCCCCGACTGGGTCAGTGTGACATCCTCGACCGTCAGGCCCACGCCATGGAGCCAGAGCACGGAGGTGGGCGCGCGCACCTCCAGGTCGATGTCGATGACACCCTCGAACCCAGGTGAGCGCGGGTCCACCGACAGCTCGGCCGCGTACCCCGTGGGACGAATGCCGTCGGGAAGACGCAGCCCCGGCGTGGCCAGCGAGGCCGCGTCGGTCCTCGAGGCGGGCGCGGGCGGCGGCGCGGAGACAGAGACGTGCCCTGGATTCGCGCGACAGGCGACCAGGAGGGACAGGAGCAGTGGGAGTCGGCCGAGTGCTTTCATCGGCCGCGTCCCTGAGCAAGGGGAGCGCCATCGACGAAGCGCTCCAACCCCGTGGAATCACACACAGCGCACCCGTCGCGTGTGACCGTCCCTGGGATCCGCCGCCCAGGTCCGGACACGACTCCGGCCCCCTTCATGCTCGCGGCCACCGCCCCGAGTGCGGGTTCCGCAGCTTCCTGCGTTTTTCGCAGCCCCCGCCGCCTCGCGCCAAACCCTGTCGCGCCACGTCACCGCGCGGAAAGGCTCTCACCGAGCACCTGGAATGACGCTTGCTAAGCGACTCGCCCATGAAAAGCCAGACAGCGCGCGTCGCCGGGAGGCCTGAGCGGGATTCAAGCCCCGCCAGCCGGCGCTGAATCGCTATCACGTCCCGGGCCGGAGGGCGGTGCCCGCACGAGCATCACGGGCTTTCTCGCAGTGACGTTGACCAGGGGGAGTTGTCGAACATGAAGATCCAGACAGGGCTCATCGCGGTCGTGGGCGTCGTCCTGAGCAGCGGCTGCGCCAGCGTCCGCACCAGCAGCAGTGACCATCTCGCGGCGAGGGACTCCGAGGTCTTCCTCCAGGGAGGAGTCGAGGATGCCACGCGCCGCATCACGGAGGTCCTGTCCAAGCGGGGCCTCAACGTGACGGAGAAGCAGCCCCAGAAGGATGGGAGCAGCGTCTACACCTTCAAGGGCAATCGCACCGACCTGACCACCGTGACGGGCGGAGGAGACATCGGCGTCTACGGCAGCACGAACTCGGTGGGGTCCTTCATCTTCGCGCGCTTCGAGCAGCAGGAGGACGACGTCACCCGGGTGAGCCTGCTCGGCAAGCCCGCCATCGACGGGAAGGTCGTATGCAGCGATGCCGCCCCCGCCTGGGTGCCGGGCTGCACGAGCAATGTCTATACGGGCGCCCTGTGGCATGGCCGGGCGCGGATGACGGGCAAGGATGAAGCGGAGGTCATCCGGGGCATCATCCTGGAGCTGGAGATGTCGCCGGCCAGCGGTCCTGGCTCGGTGGTCGCCAGGAAGCCGGAGCCGGACACGAAGCCCACGTGCGTCGCCTCGGAGCACCCGAACTGGGCGAACGCCACCGCCGTGCAGAAGAAGAAGCTCCTGGAGATGTGCCGCGCGACGGCCGCGCGGGCGGCCGACTCGCGCTGAACCTCCGTCCTGGAGCCCCTGCTCAGCCCAGGGGCTCCAGGGCGAACCGCCGGAGCTGCTCGGGGTCTCCGACCAGCTCGATGGCGCGGATGCGGTCCGCCTCCAGCGTGAAGTGGATGACGCCACGGATCGTCCCACCCGGGGCCCACACCAGCCCCACCGCCCCGTCCACCCGGGACAGATGCGCCCCCCGCGCGCGCCCCTTGAAGGTCCGCGCCACCCCCTCCGCGCCGTGCAGCTCGGCGGGCATGCCGCCCAGCACCGCCATGCTGTCGGCGCGCAGCACGACATCCGGCGCCAGCACCGCGAGCAGCGCGTCGAAGTTCCCCTCGCGGGAGGCGGTCAGGAACGCGGAGACCAGCTCCCGCTGGACCTCGTCCTCCACCTCCGGCGGCCGCCCCTCGCCCTGGACACGGCGCCGGCCCCGGCTCGCCAGCTGTCGCACCGCCTCCGGCGAGCGCCCCAGGATGTGCGCCACCTTGTCGAAGGGCACCGCGAAGAGGTCATGGAGCACGAAGGCCAGCCGCTCCGCGGGCGCCATCGTCTCCAGCACCACCAGGAGCGCGGCGCCGACGGAGTCCGCCAGCTCCGCGTCCTGCTCCAAGCGGGTCCGCGTCTCGACGGACTCACGCAGGTCGGGCTCCGGCACCTGCAACCCCAGGTGCTCCTCCCGCCTCGCCTTGCGCGAGCGCAGCATGTCCAGACACACCCGGGAGACCACGGTGGTCAGCCAGCCGCCCAGGTTGTCGATGCCCTCGGTCTCCGAGCGGCTCAGCCGGAACCAGGCCTCCTGGACGGCGTCCTCCGCCTCGCTCCAGGACCCCATCATCCGGAAGGCCACCGCACGCAGGTGCGCCCGGTGCTCCTCGAATCGCTCCGCCCGCCAGTCTCGCTCGTCCATCGCTCACGACTCCTCGCACGAATCCCGGGACGGTGACGAAACGATTTTCGCCGGTGTGACACGTCCTGCCAGGAGGGGCGACGCCACCACCCCGCGTGAAGCCCGCTCGGCCTGTCACACGTCGTCCGCGATTTTCGTCACCGCGGCGAAGTGACCCTCTCACGAAGAAAAGGACGACGCCCATGCAAGCCCGGATGACGAACCCCGCCCTGCTCAACCCCGACACGCTGAAGGCCCTCCAGGCCCTGGGGGCCTCGGTCGCCAACGCGGGCATCCCCCCACGCACCCTGGAGCTGGTCCACCTGCGCGCCAGCCAGATCAACGGCTGCAGCGTCTGCGTGGACATGCACGCCCACGCACTGAAGAAGGGCGGCGAGTCGGACCAGCGCATCTTCGCGGTGGGCGCCTGGCGCGAGGCGCCCTGGTTCACGGACGCGGAGCGCGCCGCGCTCGCGCTCACGGAGGCCCTCACCCGCTTGAGCGACACCTCCGACGCCGTGCCCGACACGCTCTGGCAGGAGGCCACGCGCCACTTCGACGAGCGCGCCCTCGGCGCCCTGGTCGTGGCCATCGCGCAGATCAACCTGTGGAACCGACTCAACGTCGCCACGCGGCAGGTCGCGGGCGCGTTCCGGTGATGCCGGTGGCCACGGCGCTCCTGGCCCGTGGCCCCGTCGCCACGCCTCGCGGGAACGACCCACCGGGCGAGGCCCACATCCACTGACGGTGTGGGGGAGCGAGTGATAGAACACGCCATGGCTCGTGTTCGACCGACCTCACCTCGCTGCCCGCGCTGCAACGCCCCGTTCACCCTGGAGCCCGGGCAGGTGCTCTACACCTGCCACTACTGCAACGCATCCATCGACACCCGGGGCGAGCAGGCTCCGCGGCCCCTGTATGAGGTTCGCTCGACGGGGGGCGGGAACACCGCCATCGTGGCCATCGCGGCGGCGGGCGTGCTCTTCGCCACGGGCATGGCGACCTTCTTCATGATGGGGCCCGAGCCCAGCCCCGCGCCCATCTCCCCGGAGCGCGCGGACATCCCCGCGCGCCCACCCGCTCCGCCCGCCCCGCCCCCCGTGCCTCCCCCTCCGCCGCCACCGGCCAGGGAGCCGACGTACCAGTGGCGCGCCCAGGTCCCGCCCGTGGTGGTGGACATCACCGGAGATGGGACGGACGACATCATCGGCGTCGTCTACACCCATGAGGCGGACAACACGCCCGGGGTCAACACGTTCGAGATGAGCTATCGCGTGGCCGCATACGACGGGACCTCCTTCAAGCGACTCTGGGAGGCCCCCATCGACGGAGCGCGCACGCGGTCGGCCCCACCCACGCGACTCATCGTCCAGGGTGAGCGGCTGGTGGCCACCGCCACCGGCGAGGTGGGCCTGCTCGAGCTGGCGACGGGGAAGTCGCTGGGACGCATCCCCTTGTCGGACGCGCCGGGCCGGCTGTGCATCCCCCAGGGAGACACCACCTCCGTCTGGGTCGAGGTGGTGGATGGGCGCAACCTGCTCCTCGATACGAAGACGGGCATCGCGCGCCCCGCGAAGCAGACGCCCCGGAACTGCCAATCGCATGCATGGAAGGAGGGCAGCTGCGACCCCAGCAGCGCCGAGGAGGGACATCCTCCCTGCCTCCGCGCGCGCAACGTCCCCACCCTCCGCGGCTTCACGCCCCACCAGGTCTACAAGGCCCATGGCCTGGAGCTGGTGACGGGTTACCGGAGCCCTGGCACCCGCGTCCCCATGGCCGCGGTGTTCCAGCCGCCGTCGCGGCAGCCCCTCTGGCACGGCCTCGTCTCGGAGCTGGAGGCCCACAGCGTCCGCGCCACCGTGTCGAGATACGTCGAGCTGTCGGAGGACGCCGTATTCATCGCGTACGAGTTGGAGGAAGGAGGGCTCCACCTCGTGCGCAGGGATGCGCGCACGGGGGCCGTAGCGTGGGACATCGCCATTCCGGAGACCCGGCACACGGGGAGCATCACGGGCATCTGGTGGCACAAGGACCGGCTGTACGTCCCCCACCGGGTCTGGCTGAACGTCTTCGATGCGAAGACGGGCCACCTGCTGACCACGCTCGGGAAGTGACGCGCGGCCCCGCCGCCCACGCTCACGGTCCGCCTCCTCGCGAGGCGGCGGGCCGTCCCCACGTCGCGACCAGCTTCGCCAGCAGCGCCTGGAGGTTCTGGTGGATGAGCCGCACCGCGGCCTGGAGCTCCTCCAGCATGTTGGTCCGCGTGCGCAGCGCGTCCAGGGTGTACCGGCCCCCGGCGTCGAAGAAGGGCTCTCCGCCCTTCTCCTCCACGTAGCCATAGGCAATCCACCGCGCGCGGACGTTGTACGAGATGGAGTGCCGCTGCTCGTTGCTGAAGTCCTTGTGGCGCAGCACGTACCAGAGCGCCGGGGGGAAGGCCTCGGAGTGCTCCGGCTGCCGCCACACGTCCGCGAGCAGGTTTCGCGGGTGGTCGAACCGGAGCGAGGGCGAGGAGAGCAGCGCGGCGAGCCCCAGCCCGGCGCTCGCCACGCCACCCGTGAAGTCGATGATGTCGTCGGCATTGTCATCACGGGAGATGGCCGTGACGGTGGTGGCCAGCGCCCCCGCCACGATGGAGGAGATGGTCAGCAGCCTCTGACGCCGGGACGCCAACCCATCCAGGAGGCTCGCCACCTGCGCGGTACGCCCCGCCTCGCAGTCCAGCTCCGCCGCCACGCTGGAGAGCATCGTCGAGAAGAGCAACAACCGCAGCTCGACCTCTCCCAGGAGCATGTCCCGCCGCTCCGCCGAGTCGGCCCCTTCCCCCAAGCGCGCCAGCGACTCGAGCGCGCCGAGCACCCCCGCCGCGTGCGCCAGCAGCAGATCCTGCCGGGTGAAGCGCCGCTGGAGGTCCTCCGAGACCTCGAACGGCGCCTCCAGCGCCGCCGAGCGCGACACGTCATACCGGACCGGTTGCGCCGGCACGCAGTAGTCCACCTCCGCGCCCCGCCGTTCGATGTGCCTCACCGAGGAGCAGCCAGTGCCCAGCACATCCAGACACGCGAGGCACACCCACCCCCGCTTCGAGCGAGCCGACGCCATCTCATCCCGCTACGCCGCCAGGGATTGAAGCGCCAGCGCGATACCTCGGAGGTATCACCCATGTGACACAACCCGATTCCCGCTGCGGGCCACGCGCCAATGAGCGCTGACGCGCTGCGTATTGAGAGGCTTCACCCGCAGGCTTAAGTACCTCCTTGTTGTCACCCTGCTAATAAGCCCCCCTGGAGGGAATCACATGAGACCGTGGTGGAATCGCACGTTGGCGTTATCGGGCTCCCTCGTCGTCGCGATGTCCGTCTCTCGAGCGACCGCCGACCCGCTGCCGCTGCTGGACAGCACGGCGAAGCGCTCGCCGTTCGCGGCGGCCTGTGACGGCAAGCCTGACTCGACGCCGCTCCCCATCGACCCGCGCACGCTGGTGGTGCCGGGGGTCAACAAGGCGGGCACGGCGGTGCAGTTCAACGCGTTCTGGCTGGACCTGCACAACCCGCCGGCGCCCTTCGTCTCCAACCTTCCCCCGAACCCGACGAACTGTGGGCAGTTCCGCGCAAGCGTGGCCCGGGGCAAATCGAACATCGAGACGCGCGCGTACTTCCAACCGTTCACCACGGCGACCGCGTACTACAACATGTACCTGCTCTGGGGGTATCTCATCCGCCCCTCGGACTTCGACGAGCAGATCATCAAGCGCTACGGCCTGGCCAAGGCCCCCTTCCGCAATCCCTATCCCTACCCGTGGGAGAACCCCAACCTGACCAACGGCGGCAGCGGTCAGCTCCCGCTGGGCATGATGCAGGAGAAGGACGAGAACGGCCGCTGGACGGGCGCCATCACCTCGGGGTGCTCGGGCTGTCATGACTCGCGCCTGGGCTCGGAGTCCGAGGCGCCGTTCGTGTGGGGGCGCTCCAACGACGCCATCGACGCGGGCCTCATCCAGTCCGACTTCTTCCGCTCCACCGGCGTGGGCAACCTCCTCCACCTGGCCCCCGTGCCCTGGAGCGTGGGCCGCGGCACCAGCGACGCCATCGGCATCGTGGACCTGCTGCCCGCCCTGTTCGACATGGACTCGCTCGCGCTCGCGCCCAGCCTGCTCGAGTACTTCCCCACCCACGCCGGCGGCATGTCCCGCGCGCCCAACTGGTGGTACCGCGCCTGGAAGACGCGCCAGTTCTGGGACGGCGCGCTCACCTCCGACAACGTCCGCTCGGAGATGGCCTTCGGCATCGCGAACATCGGCCGGTCGCCGGAGAAGCGCCGCGCGCTGACGGCCGAGTTCGAGGACAACGACAACTTCTTCCTCTCCCTCTCGCCGCCGCTCTACCCCAAGGCCATCAACACGGCGCTCGCCGAACAGGGCGCCATCCTCTTCCACGAGCGGGACCTGTGGGCCAACGGCGCCAACGCCGACATCCCCAAGACCCCCGGCAACGGCTCGTGCGCGAGCTGCCACGGCGTCTACTCGCCCCGCCACGCCGCCAACCCCGCCTTCCTGCCCGACCCGCGCCTCAAGGGCATCGCCGGCGTCATCACCCCCATCGAGACCATCCGCACCGACCCGGCCCGCAAGGAGCTCATGCAGGACGAGCGCAAGCGCCGGGCGTGGAACACCTCGTTCCTGGGCTACAACGACCAGCACCCGGACCACGGGCCGTTCTACGACGACATCATCATGAGCGCCCTGCGCCGCGTCCCGCGCCGCGCCTACGACCTGGGCGAGGGCCCCGCCTACTCGCCGGTGGGCCCCAACGAGTGGATCGAACCGACCGGCTACGTGGCCCCGCCGCTGTACGGCGCCTGGGCCTCCGCGCCGTACTTCCACAACGGCAGCATCCCCACGCTGTGGGACGTGCTGAAGCCGTCGGACCGCCCCAACGTGTGGAAGCGCCAGCAGACGTCCACCAACATCCTGGGCACCAACGCCGGCTACGACTCGAGCTACGCGGCGTTCGACTTCGACAAGCTGGGCTGGAAGGTGACGAAGCTGGCGTGCGGTGACAGGCCTGCCAATGATCCGTTCATCCCCTGCAGCCAGGAGATGGCCACGGTCGACGTCCTGTTCGCGAACATCGCCAACCTGGTGGCCGACTACAACTCGCTGGCCTACCAGTCGCCTCCGCCCATCAGCAACAAGCAGATCCGCTCGCGCATGATCTTCAACTCGCACCTGTACGGGCTCGGCAACGAGGGCCACGACTTCACCCAGTCGCTCACGGACGCCGAGCGCTGGGCCATCATCGAGTACATGAAGACGCTCTGACGCCACGGCTCTGCGTGTGACGGGCGCCGTCCGGGCCCGTCACACCCGGGGACGAGGACATCTCAGAGGAAGCGCTTGAACAGGCTCAGCTTCCCGGAATACGGCGGGTAGCGCAGCTTCATGTCCAGCGCGAAGGGCCGCTTCACCACGCTCTTCTTGTGGCTGAAGGCGTCGAAGCTGGCCTGGCCGTGGTAGCCCCCCAGGCCGGACTCGCCCACGCCGCCGAAGGGCAGCCCCTCCACGGCGAAGTGGACGCACACGTCGTTGGTGACCGCGCCGCCGCTGGACGTCTCCGTGAGCACGCGCTCGTGCACGGCCGCGTCGCTCGCGAAGCTGTAGAGCGCCAGCGGCTTGGGCCGCGAGCGCACGAAGCGGATGGCCTCGTCGATGCTGCCGCAGTCCACCAGCGGCAGCAGCGGCCCGAAGATCTCGTCCTGCATCAGCGGGCTCGTCACCGGCGCGTCGGTGATGACGGTGGGCGAGAAGTAGCGGCTGTCCGCGTCGCGCTCGCCGCCGAAGGCCACCGTGCCGTCCTTGGCCAGCGCGCTGACGCGCTCGAAGTGGCGCGCGCTGATGATGCGGCCGTAGTCGCTGCTGGCGCGAGGGTCCTTCCCGTAGAACTCCTGGACGGCCTTCCGCACCAGCCCGGTGAAGCGCTCCTTGAGGTCGGGGGGAATCAGCACGTAGTCCGGCGCGATGCAGGTCTGCCCGGCGTTGACATACTTGCCCCAGGCGATGCGGCGCGCGGTGACCTCCAGGTCCGCGCTCCGGTCGATGATGCAGGGGCTCTTGCCGCCCAGCTCCAGCACCGTGGGCGTCAGGTGCTTCGCCGCGGCCTCGGCCACCACCCGCCCCACCGCGGTGCCGCCGGTGAAGAAGATGAGGTCCCAGCGCTCGGCGAGCAGCGCCTGGCTCGCCTTGGCGTCGCCCTCCACCACCGCGACGACCTCCGGGGGGAAGGCCTCGCCCAGGAGTCTGGCCAGCACGGCGGACGTCGCCGGGGCCAGCTCGCTGGGCTTGAGCACCGCGGTGCAGCCCGCCGCCAGCGCGCCGATGAGCGGCGCGATGGACAGCTGATAGGGGTAGTTCCACGGCGCGATGATGAGCGTCACGCCGAGCGGGTCCGAATACTGGTAGGCCCGCGCCGGCTGGATGACGAGGGGGGCGGAGCCCTTCCTCGGCTTCATCCACGACTTCACGTTCTTCAGGGCGGTCCTCACCTCGCCGTAGATGCTCCCCACCTCCGTGAGGTAGGCCTCCTCCGGACTCTTGTTCAGGTCCGAGCGGAGCGCGGCGAGTATCTCCGCCTCGTACTTGCGGACGGTACGCTCGAGCACCTGCAACTGCTCCCGCCGCCACTGCAGCGGGAGCGTCACGCGGGTCTCGAAGTACGCACGCTGCTTCTCGACGAGCGCCTTCGCGTCGAGCGAGGGCGGTACGGCGGCGAGGCGGGCACCCTGAGCCATGGACTGCTCCTTCGTTGGGAGTGACTACTTCAGGAACTCACCCTTCTCGGCCTTCTCCACCAGCGAGGCGGGAGGCAGGAAGTGCTTGCCGTAGCGCGCCGCCAGCTCCCGCGCGCGGTTGACGAACCCCCGGGGGCCCGTGCCGCTGGGCCCCTCGTAGCCGTTGATGTACTGGGCCACGCCGCCCGTCCACGCCGGGAAGCCGATGCCGAGGATGGACCCGATGTTGGCGTCCGCCGCCGAGCGCAGCACGCCCTCGTCGAAGCAGCGTACCGTGTCGATGGCCTCCGCGAACAGCATGCGCTCCTTCATGTCCTCGAAGGGGATGGTGTAGCCCGGCCTGGTGTAGTGCTGGACGAGCCCCGGCCACAGCTGGGTGCGCTTGCCGTCCTCGTAGTCGTAGAAGCCGGCGCCCGTGGAGCGGCCCTTGCGGCCATGCGTGTCGATGAGCGCGTCCACCACGGGGTAGCTGCCGTGCGGCTCCCACGTCTTGCCGGCGGCCACCGCGGCGGCCTGCGTCTCCTGGCGAATCTTGCGCGGCAGCGTCAGGGTGAGTTCGTCCATCAGCTGGAGCGGCGCTGCGGGGTAGCCCGCCTGCAGGCCCGCCTGCTCCACGGACGCGGGGTGGATGCCCTCGCCCACCATGGCGATGGCCTCGTTGAGGAACGTGCCGATGACGCGGCTGGTGAAGAAGCCCCGGCTGTCGTTCACGACGATGGGCGTCTTGCCAATCTGCACCGCGATGTCGATGGCCTTCGCCAGCGTCGCGTCGCTCGTGTTCTTGCCCGCGATGAGCTCCAGCAGCGGCATCTTGTCCACGGGAGAGAAGAAGTGCATGCCCACGAAGTCCGGCTGCCGCTGCACGCCCTCGGCCAGCAGGGAGATGGGCAGCGTGGACGTGTTGGACGCCAGCACCGCGTCCTTGGCGACGACGCCCTGGATCTCCTGGAACACCTTGTGCTTGAGCTCCACGCTCTCGAACACGGCCTCGATGACCAGGTCGCACCCGGCCAGCGCGGCGGGGTCCGCGGTGGGGGTGATGCGCGACAGCAGCGCGTCCCCCTTCTCCTTCGTGGACTTGCCCTTGGAGACGGCCTTCTCCACCAGCTTGACGGAGTAGCCCTTGCCCTTCTGGGCCGCCTCCAGGCTCACGTCCTTGAGCACCACGTCGATGCCGGCCTTGGCGCACACGTAGGCGATGCCCGCGCCCATCATGCCCGCGCCGAGGATGCCCACCTTCTTCGCCGTGTGCTGCGGGTAGCCCTTGGGGCGGCCGCCGCCGGAGTTGATGTGCTGCATGTCGAAGAAGAACGCCTGGATCATGTTCTTCGCGACCTGGCCGGTGACCAGTTCGGTGAAGTAGCGCGATTCGATGGTGAACGCGGTGTCCACGTCCACCTGCGTGCTCTCCACCGCCACGGCCATGATGGCGCGGGGGGCGGGCATGTTGGCGCCCTTGAGCTGCTTGCGCAGGTTGGCCGGGAAGGCCGGCAGGTTGGCGGCGAGCGCGGGCGTGGACGGCGTGCCGCCCGGAATCTTGTAGCCCTTCGCGTCCCACGGCTGCTGGGCGTTGGGGTTGGCCTTCACCCACGCCTTGGCGGCCGGCAGCAGCGCCTCCACGGAGTCCACCACCTCGTGGACCAGGCCCTTCTCCTTGGCCTCCTGCGGGCGGTAGCGCTGGCCCTGGAGCAGCACCTGCATCAGCGCCTCCACGATGCCCAGCATGCGCACCGTGCGCACCACGCCGCCGCCACCGGGCAGCAGGCCCAGCGTCACCTCGGGCAGGCCCACCTGGGCGCCCTTCACGTCCGCGATGATGCGGCGGTGGCAGGCGAGCGCGATTTCGAGCCCGCCGCCCAGCGCCGCGCCGTTGATGGCGGCGACGACGGGCTTGCCCAGGGTCTCCAGCGCGCGCAGCTGCGCCTTGATTTCCTGGCCCAGGTCGAAGACCTGCTTCGCGTCCTCCTTCTTCACCGCGCGCAGGTCGTTCAGGTCCCCGCCCGCGAAGAAGGTCTTCTTCGCGGAGGTGATGATGACGCCGGTGATGTCCGCCTTCTCGCGGACGAGCCGGTCCACGGTCGCCCGCATGGACTTCACGTAGGCGGCGTTCATGGTGTTGGCGGACTGGCTCGGGTCATCCAGCGTCAAGATGACGATGCCGTCGGCGTCTCGTTCCCAGCGGATGGTGTTCGTGTCACTCATGATTTCGCTCGAAGCTCTTCGGAAAAGGTCAGGGAATCAAACGCGCTCGACGAGGGTGGCCACGCCCATGCCGCCGCCCACGCACAGGGTGATGACGGCGCGGCGGGCCTTGCGGCGCTCCAGTTCGTCCACCACGGTGCCCAGGATCATCGCGCCGGTGGCGCCCAGCGGGTGCCCCATGGCGATGGCGCCGCCGTTGACGTTGAGCTTCTCGTCCGGGATGTCCAGGTCCTTCTGGTACTTGAGCACCACGGAGGCGAAGGCCTCGTTCAGCTCGAACAGGTCGATGTCCTTGACGGACAGGCCGGCGATGGACAGCAGCTTCTGGGTGGCCGGGATGGGGCCGGTGAGCATGATGGTGGGGTCCGAACCGGAGGTGGCCACCGCGGAGATGCGCGCGCGCGGCGTCAGGCCCAGGTCCTTGCCCACCTTCTCCGAACCCACCAGCACCAGCGCGGCGCCGTCGACGATGCCGGAGGAGTTGGCCGGGGTGTGCACGTGCTCGATGCGCTCCACCGCGTGGTACTTCTGGAGCGCCACCGCGTCGAAGCCGCCCGCCTCGCCGATGCCGGCGAAGGACGGGTTGAGCTGCCCGAGCGACGCCACGGTGGAGTCCGGGCGCATGTGCTCGTCGCGGTCCAGCACGGTGAGGCCGTTCTGGTCCACCACGGGGACGACGGACTTCTTGAACCAGCCCTCCGCCCACGCCTTGGCGGCGCGCTGCTGGGACTTCACCGCGTAGCGGTCCACGTCCTCGCGGGTGAAGCCTTCAATCGTGGCGATGAGGTCCGCGGAGATGCCCTGCGGCACGAAGTAGGTGTCGTAGTTGGTGGCCGGGTCCATGGCCCACGCGCCGCCGTCGGAGCCCATGGGCACGCGGCTCATGCTCTCCACGCCGCCGGCGATGACCAGGTGCTCCCACCCGGAGCGGACCTGCTGGGCGGCCAGGTTCACCGCCGTCAGGCCGGAGGCGCAGAAGCGGTTGAGCTGCACGCCACCCGTGGTCTCCGGCAGGCCCGCGGCCAGCACCAGCGTGCGGGCGATGTCCGCGCCCTGGTCCCCCACCGGCGACACGATGCCCAGCACCACGTCGTCGATGCGCTGGGGGTCGAGGCTGGGGTGGCGCTTCTTGAGCGCGTCCACCAGCCCCACCAGCAGGGAAATGGGCTTGATGCCGTGCAGCGACCCCTTCTTGCCCTTGCCGCGAGGGGTACGAACGGCGTCGAAGATGAAGGCTTCCTGGCTCACCGGGTGACTCCTTGGGTGACGTGCTGCTGGGTAGGCGGGTTAGAGGGAACGGGCGACGAGCTCTTTCATGACCTCGTTCGCTCCAGCGAGGATGCGGAGCACGCGCGTGTCCGCGAACAGGTGGGAGATAGGGTACTCCTTCATGTACCCATAGCCTCCGAAAAGCTGGAGGCAGCGGTCCGCGACGATGCAGGCCTGGTCGGTGACCCAGTATTTGGCCATGGCCGCCGTCGTCACGTCGAGCGACCCCGCGAGGTGTGATTCCACACACTCGTCGATGAAGCTGCGGCACACCCGGCGCAGCGTCGCGCATTCCGCCAGTTCGAACCGCGTGTTCTGCAGGGCGAAAAGGGGCTTGCCGAAGGCGTGCCGCTGCTTGGTGTACTCCACCGTCAGGTCCACCGCCCGCTCGATGCTGGCCATGGCGATGAGGGCGGTGCTCAGCCGCTCCTGGGGCAATTGCTGCATCAGCTGGATGAAGCCCTTGCCCTCCTCGCCCCCCAGCACGTTGACGACCGGCACCTGGAGCTCGTCGAAGAACAGCTCGGTCGTGTCCTGGCCCTTGCCGCCCAGCTTGTCGAGGATGCGCCCCCGCTCGAAGCCGGGGGTGGTGTCGGAGACCTCGGCACACAGCAGCGAAATCCCCGCGTGGCCCGGACCGCCCGTGCGCGCGACGATGATGAGGAAGTCGCACACCCGGCCGTTGGAGATGAACGTCTTGGCCCCGCTCACCTTGTAGAAGTCGCCGTCACGCACCGCGCGGGTCGAAATGGCCTGCAGGTCGGAGCCGGTGCCCGGCTCGGTCATGGCGATGGCGCCCACCCACTCGCCGCTGGCGAGCTTGGGCAGCCACTTCTGCTTCTGCGCTTCGGAGGCGTACGACAGCACATAGTGCGCGACGATGGAGCAGTGCACGGCGAAGCCCATGGACGGGTCGCCGGCCTTGACCTGCTCCTCCGTGAGGATGGCCTCGTGGGCGAAGGTGCCGCCGCCGCCGCCGTACGCCTCCGGGACGGACATGCACAACAGGCCCAGCTCGCCCGCGCGGCGGTAGAGCGCCTTGTCCGGGTGCCCCTGGGCCACGTGCTTGGGGACGTTGGGGATGACTTCCTTGGTGAAGTAGGTGGCCGCCAGCTGGCGCACCTGCTCGAGCTCGTCCGAGCTCCACCGGGGACGTGCCGTCATGACTGTCTCTCTTCCGTGGATGAAATCGCGCCCTACAGTCCGAACGTCTTGCCGATGATGTCCCGCTGGATTTCGCTGGTGCCGCCGAAGACGGTGGAAATCACCGTGGCGCGCAGGTGCGACTCCATGTCGTATTCGAGGGCGTAGCCGTAGCCCCCCATCATCTGCATGCCTTCCAGCGCCACGCGCTTGGCGGTCTCCGTCGTCTTCAGCTTGGCCATGGAGGCCTCGCGGGGGAGCATGCGGTCGGGCGCGTCGTCCGCCATGGCCGCCACGCGGTAGACGAGCAGCTCGCAGCAGTCCAGCTCCGTGGCCAGGTCCGCGATGCGGTGCTTGAGGGCCTGGAACGACCCCACCGGCTTGCCGAACTGCTTGCGCTCCTTCACGTACGCGACGGCGTCGTCGAAGGCGCGCCGCCCCCGGCCGAGCATGGACGCGGCGAGGATGAGCCGCTCGCTGTTGAGGCCCGCCATGAGCTGCGGCCAGGCCTGGTCGACCTTCCCCACGACGGCGTCCTCCGGGAGGAAGCAGTCGGTGAAGAAGACGTCGTTGACCTCCTTGCCGCCCAGGGTGGGGATGCCGCGAATCTCCACGCCCTGGGTGCCCGTGGGCACGCAGAACATCGTCAGCCCCTCGTGGCGCGAGCCGTGCGTCTGGGTGCGCGCCACCAGCAGCATGTGGTCCGCGAGGTGGGCGTTGGAGATCCACGTCTTCTGGCCGTTGACCACGTAGCCGCCGGGGACCTTCTGCGCGCGGCAGGTGAGCGCGGCCACGTCGGACCCGGCGCCGGGCTCCGACATGGCGATGGCCTCCACCCGCCCCCGGGCGATTCCGCCGAGCACCTTCTGGCGCTGCGCCTCCGTGGCGAACTTGAGGTAGGGCCCGGCGGCGACCGCCGTGGTGATGTAGCCGCCCACCGGCGCGAGCCCGTAGGCGGTGCGCTCGGCGAACAGGCAGATCTCCGTGAGGCCGCCGCCGGAGCCGCCGTACTCCGGGGGCAGCCCCACCCCGAGCCACCCCAGCTCGGCCATCTGCGCGTAGAGCGCGGGGCTGTGGGCCTCGGCGCCGTGGTTCGTCAGGGCGTCGCGCTGGGCGCGGGTGCCCGTCTTCGCTCGGCAGAACGCGTCGATGGCGGCCGCGAACGAGGCTTGCTCGGGAGTTCTCGGATGCATGCGGTGGCGTCCTGGGAGGTCAGTCCTTCGAATACAGCGTGGCGATGCGCGCGGCGTACTGGCCGAGGATGACCCGCCGCTTGAGCTTGAGGGTGG
Organism: Myxococcus stipitatus; assembly: GCF_021412625.1. Next base: position 681,389 of record NZ_JAKCFI010000004.1, on the reverse strand, counting down.
GCGTCAGCTCGCCGGTCGCGGGGCCCCAGGCCTCCGCCACCACCTCGAAGCGCTTGACCTGCTCGGCGCGGGACAGCCGCTCGTTGCTCGCGGCCACCAGCGCCGTCAGCTCCGCCAGCACCGCCGGCTCCCGCGCCAGCTCCGCCACGGTGGCCGCGTTGATGCCCCGGGCCTTCGCCCACAGGGGCGCCACCTCCGCGTCGAGCGACACGAGCGCCGTCACGTACGGCCAGCCGTCGCCGATGGCGATGGCCTGCCCCACCAGCGGGTGGGCGCGCAGCATGCCCTCGATCTTCGACGGGGCGATGTTCTTCCCGCTCGAGGTGATGAGCAGCTCCTTCTTGCGGTCGGTGATGGTGAGGTAGCCCTCCGCGTCCACCGTGCCGATGTCGCCGGTGGCCAGCCACCCGTCCGCGTCCAGCGGGCTGACGATGCGCCCGTCGTCCGCGAGGTAGCCCAGGAACACCACCGGGCCGCGCACGAAGATTTCACCGTCGTCCGCCAGCTTCACCTCGAGCCCGGGGATGGGGCGGCCCACGGAGCCCACGCGGAAGTCGGTGGGTGTGTTGACGGTGGCGCAGCCGGTGGTCTCGCTCATGCCCCAGACCTCCAGCACCCGGATGCCGAAGCCGCCCAGGTACTCCAGCACCTCCACGGGGATGGGCGCGGAGCCGCTGCTGGCCCACTGGAGCGCGTCCAGCCCCAGCACGCCGCGCAGCGGCTTGAGCACCTTCTCCTCCATCACCGCGACCTTCTGCGCCAGCTCCGCGGGCACGCTCTTGCCGGAGCCCTCCAGGCGGAAGGCCTCCAGCGTCACGGCGTGGGCCGCGAGGATGGCGTCGCGCTTTTCGGGCTCGAGCGTCCCCAGCTTCGCGCGCAGGCCTCCCGCGAGCTTCTCCCAGACGCGGGGCACGCCGAAGAAGGCGGGGGGGCGCACCTTCGCCATCAGCGGCACCACGCCCGTGGGGTCGGAGCAGACGTGCACGTGCAGCGCCTTGAAGGCCGAGCGGTACAGGCCCAGCTCCCGCTCCGCGATGTGCGCCAGCGGCAGGTACGCGATGGACGGCGTGCGCATGGGCACCGGCGCCGCCAGGTCCACCGCGATGGCTTCGTAGAAGGCGTTGCGGTGGCTGAGCACCACGCCCTTGGGGTCGCCCGTGGTGCCGGACGTATACATCATCGCGATGGGGTCCTCGGGGCGGATGCTCTTCCAGCCCTCCTCGAAGACCTTCGGGTCCGCCTCGTGCAGCTCGCGGCCGGACGCCTCCACCTGGGCGAACGAGACGAAGCGCGAGTCCCCCGCGGGCACGGCCGCCGGGTCGAGGACCACCACGCGCTTGATGGCGGGGAGCGTCTCCAGCACCGAGCGCCAGCGGGAGACCTCGTCGGCGCCCTCCAGCACCACCACCGTGGCCGCGCTGTGCCGGGCGACGTAGCCTACTTGTTCGGTGCTCAGCGTCTGGTAGGCGGTACAGGGGATGGCGCCCAGGTGGACCGCGCCGTAGTCGACGAGCCAGTGCTCGGGCCGGCTCGACATCATGATCATCATCCGCTCGCCGCGCTTCAGGCCGAGCGCCCCCAGTCCCCGGGCCAGCGCCGCCGAGCGTTCACGGATGCGCGCCCAGCTGAGCGTGACGTCGCCCGAGGAGAGCGCGGGGAGGTCCGCGAACTCCTCCGCGTTGCGTTTGAGGAGCAGCGGCAGCGTGAGCTTGTCCGCCAGGGATTGGCACTGCGCTTCCAGGTCTGCGAGCGACGTACCCACGGGCACCTCCTCCGGGTGATTGGAAAGCGAGCCTTCTTTGTACTGCTCCTCGTCAGGGGTCGACGTACAGGTCCAGCATCACGTCGGGGCCGCCCCCGTAGTGGCTGAAGTCCGTCACGCCCTCGGCGCGCAGGACGTCCTCGTCGATGAAGGTCTGGCCGGTGCAGTCGCGCGGGGGGCGCTGGAGGATGGCCACGGCCGCGTCCGCCATGATGTCCGGCGTGCGCGCGCGCTGCATGGAGGAGTCTCCTCCGAGCAGGTTCTTCACGGCCGCGGTGGCGATGAGCGTCCGGGGCCACAGCGTGTTGGCGGCGATGCCCGCCTCCGCGAACTCCGCGGCCCAGCCCAGCGTGAGCAGCGACATGCCGTACTTGGCCAGGGTGTACGCCGGATGCCGGCCCAGCCAGTGGGGCGCCAGGTTCACCGGCGGGGACAGCGAGAGGATGTGTGGATGGGCCGAGCGGCGCAGGTGCGGCAGCGCCGAGCGCGTCAGCAGGAAGGTGCCCCGCAGTTGGATCTGCTGCATCAGGTCGAACTTCTTGACCGGCAGCTCGTCCGTCTTCAGCGGGGCCAGCGCGCTCGCGTTGTTGACCACGAAGTCGATGCCGCCGAAGCGGGCGACGGCCTCGTCGACGGCGCGCTGCACGTCCGCCTCCTCGCGCACGTCGCCCACCACCGCCAGCGCCTGGCCACCCGCCTCGCGAATCTCCGCCGCGGCCGTGTGCACGGTCCCCGGCAGGCGAGGGTCCGGCGTATCCGTCTTCGCCAGCAGCACGACGTTGGCGCCCAGCCGCCCCGCCGCGACGCCGATGGCCAGGCCGATGCCCCGGCTGCCTCCGGACATCAACAGCGTGCGGCCTTCCAACGGATACGCGCCCCCCGCTCGTCCACTCATTTGCGTGCTCCCGACCTGGGCGCCCGGCCCTCCTCCCGCGCGGTCCCCTTGGCCAGCTGCGGGAACACGTCGCGGACGATGGAGATGAGCGCCTCGCTCAACAACAGATGCGCGTCCTCGCGGGAGAGCGTCCCGCCGCGAATCCACTCACGGATGGTGGCCTTCACCAGGCCGCCGTAGGAGCGAATCATCGCGCGGTGGCGCGCGTCGCTCCCCACGTCCACCTTGAGGCCCAGGAACTCGAGCGTCTTGGAGGCGGAGATGTCGTCCGCCTCCGCGATGATGCGCTCCACCTCCGGATCCGCGCCGATGCTGCCCGCGCCGGTGACGGCCACGTACGTCTTGCCATGGGTGGCGACCGTGTCGAGGTACCACTCGACGCTGCGCTCGACTCGCTGGCGCAGGGTTCCGGTCATGGGCACGCTCTCTTCCAGTCCGGGCATGAGCAGCATCCTCTTCACGACCTTCAGGTAGAGGTCCCGCTTCTGCCCGAAGTAGTGGTTGAGCAATCCCCGGGCGACTCCCGCCTCCTTGGCGATGTCCGTGGTGGACACCGCCGCGTAGGGGCGCTCGCCGAACAAGCGGGCGGCGCACTCGAGGATCTGCTCCCGGCGTTCGTCCGGCTCCAGTCGCTTCCAGCGGGGCGCGGCGGCGGGGCTCATGACTGGCCCTCCCGCCACGGAAGGAAGCTGGGCAGGTCCTCGCGCACGGTGCGCGAGAAGTTCGCGGGCCGCTTCTGCAGGAACGACATCACGCCTTCCACCGCGTCCACGTTCTGCCCCAGCGTCGCGATGAGCTGGCTGTCGAGTTCGAAGGCCGCCTCCGGCGAGGAGAGCGCGCTCATCCGATAGAGCGACTGGCGGATGACGGCCACGGAGACGGGCGCCGTGGTCTCCACCAGCTCGCGGGCGAGCGCCTGGGCCGCGCCGAGCAGCTCCCCGGGCTCGTGCAGCGAGCGCACCAGCCCCGCGGCCAGCGCCTCCTCCGCGGCGATGAGCCGACCGGTGACCATCCAGTCGAGCGCGCGCCCCATGCCCACGATTCGCGGCAGGAACCAGCTCGAGCCCGCCTCCGGATAGATGCCCCGCCGGCTGAAGACGAAGCCGAAGCGGCTGTCCTTCGCGGCCAGCCGGAAGTCCGCGGGCAGCACCATCGTCGAACCCACGCCCACGGCCGCGCCCTGGACCGCCGCGATGATGGGCTTCTGCAGCGCGAACATCCGCCGCGTCACCCGCGTCGCGGGTTCTATCCAACCGGCGGGCGGAGGCGCCGCGCTCGCCGCCTCGAACGACTGGCCGCTCAGGTCCGCGCCCACGCAGAAGTCGCGCCCCGCGCCACAGAGGACGACGACGCGCACGTCCTCGTCCGCGTCGGCCCGGGCGAGCGCGTCGCTCAGCTCGTCCGCCATGGTGATGGTGAAGCCATTGCGCGCCTCGGGGCGGTGCAGCTCCAGGGTCGCGACCCGATTGGCCACCGTGGACCGGATGTGTTGGTAGCTCATGGCAGGAAGCCTCGCTGCGCCGCTCCTTCGAACGGGATGATGGGAACTTGTTGGCGGAGTGTCAACAACAAGAGGCGACGCGGTCGACCTCCCGGGTCTCCTCGAAATCTCGACGTCATGCGTCAACATGATGCGGTCTCCTTGCGGAGCGACGATGCCAAAGACGGCGTGGCGGGGCCAAGCCGTCATGACAGGTGTTGGGCATACCGGGGTCGCGTCAGGGCTTTCGCGCGTCCGACAATGATTGCCCCCAGGTCCGAGCCTGGGGCGGGCGAGCCGGGACTCGTGGACGTTCTCCCCGCCCGGGGAGCCCACAGACAGGCCCCCGGTGCGTATCGCATGGTCGCGCGCCTCGTCTTCGAGGAGGAGAGCACATGCGATGGAATCATTGGTGCGCGCTGATGGGCCTGGGGCTGGCGGGGTGCGGGGGAGCGCCCGAGGCGGAGCGGCCCTCCGGTGATGACGCGACGCCGCGGGTGGAGGCGCGCGGCGTGGAGACGCCATCCCTGGCCTGTCCTCCCGGCACGGCGTCGCGGGTGAAGGAGCTCATCGCGCCCGGAGCAGGGCCGGTCATCTTCAGCAACCAGTTCAACGGCATGGACCTGCTGGTGGGCACGGAGCAGGCGCTCTACCTGGGCACCAACTTCCTGGATGGCCGCTCGGTGCTCTGGCGGAGCGACGGCACGCCGGACGGCACCGTCGCGGTGAAGTCGTTCGCGGCGGGGCGCGGCAGCGTGCCCCGACTCGACCTGCTGGTGGCGGTGGACACGAAGGTCTTCTTCACGTTCGACGACGCGGACACCACCGGCAACGAGCTGTGGGTCAGCGACGGGACGAACGCGGGGACCCACCTCGTGAGGGACCTCGAGCCCGGGAGCGAGGGTTCGATGTTGTGGAACCTGACCTCGCTCAACGGCGTGCTCGTCTTCCTCCGGGAGGTGAGGACCCAGCAGACGGAGCCGAACCTCTTCGAGCTGTGGCGTTCGGATGGCAGCGACCTGGGGACGTGGAGGATCGCCACGCTGCCCCGGGTCGACGGCTACGTCCGCGCGCTGCGGCTGCGCGACACCCTGCTGTTGTTCCTGGCGTCGCCGAAAGAAGGCACCTTGTTGTGGCGCACCGACGGGACGCCCCATGGCACAGGGTTCGTGCGGAAGCTGGACTCCGACACGTTGAACGTCACCGACGCCCTGGTCGCGGAGGGTCAGGGGCTGTTCGTGGTGCCCGACGGCGACCAGTGGGAGGTCTGGCGGACCGATGGCAGTCCCTCTGGCACCGCGCGGATGGACACCTACGGCAAGCCCGTGACGCTCCTCGGCGGCCTGGGACGCTTCGTCTACGTGGCGGTGACGGAGCCGGACACGAACCGGCTCCACGCCGAGCGGCTGTCGCTGGGAGGCGGGGGCAAGACACGCATCGCCATGCTGCCCAACCCCTACGCGAGCGACCCGGACGCCTACCCCTACATCGAGCGGAGCGCGCGACTGGGGCAGAGGCTCGTCTTCTCCATGGCCATCTCCAGCAGTGGCCCCGCGCCACGCGAGGTGCGGCTCTGGGCGACGGACGGGACGACGGCCGGGACGCGCCAGCTCCCCGGCCTGCTGCCTCGCAGCGACGAGCGCCCTTCCCCGCTGTTTCCCACTGGCGAGAGGATGCTCCTGTTCGTCGCGTCGCGGGACGGGATGGACAACGAGGCGTGGTTCACGTGGGGCGACGCGGCGACGACCGGTCAGGCCACGGACATCTCCCCCGGCCCCTACGGCTCCGCGCCCATGGGCTTCGCGAGGAGGGGGAACCACGTCCTCTTCCTCGCGTACGACGACACCGACGAATGGCAGCTCTGGGCCATCCCGGCGTCGCTGTCGTGCCCTCCCGGGCTCACCGTCGGGAAGGGGCCGAGCGTCGAGCGCTGACGCGGGTCATGGCGGCGCGCCGGACCGTCAGGTTCGCGCGGGAGCCCGAGTCCCGATGAGACATGATGCGCGGAGCCTCGTTCGCATGGGTGATGGGACGAGACTCCGAGCGCAGCACCTCATCCGGAACGGGAGCCACCATGACCGCGCCAACCATGAACCTCGACGCCCTCGTCGACCTGGCGCGCGGGCCGCTCGCGCGGTCCGTGCTCGTCGTCACGGGGGCCGGGGTCAGCCTGGCGAGCGGCATCCCCACGTTCCGCGGGACGGACCCGGGCGCCGTCTGGGCGAACGAGGTCATGGAGAAGGGGACGTACGACTTCTTCAAGCGTCGTCCCCACGAGTCCTGGGAAATCTACCTGCGGCGACACGAGGTGGCCCGGGCGGCGAAGCCCAACCCGGCCCACTTCGCGCTCGCGTGGTGGGAGCGCTGGCAGGAGCAGCAGGGGCGCGCCTTCACCCTCGTGACGCAGAACGTGGACACGTTGCACGAGCAGGCGGGGAGCCGCGCGCTCGTGAAGGTCCACGGGAGCCTGGACCGCGCCCGGTGCACCACCGGGGGCTGCGAGAACGGGCCGCCGCGAGGCTCGGTGCCCATGGACTCGGTGGACTTCGGCGCCTTCCTCGCGAAGCCCTCGCCGGAGAACGTGCCGCGCTGTCCCCGCTGCCGCAAGCGGATGAGGCCCCACATCCTCTGGTTCGACGAGTTCTATACCGAGCATGCGGACTACGGCATCGGGCGCGTCATCGAGGCGGCGAAGCGCAGCCAGCTGGTCGTGTTCATCGGAACCTCGTTCTCCGTGGGCGTCACGGCCCGGGTGAGCAGCATCGCGCTGCTGCGCGGCGCGAAGGTCCTGAGCATCGACCCCGGAGGCGCCGCGCCCGAAGCTGGCATCGAGGTCATCCCCGAACGCGCCGAGGAGCTGCTTCCCCGGTGGATGAACGCCCTGACTGAATCACCCAGCCCATGAACACCTCGGAGCGGATGCTCCTCATCCTCGACCTGGACGAGACCCTCATTCACGCGACCCCGAAGCCGCTGTCCCGCCCCGCGGACTTCCGCGTCTTCGAGTACCAAGTCTACCGGCGGCCCCAACTGGAGCGGTTCCTCGCGGCGTGCGCCGCGCGCTTCCAGCTCGCCATCTGGTCCTCCGCCGACGACCAGTACGTCGCCCAGGTCGTCCAGCACATCATCCCCCGGGACCTCCCGCTGGCGTTCGTGTGGGGCCGCAGCCGCAGCACGTTCTCCGTCGACCACCACAAGGTGATGGAGGACGGGTATCTCGACCCCTCCTCCCACTACAACTACGCCAAGAAGCTGGAGAAGGTGAAACGCCGGGGCTACCGCCTGGAGCGGATGCTCATCGTCGACGACACGCCCGCCAAGTGTCGTCACAACTATGGCAATGCCATCTACGTGCGGGAGTACCTGGGCCAGGAGGACGACGTCGAGCTGTCGCTGCTCGCCGCCTATCTGGAGCGGCTCGCGGACGTCCCCAACGTCCGGACGCTGGAGAAGCGCCACTGGCGCAGCCAGGTCACCAGCCCCCGCTGACTCACGTGAGGGCGACGACGTCACGCGACGCGTGTCACCGCGCGCCGCGCGACGCGTGGGAACAGGCGTCATGGACGTTCGCCCGTCGTGCATGGGCGCCCCATACGCATTTGTGAATTTCATGCATAACTGGAAGTCCATGACTATGAATCACATCTACCCTGACCACACCCCCTCGTGCCCGCACTCCTGGAGCTGGATTCCATGCCCCCTCGAAGAAGATCGATGTTTCAGATGGCGTCCATGACGGTTTCGTCACTCGCGCTCTTGCTCGCCGCGCCGTCGCTGGCGGCGGAGCGCCTCGACCTCTCGCCCGCCAATCGACGCGCGCCCCTGCCGGGACTGCCGGACTGGTCCAAGGCGGGCTACCGCGGAGGACAGAGCCTCCCCGGTGACGCGGACCTCAACCCGGACGCGAACTGCCAGGTCACTCCGGCGGAGCTGGCGTCGACCTTCGGGGTCATCCCCAATGACAATCTCGATGACACGGCGGGCCTCCAGGCCGCCCTCGATTTCCTGGAGACGACCTGCGAGGCGGGCGCCTCGTTCACGAAGTTCTCGCTGCTGAGCCTTCCGGCGGGTCAGCTCGACGTCTCGGCGCAGCTCGGCGTGGAGGTCAACTACCTCATCATCCGGGGCGCGGGCTCCGACCCCTCCACGGGGACGAAGCTCGTCTTCCGGCCGGACGTGAACACCCGCTACGACACCCTGACCTCGGACGGAGGAGACTGGGACGAGGACGGGATGACGTATGGGCCGGGCAAGGGGGGCTGGCTGTGGCCCGGACGCGGGCTGTTCCGGGTCCAGTCCCGGAAGGTCGCGACGACCTATGGCACCACCGAGCAGGCGGCGCCCCTGAACCGCAAGGACATCTTCCATGGCACGGTGAACGTCCATTGGAGGGCGGGTGTCCTGCTGGCGGACAAGCCCGGCGATACGGGCTTCTCCGCGCGCAAGGGAGACACCGTGGTCCACCTGGCGGTCAACGCGTCGACCCTGACGGTGGGGAAGTTCGTCAACATCCGCGCGGCGAACACCCGCAAGTTCTACGACGAGCAGCGGACGCAGGGGACGCCCCACACACTGCTCAACCAGCACATGCGGCAGCAGCTCTTCCGCATCGTCGCGGTCGACACCAGCCAGAAGACCCTCACCCTGGACAAGCCGCTGGAGTACGACGTGCCGGTGAACTCCACGTCGGACGGGTCCGGCCCCATCGACCCGGACGAGGAGGAGCCCTATCCCTCCAAGGCCGCCCCGCTGGTGGACCCCGTCATCGGCGTCGGCATCGAGAACCTCTACTTCACGCAGGAGGTCCCAGGCGTCGACCCCGCCCTGGCGAAGCACAACTACGGCAACCTGGCGCCCGCGTACGAGATGCACGGCATCGTCTTCAAGTGGGCCGTGGACTCGTGGGTGCGCGGCGTCCGCGCGGAGATGACGGGCTCGCACCCCATCGTCACGGAGGAGGCCAAGAACCTGCAGATCGTCGACAACGTGCTCGACGGAGCGTGGAACAAGGGCAAGGGCGGCAACGGCTACTTCCGGGGGTCGCGTGTCTGGGATTCGCTCTACGCCGGGAACACGACGCGCAACCTGCGGCACTTCACCTTCCAGTGGTCCGCCTCCGGCAACGTCGTCATCGGCAATGACTTCGACTCCGACCTCAACCTGCATGGCGGCTGGGAGCGCCGGAACCTGTTCGAGCGCAACGTCAGCGCGGTGCCGTACGCGCACCGCTCCGGCAACTGCACCCTCCACTGCGGCGAGGAGGGCGGCGGCGGCCCCGACACGTCCAACTGGTATCCCATCTGGTGGGGCGCCGGGCTGAAGGCCGTGAAGTGGTCGGGGGCCACCGGCGAGCAGAACGTCTTCTTCAACAACACGCTGAGCAAGCAGCTGGGGTCGGACACCGCGCCGTACCAGGCGTTCTACTCCGTGTCCTCGCGCATCTATCAGTTCGGCTGGTCCGGCTCCGGCTGGCAGCACCTGGACATCGCCGGGACGCCCATCGCGGACTGGGCGAACAACGAGACGGTGAGCTATGCGGGAGGGCACGGCGTCGACGAGTCCCTGTCGGACGCGGGCCCCTCGCTGTTCCTCGTCAACGTCGGTCCGCCGCCCCCGCCGGACACCGTTCCGCCGACGGCGCCGACCCAGCCGCGCGTGACGGCCGTGACGTCCAACAGCATCACCCTCGCGTGGGACGCGGCGACGGACAACGTCGCGGTCACCGGGTACACCGCGCACGTGGCGGGCGGCGGCGGCACGAGCAGCGCCGGCCTGAGCGTGACGATTCAGGGGCTGGCCCCCGCCACGACGTACACCCTGACCGTCACCGCGAGGGACGCGGCGGGCAACGTGTCCCCCCAGAGCACGAGCGTCACCGCCACGACGTCCTCGGCGCCGCCCGTCCCGGGGCTCACCGCCACGTTCGCCATCAGCTCCTCCTGGGCCGGCGGCTACACGGGGCGCTACACGGTGACGAACAACACCGCGGCGAGCATCACCGGCTGGCAGCTCGAGCTGGACGTGCCGCCGGGGACGGTCCTCTCGAACGCGTTCTCCTCCACCATGACGCGCGTGGGGGACCACTACATCTTCATCCCCGTCAGCCACAACGCGACCATCAAGGCCGGCGCCAGCAAGGACTTCGGCTTCACGGCCACCGGCCTGGGCGTGCCCTTCAACTGCACCCTCAACGGCAACCCGTGTGAGTAGACGTCGCCTGTGTGGCGCCGGGATTGAGAGCCCCGGCGCCACACCGACTCATGCCGCGCGAGGCGCCTCGACCGCGTGCGGAAGCAGGAGCGTGACGCGCGTCCCTCCCTCCGGGACGCCGTGGATGGAGAACCTCCCCTGGTGCGCCTCGACGATGCGGCGCACCAGGGTGAGCCCCAGGCCCACGCCACCGGTGTTCCTCGCGCGGCTGCGGTCGGTGCGGAAGAAGGGCTGGGAGAGCAGGGGCAGGTCGGCCGCGTTGATGCCCATTCCCCGGTCCTCCACCTCGAGCAGGACGTGGTCATCCGCCGCGTGTCCCCTCAACGTCACCGGGCTCCCGGGCTCCGAATACTTGCGCGCGTTGTCGAGCAGGTTCTGCACCGCGCGCCGCAGGAGCACCGGGTCCGCCTCCAGCATCGGCAAACCAGGCGCCACCTCGAGGCGCAGCGGCGTCTCGGGATGTGTCCGTCGGAAGCGCTCGGCGAGCCCGTCGAGCAGTGCCCCCGGAGCGAGAGGCACGCGCTGGAGTCGCGGCCCCGGCTGGCCGGCCTGGTTCTCCGCCAGGTCGAGCCTCGCCATCTGCAGCACCCCATCCACCAGCTCCTGGAGTTCGCCGATGTCGCGGCGCAGCTCCGGCAGGCGGCCCGCCAGCTCCTCGGGGCGGCCCTCCTCGACCAGGTCCAGCGTGACGCCCAGGCGCGCCAGCGGCGTCCTCAGCTCGTGCGACACGTTGGCCAGCAGCTCCTTCTGGCCGCGGATGAGGGCCTCCAGGCGCTCGGCCATCTCGTCGAAGGAGCGCCCGAGCGTGGCGACCTCGTCCCTTCCCTTCAGGTGGGCCCGCGCCGACAACGTCCCCTGTCCGAACTGCGCCACCACGCCAGTGAGTCGCTCGAGGGGCGCCGCGAGCGCTCGCGCCATGGGCAGTGCCAGGCCCGCGAGCGCGAGCAGGACGAGCAGAATCGACACGGCCAGCACGCTGTACCGAATGAGGCTCATGCCCGTGGCGTCGAAGAGCAGGTACCCCACGACGGTGCGGCCTCGCCACATCGGGACGGCGTAATGCGTGCCTCCGTCCTCCCGGTCGAACCAGGCCGGCGCGGCGTGGAGCTGCTCCTGCTCCTCCGCCGAGAGCACGGGGAGCGGAGGGTGCGCCGTGGACGTCAAGATCCCGCCCTCGAAGTCGTAGAAGGTGGCCTTCCAGCCGGAGCGCTGGGAGAATTCCTCCAACGCGGTGGTCAATCCGGAGGGATTCGACCTCCAGCGCTCCGCCAGCGTCTGCCCCTCCCGGTACAGCTCATTGCCATATCCCGGCCAGACCCGGATGAGCAGCTGCGAGCCGACGACGAGCACCACGAAGGCGCCCACCAACATCAGAAGGCCATAGACATAGATGCGCCAGAACATCCGGCGCGGACGCAGCGACCGCGCCTCGCTCACGACGACGCCTCCTGCTCCAGCACGTACCCCACACCTCGCACCGTCTTGAGCAGCCGGGGGCTGCGGGCATCGTCGCCCAGCTTCTGGCGTAGTCGGGAGACATGCACGTCGATGGCGCGGTCGACGGGCCCGTCCTCCGGGCCGCCCTTCACCAACTCCAGCAGCTGGTCCCGGGACAGCACCCGCCCCGCCCGCTCCGCGAGGGCGCGCAGCAGGGCGAACTCGTGCTGCGTCAGGGCCAGCTCCACGCCGTTCAGCGAGGCCCGCCTGGCGCCCGGATTCACGGACAGGGGCCCCACCCGCAGCACCTCGCGCGTGGGCCCCAGCAGGCCCCGACTGCGGCGGACCTGGGCGTTGATGCGCGCCAGCAACTCCCGTGACGAGAACGGCTTGGGGACATAGTCGTCGGCCCCCAGCTCCAGGCCCATCACCCGGTCCGCCTCCTCCCCACGCGCGGTCAGCATCAGGATGGGCACCGCCGAGCGAGCCCTCAGCTCGCGACACACGGCGAGGCCATCCATGCGGGGCAGCATGACGTCGATGAGGATGGCGTCGAACGTCCGACGCGTCGCCTCCGCCAGCCCCCGCTCGCCGTCCCCCACGCAGCACGTCCGGACACCGTGCCGCTCCAGGTACTCGGCCGTGAGCCGCGCCAGGTGCACATCGTCCTCGATGAGCAGGACCTCGATGGAGGGCGTCGTGGACATGAGGCCCATCATGGCACCAACCCGACCCGGAGGGTCCGCGCCTCACCGAGCGACGTCCCCTCCCGCGACGCGTCGCTCAACACCCAGTCGAAGCCCGTGAAGCCCAGCAATCCGAAGAGCGTGGCCGCGATGGAACGCGCCAGCCCCGGGCGGAACAGCCCCTGGGTCAGGCCCACGAGTTGCTCGAGCACGGAGTCGGCGCCAGGCGCGGCTTCACGGGGCGCGACCCACTCCACGTCCCACCTGACGATGACGAGGCCGGCGAGGGACTGCGTCACGGAGGCCTCGAGGCACCAGACCCGACGCGCCGAGCCCTCACCGCTCCTGGACACGCCCCAGGCGAGGGTGGACGTCACGGCAGCGAGGGCGAGCGCCAGCAGGAGCAGGAACAGGCCGACGTCGGATGTCGCTCGGACACGACGGATGTGAGCGCGAACCATGGGCCCTCCGGGGCCTCGATGCGGGTTGGACGGTTCGCACTCCATGACGCCCATGTCGCGAGCGTATGTGCGGAATGTAAATGATTGTAACGGGCGGGGCCTTCAGGAGAGCGCCACGTACGCCGCGACGGCCAGCATGCTGGCGCCGAACACCCACCCCTGGATGCGCAGGGCCCGCTCCGAGTGGAACCGCCCCAGGATGAGCTTGCCGCCGTAGATCCAGGGGAAGTGGCACACCACGCACACGAGCAGGAAGGCCCCGGTGAGCTGCGCGGTCTGGGCCGCCATCGCGCCTGAGGGGTCCAGGAACTGGGAGAACATCACGACGATCATCGAGTGGATCTTCGGGTTCAGGGCCACCGTGAGCAGCCCCTCTCCGAACCCCAGGCGCGCCAGGGACGTGTCGCGGTCGCCGCTCTGCTGGGCGGCGGAGCGGAAGAAGCCCCACGCCAGGTAGAGCAGGTAGACGACGCCGCCCCAGTGCAGCACGCCATGGAGCCAGGAGAGGCCTTGCAGCGCCCGTCCCAGCCCCAGCCCGTAGAGCAGGCACAACGCGACGTTGGCCAACTCGAAGCCCGCCCAGAAGGGCAACGTCCCCCGGACGCCGAAGCGGCCGCCCGCGGTGGCGAGCACCGTGTTGCCTGGCCCGGGACTGAAGACCATCGGGACGGTGTAGCCCATGAACAACACCCACACCTCAGCGGGAATCATGCCCTGGCGCCTCCACGCGGCGGCGCGTCCGTCGCGCCCGCCCGTGCCCATGACAGACACCGTTTCGAGGCCCGGCCCCAGCGAACTATCCTCGCGGACTCGATGAAGGGAGTTCATCGAGCATGCGTCGTCTTCCGCCATTGGGTGCGCTGCGAGCCTTCGAGGCAGGCGCCCGCCATTTGAGCTTCACCCGCGCCGCCACCGAGTTGGGCGTCACCCAGGCCGCCATCAGCCATCAGGTTCGACAGCTCGAGGACTGGCTGGGCATCGACCTGTTCGAGCGCCGGGGCCATGCGCTGACGCTCACCGCCCAGGGCAAGGCCTATCTGCGCGAGCTGAGCGCCGCGTTCGACCAGTTGGCGGAGGCGACCTCCCGCCTGTCCGCGCGAGAGCAGGGCCCGCTGCGCATCACCGTGCTGCCCTCGTTCGCCGCGTGCTGGCTGGTGCCCCGGCTGGAGGACTTCCGGAGGAAGCATCCGGACATCGAGGTCCACCTGACCAGCTCCACCGAGCTGTGGGACTTCCTCGACGAGCGCTTCGACCTGGGCATCCGCTCCGGCCTGGGCCATTGGCCCGGCCTCAAGGTCGAACAGCTCGCCCAGGAGACACTCGCTCCGGTGTGCAGCCCGGCGTTGGCGAAGCGGCTGCGGACTCCGAGGGACCTGCGCAAGGCGCGGCTGCTCCACGACACGCCCAAGAACGGCTGGCGCCGCTGGCTGGAGGACGCGAGCGTGGAGGGCGTGGACGCGGACGCGGGCCCAGTCTTCAACGACGCCGGGCTCGCGCTCCAGGCGGCGAGGGCGGGCCATGGCGTGGCCCTGGGGCGGCTGATGCTCGCCGCCGATGACCTGGAGGCCGGGCGCCTGGTCCAGCCCTTCGAGCACGTACTGCCCAACGACTTCGGCTACTGGCTCGTCCATCCGCGCTCGCACTCACGCCGGGCGGATGTGAACGTGTTCAAGGACTGGCTGCACGCCGCCGTGAAGGCCACGTCCTGACGACCTCCGTCCGTTGTCGTATCAGGGCTGCAACTGCCGGACTCGCGCCCCTCGCCTGGAGGAGCGTCGTCCTCGTGAACACGCTTCCCTCCTCCGAGCTCCTCACCGCCCTCCAGCCCGCCCCTTCCTCTGTCCCCCCAGAAGGCCCTCCGCCCCACCGCGCCCCACGTGGTGCCGGGTGCGTACTTCGGCGTGGTCTCCGACCCGGAGAAGCCCTGGGTCGTCCCGCAGTGCGTGCTGACCCTGCAGGGCGCGCAGCTCCCGCTCTGAAGCCCGTCGCCGGCACAAAGACAGACGCCGTTCCCGAGGGGCGCGCTCGCCCATGGCCATTCCCAGACATCCGGCCCCCCCACGCCGCAGTCGCATGACAGGCGTTCGCACGGACGCCGCCC
Source organism: Myxococcus stipitatus (assembly GCF_021412625.1). Next base: position 666,357 of record NZ_JAKCFI010000004.1, on the reverse strand, counting down.
TTCACTCCGTGTCCAATTCCTTCGCCACGGCGCCTGGGGTCCATCAGACCCATCACATCCCATCAAGCCTGCCGACCCTTCACGGCGCATCACGTATATCGAAGTTCGTTGACACCACTGGAATCGTGTCCTTTTCTTGCGCCGCTTTTGGGGCTGGGAACCAGCATTCCTGGAAGGGGGACACACGACATGGCGTTGGTGAAGTGCAAGCAGTGTGGCAACGATGTGGCCACGAACGCGGCGGCATGCCCGAAGTGCGGCGCCCCGGTGGCCAAGAAGTCGTCGGTCGGCAAGGTCCTGCTCTTTGTCTTCGGCGGTCTGGCGGCGCTGTGTTTCATCGGCACGTGTGTCGGTGGCGCGGCCTCCATGGCTGGCAAGGGCGCTTCGGGCCCGAGCGCGTCGGCGGGAGACAGCAAGCCCGCGGAAGCGCCGAAGCAGGTCGACATCAAGACGCTGCTGCGTGAGTACGCGGACAACGAGGTGCGCGCGGACTCCGCCTTCAAGGGCCAGGTCATCCTCACCTCGGGCGTCGTGGATGACGTGAAGAAGGACATCACCAACTCCATCTACGTCACGGTGGGCACCGGCAAGCAGTTCGAGATTCCGCAGGTCCAGTGCTTCTTCGATGACGAGCACGCCGCCAAGGCCGCCGCTCTGTCCAAGGGCGCGAAGGTCGGCATCCGCGGCCGTGTCAGCGGGTTGATGATGAACGTCGTCGTCCGCGACTGCGAGTTCGTCGACCTGTAGCCCACTCACGACGATTCGATGAGCCGAGGGCCCTGGTGGAAACACCAGGGCCTTCTGCGTTGTGGAACTACCTCGCGCCTCCAGGAGTCACCGTGGAATCGTAAAACTCCACGGAGCGGGTCCGCGTTGCTCCTGGCGCCTGCTCACTGATAAGTCCGCGAGTTATCGGTCAGGACCGACCCGGCCAGTCTCGACGGTGCTGACCCCTCGATTGGGAGTCTCGCGATGCCGACACACCGCAACGTCCGCGGGCGGATGCTCATCATGGGCTGCGCGCTCTTGCTGTCCTGCGCGAAGGAGGACACTCCGCGCGCGGAGCCCGAGGCGCCGATGGAGCGCGACGCGACCTCACGGGTCGGGCCCCGGCAGGCCGCCGGTGGCCTCGCGGCGCTGGCGGTGACGCCCGCCTGGACGTCGACGGCGAGCATGAGCGCGGCCCGTGGGCAGCACACGGCGGTGCTGCTGGGCACCGGCAAGGTGCTGGTCATCAACGGCGTGAACAGGACGGGCTTCGTCGGCACCGCGGAGCTCTACGACCCCGACACGGGGGCCTGGTCCTCCGCCGGGAGCCCGGGGGTGACGGGCAACGTCTCCCAGGCGCTGCTGCTCCCCACCGGCAGGGTGCTCCTCCTGGCGGACGGCTCCGCGGAGGGGCGGCTCTACGACCCGGCCACCAACGCCTGGACGGCGACCGGAGCCATGTCCGGCACGCGGTCGCTCTTCACCCTCACCCTCCTGCGCACCGGACAGGTGCTGGTCGCGGGCGGCACCGGCGCCAGCGGGCGGCTCGCGACGGCGGAGCTCTACGACCCCGCCAGCAACACCTTCGCGCCCACCGGCTCGATGCCCATGGCCCGCAGTGCCCACACCGCGTCGATGTTGAGGGACGGTCGGGTCATCGCGGTGAGCGGGTTCAGCGGCACGGACGAAGTCCCGGGCGCGGACATCTACGACCCGGCGACCGGCACCTGGACCGCCGCCGCGCCGCCTCTCGTTCCCCGGCACTACGCCACCAGCACGTTGCTGCCGGACGGCCGCGTCCTGCTGGTCGGTGGCTTCATCACCGGGGGTGCGCTCACCCACGCGGAGCTGTACGACCCCCGGGCCAACACCTGGACGGCGACCGGCGCGCTGGCCCGGGTGCGGTCCGGCCACAGCGCCACGCTCCTGACCCATGGCAAGGTGCTCGTCATCGGCGGCGCCGCCTTCCGAGCCGCGCCCCAGGTCGTGGCGGAGCAGTACGACCCCGCCACGGGCACGTGGAGCGACGCGGGGACGATGGCCATCGGCCGCGAGAACCACACGGCGACCCTCCTGCCGACCGGCAAGGTGTTCGTCGCCGGAGGCTTCAACCTCACTGGCGCCTCCACCTTCTACGCCGAGACGGAGCTGTACGACCCCGCCATCAACGGCTGGACCCAGGCCGGCGCGCTCACGCCTTCTCCCCAGGGCGCGCGGTCGGCCCTGCTGCCCACCGGGCACGTGCTCGTCGCTGGCGGACGCGACGCCGGTGGCGCGGCGGTGGCGGACGCCCAGGTCTACGACCGCGCGAGCAACACGTGGACGACCATCGCGCCGCTCTCGCTCGCCCGTGAGCACGCCACCGCGACGGTGCTGGCCTCTGGACAGGTGCTCGTCGTCGGTGGACGGAGCGCGGGTGCGTCGGTCGGCACGAGCGAGCGCTTCGACCCGGTGAACCGCGCCTGGACCGCCGCCGCGCCGCTGACCGCCGCGCGGCACCAGCACACCGCCACCCGCCTCGCGGACGGCCGCGTGCTCGTCGTCGGCGGTGAGCGCGACGGCACGGTGCTCGCCACCTCGGAGCTGTACGACCCCACGGCCAATACGTGGACTCCGGCGGCCAGCGTCGCCACGGCCCGCTCCGAGCACTCCGCGCTCCTGCTCCCCGACGGCCGGGTGCTCATCGCCGGAGGCCGGAACGGCGCGGGTGGCGCGCTCGCCCAGGCCGAGCTGTACGACCCGGCCACGAACACCTGGGCGCCCGCGACCAACCTGACCCAGGCCCGGACCGCGTTCTCGCTGACCTTGCTGAGCTCCGGCCAGGTGGTCGCGGCGGGAGGCTTCGACGGCGCGGTCGCGCTGGCGAGCACGGAGTTCTTCGACGCCGCGGCGAACACCTGGGCGCCGGGCGCGCCGCTCTCCCAGGCCCGCAGCCAGCACGCCGCCACGCTGGCGCCCTCCGGCCAGGTGCTCATCGTGGGTGGCGAGAGCGCCCCCGGCGTCTCCGCCACCACGGCGGAGGTCCGGGACCCGACCACGGGCGCCTGGACGCCGGTGGCCAGTCCCCAGGTGAGCGGAGCGGTGGTGGCGGTCGCCCTGCCCTCCGGCGAGGTGCTCGTCGCGGGGGGTGACGGCGCGCGGAGCGCGGAGCTGTACGACGACACCCGGGCGGACTCCGCGTGGCGCCCCGTGGTCTCCCAGCCCGAGACGCTCTACGCCAGCTGCCCCGCGGTCATCGAGGGGCAGCGGTTCCGCGGCATCTCGGAGGCGAGCGGCGGCCACTACGAGAGCTCGCCCACGGACTTCCCCTTCGTCCGGCTGCGCTCGGCGGAGGGCGGGCGGCTGTGGACCCTGCCGGCCACGGACATGTCCGACACGCGCGCGACCGTGGTCGTCCCCGCGAACACGCCGCTCGGTCCCTACGCCCTCTCCGTCTTCGCCAATGCCATCCCGGGTGGACGGATGGTGAACGTCCTCGAAAACACCGCGCCCACCGCTTCGGCGCGCTCGCTCGACGTCCAGCAGGACACGCCCATCCCCGTCACGCTCGAGGCCACCGACCCGGACACGGGCCAGACCCTCACGTGGACCATCGTCACGCCGCCCCAGCACGGCACGCTCAGCGGCACGCCGCCCGAGCTCACCTACACCCCCGAACCCGGATACCGAGGGCCGGACAGCTTCGCGTTCCAGGTCCGGGACTGTGGCATGGACAGCAACGTCGCCACGGTGGACGTCGCCGTCGGAGCGGACACCACGCCGCCCGTCATCACCTGCCCGGGAGAAGTGGTCCTCGACGCGACGAGCGCCGACGGCGTGGACGGCACCTGGCCCCCCGCCACCACGACGGACGGCTCGACGCCGCCGCCCACCATCACCTATTCGCCGCCGCAGGGAAGCCGCCTGCCCGTCGGTCGCACCACCGTGACGGCCACCGCGGAGGACGCGACCGGCAACCGCGCCGAGTGCCAGTTCCAGGTGCGCGTGCGCTCCCCGGTCATCGAAATCAAGGGTGGCGGCTGCCAGAGCACGGGCGCCGGCGCGCTGTCGGCCCTCGCCCTCCTGTCCACCCTGGCCGCGTGGAGTGGCGTGCGTCGCCGCCGCGCCCGCTGACTCCCTCCACCCTCCGCCCCCTTTCCTCGAATGGACTTCTCCTTGCGTACACGGGTTCCAAGCTGGGCGTTGGCCGCGCTGCTCTCCACCGCCCTCGCCCCACAGGCGTTCGCGCAGAGCACCCAGGGCGCCGTCGTCCCCATCGACCTCGAGCGGCTGCGCTTCAGCCCCGCGGCCACTGACTCCATGCTGGTGGACACAGGCAGGCTACTGCACGAAGGCGGCTACCGCCTGATGCTGCTGGCCAACTACGAGCGCGGCATCCTGCTGCTCGAAGGCACCGACGGCGTGGAGCACGCCATCGTCGACTACCGCGTGACGGGCTGGCTCGCGGGCGCATGGTCGCCCATCGCCAACCTGGAGCTGTCCGCGCGGCTCCCCGTCATCATCGCGCAGGGAGGCGACAGCGCGGATGGGCTGGCCAACGTCCAGGCGCCCAAATCGTTCGGGCTCGGCACGCCGGAGGTGGGAGCGCGCTTCGCGCTGTTGGACCGCGAGGCCGGCGCGCCCGTGTCGCTCGCCCTGGGCCTCGATGTGGGCCTGCCGGGGGGCACCCGGAACGCCTATGGGCGTCAGGTCGGGTGGTCTGGCTTCCAGCTCGTGCCGCGCGTGTCCATCGGCGCCGACGTCGGGCCGGTGACGGTGGGCGCCAACTTCGGCGCGCGCATCCGCGACAACCAGCCGGAGCCCGGCCGCGACGTGGGCACGGAGCTCGAGCAGGGCGTGGTGGTCGCGACCCGGGGCAAGGGCCTGCGCGCGGAGGTCGGGCTCCAGGCGGCCGAGTCCCTGGTGGAGTCCGACGTGGCGCTCGAGCTGGTCGGCGGCGTGCGCCTGCCCGTGGGCAAGGGCTTCGAGGCGTTCGCCATCGCCGGCCACGGCTTCACGGAGATCCCCGGCACGCCGTCGCTCCGGCTGGGAGCGGGCGTCGCGTGGGCTCCCGAGAGCACGCGCGAGGATGCCTGCGCGAGCGGTCAGCAGCGCGACCCCGCGAAGTGCCCCGACAACGATGATGACGGCGACACCGTCCCCAATGGCAAGGACCGCTGCCCACGGGAAGCGGGGCCGCCGGAGAACGGCGGCTGCCCGGACACCGACTCGGATGGCGACGGCGTCGTGGACCGCGAGGATGCCTGCCCCAATGAGGCCGGCGACGCCGCGCACAAGGGCTGCCCCGTTCGTGACTCCGACGGCGACGGCGTTCCCGACGACCAGGATGAATGCCCCAACGAGGCCGGCGACGCCGCTCACAAGGGCTGCCCCGTGCGTGACTCCGACGGCGACGGCGTTCCGGATGACCAGGACGCCTGCCCGAAGGAGGCTGGCGATGCCGCGCACAAGGGCTGCCCTGTTGGCGACGCCGATGGTGACGGCGTTCCTGATGACCAGGATGCCTGCCCCAACGAGGCCGGAGAAGCCGCGCACAAGGGCTGCCCCGTGCGTGACTCCGACGGGGATGGCGTTCCTGATGACCAGGATGCCTGCCCCAACGAGGCCGGTGATGCGGCCCACAAGGGTTGCCCTGCCCGTGACTCCGACGGCGACGGCGTTCCCGACGACCAGGATGCCTGCCCGAAGCAAGCGGGCGACGCGGACCACAAGGGGTGCCCGGCGCCGAAGGAGCCCACCCCGGAGCCCAGCCCTCGCCCGACGGAGGCCGTGGTGCCGACGAGCCACCACGTGCGCTTCCCGGTGGGACAGTCCACCCTGGAGGACGCGGAGAAGCGGCAGCTCGACGCCATCGCCGCCTACCTGAAGAAGCACCCCGACATCTCCCTGAGCATCGAGGGCCACACCGACAACACCGGCCCCGAGGAGCTCAATCAAACGCTCAGCCAGCAGCGCGCGGACATGGTGCGTCAGTACCTCGTGCAGCAGGGCATCGCTGGCTCACGGCTGACCGCGACGGGACATGGACCGAGCCGCCCGGTCGAGACCAACGACACTCCCGAGGGACGCGCGGCCAACCGCCGCGTGGAGTTCGTCGAGCAGCGCGGTTCCACGCGCTGACAACTGGCGGCGAAGCACCGCGAGCAGTCGCGGGCATCGGCGGCCTCACGAGGCCCTGATGCCCGCGACCACCAGCCCCACCCCAGCCGACAAGAGCCCCAGGGTGAGCGCCACCGCGCCGACCCACAGCAGGGCCATGAGCCGATTGGGGCGCTGCGGCTCCTTCCCCAGGACCGACAGGAAGAAGCCCGCTGGCATCAACAGCGCGGCGGCGGGCACGCCATAGCGCGCAACGAGGTCCAGGGCGAAGGGCAGCCTCGCGGCGTCGATGACTCCGAGGATGGCCACGCTCAACACCAGCAACACCGCCGCGTGCGCGTGTCCCGCCCGGAAGAAGTTCTTCTGGAGCGTGTTCGCGGGCACCAGCCCCCGCCCGACACGCACCAGGAACAGACCGCCCGTCTCCACCGTGACGAGCGACAACAGCAGGACTCCGATGAGGATGAGGGTCCGAGGTTGGATAGTCATGGTATCCAATATTGGATACCACTAGTATCCAACGCAAGGGAATCGCATGCGAATCTCCGAACTGGTGGAGCGGACGGGGGTGCCCCTGGCGACGCTCAAGTACTACCTGCGCGAGGGGCTGCTGCCTTCGGGCGAGGCGACCTCCGCGACGCGGGCCGAGTACGGCGAGGCGCACGTGCGCCGGGTGGCGGTGATTCGCGCCCTGACGGAGACGGTGGGGCTGAGCGTGCAGAAGACGCGGGAGGTGCTCCAGCTCATCGACCGACCCGAGGACGACCTCTTCCAGACGCTGGGGAGCGCCATCGCGGCGTTGCCGCCGAGCGTGACGCAGGAGGCAGGAGCGGAGTACCCGCGGGCGAAGGCGGTGCTGGCGAAGCTGGGGCAGCGCTACGACCCGGGCTTCGCCGCGGTGGCGCAGCTCGAGCAGGCGCTGGCCGCGGCGGAGGCGGCGGGCATCCCCCTGGACGACGAGCGGCTCGCCGTCTATGGGCCCCATGTCCGCGCCATCGCCGAGTTCGACGTCCGCAGCGTCCCGCGCGAGCCCACGGCCGCCGTCGAGTACGCGGTGCTCGGCACGGCCCTGCACGAGCCCGTGCTCGTCGCGCTCCGCCGGCTCGCGCACCAGGACATCGCGGCCCGCCTGTTCGGAGCGGGCCGGGCCGAATCCAAAAAGCCTCCGGCGAAGGCCCCGACGTCGAAGGGGCGCTCGCGCAAGGGCGGGTAGCCCCGGGGCGTCAGCCGAGCACGGGCTTCTTCTTGCGCAGCAGCGCGAACAGCTTGTCCCGGTCCAGCCCCTCCGAGGAGAAGGCCGCGGCGACGAAGACCTTCTTCAGCGCCTTGGCCGTGGCGTCGAAGGCGCCATTCTCGTAGTGGTGGGTGGCCCTCACGCGGGCCTGGACATCGTGGTCGTCCTCGATGAGCACGTCCGCCTTCAGCGAGCCGCCCACGCGCAGGGACGCGTCGTTGTGGTGCCCCCAGACCACCGAGGCGTCCAGGTCCTTGCCCACCACCAGCTCGCCATCCGAGTCCACGCCGGAGGCGCGCAGGGAGCCGCCCACCACCAGGAGCGCCTCGGGGCCCACGTTGCGCAGCACGCCCTCCACCACCAGGTCACCCGTGACGAGCAGCGGCCCCTCGAGGGTCAAATCCTTCTTCACCACGAGGTCGCCTCGCACGAAGCGCGGCGCCCTGGAGAACGACGGCGTGCCCTCTTCGGCGGGGAGCACGCTTCGCGCCAGCGACACCACCGCCATCGCCGTGCCCGGGTGCTCTCCCTGGAGGGCTCGCGCCGCCTCGTCCCAGGACGTTGCCCCCTGGAGTGGCAGGCCCTTCAGGACGCGCTCCACCGCGCTGACGTCGTCGTCCTCGAAGTACCACGCCCCGAGCAGCGTCTTCTTTCCGCGCGCCAGCGCCTCCAGCATCGGCTGGACGTCCAGCGCGGGGACGCCAACCGCCTTGCGAGCGGGAGCCTTCGCGCCCAGGAGCTGGGCGAGTTGGGGATGCTTGTGTTCGAGGGCCTCCCGCGCCGCGGTCGCGCCGCCCGAGTCCTTGCGCGAGGGGTCCGCCCCCGCCGCGAGGAGGGCTTCGATGACAGGCCCCCGCTCCGCGAAGCGCGCGTGTTGATGCAGCGGCGTCCAGCCCTTGCCCGCGTTCGGGTCCGCCTTCGCGGCGAGGAGCGCTCGCGCCACCTCCACGGTCCTCGCCTCGAACAACGCCGTGCGACCGTCGCGGTCGACCGCGTCGACGGGGACACCGCCCTGGGCCAGGAGCGGGATGCAGGACACGGCCTCGTGCTCGGCGGCGACGTGCAACGCCGTGCCTCCGGCGTCGTTGGTCGCGGTGGGAGACAGGCCCAGCGCGAGCAGCTCCTTCACGAGCGCGGCGTCGCCCACCATCGCGGCCAGGTGCAGCAGGCCGTGCTTGTCGTCGTCGCGGACGTCCAGGTTCGCGCCCAGGGCCCGCAGGGCGAGCACCCGCCCGACCCGGCCGCCGCCGCCGTAGCCGGGGCCGAAGTGGGGAGCGCCATCCAACCCCGCGGCGAGCAGGAGCCCTTCGTCCAGCGACTTGCCCTGCTTGCCCTTCGGCCGGGGGGCCGGCTTGCGCTTGCGAAGCCACGCGAGGAAGCCCTCATGTGAGAAGACGCCCTCGAGGCCGTGGAAGCTGAGCGGGTCCTCATCTCCCTCAGCGCTGTACACGCGCAGCTCGGGCGACTCCTCGACGAGGGACAGCAGCGCCTCATAGCCCTTCTCAGGCTTCCCCTGCAGGAGCGTCCGCCACGCCTCCAGGCCCCGCCGCGCCCGGGTGTAGTCGATGAGGTCGCGCAGCGCCTCCGCCTCCTCCAACGCGGCCTCGACCTCTTCGAGCCGTGCCGCGGTGGGCTGCCCCATCACCTGCTCCTCGGCCCACTGACTCAAGGCCAGGGCCCGCGCCCGCTGCGCATCACTCAACGCCCCACCCGCGCGCGTGCCTCGGGTCAACTCGAGGATGCGGTCGCGGATGCGCCAGTGCTCGGCCTTCACGTCCCGAATCCACTTCGTCGGGTCGACGCGCCGGGTCGAGTCGAGCACCCAGTTGAGCGAGTGCAGCGCGCGCAGGTGCTCCGGCTCCGCCGCCAGCACCTGCCGCAGCAACACGGTGGCCTTCTCGAGGTCGGGAATGGACTGGTCGAGCAACCGGTCCGCCTTCTTCATCCAGGTGGAGACATCCGATGCAGCGGCTTTCCGAGGAGGTGCTGATGTACGAGCCATGGACGGAGACGCTTCCACACGCGCGACGGCCGGGCACCATGAATCATCACGGGCACGGCCGCTTCACGTTCGGCGGTCGCGCCGTCCTGGACAGCACCGCGAGGGCGTGGCTCGACATCGCGCCCCAAGCCACCACCCGCGATGGATTGTCGTGGCGCTGGCAGGTCTGAAAATCTCGTGCACCGCCGCTGGAATCGTCGACGGTGCCGCACCTGAATCGAGCGACGCGAGGGAACGCCGGGGCCTAAGCGCCATGGAAGTGTCGGCTCGCGGCAGGCAGGAGCGACCAAGGGAGGGCTTTGTTTGAGCCGGCCGCTCCCCCAGTTTGCCGCATGCCCGCCATTCCCGGTCTGGCATCGAGGCGACGGGGACCCGCCGAGCCTCGGGTGAGCGCGAGGCGTGGCCCCACCGCGCCTCGACAGGAGAGCCCATGAAGCAACCCGTTGGCTGGGTGGCATTGTGCGTGGCATTGCTGTGCTCCACGGGGGTTCGAGCAACCCCCACCGGACCCGACTCCTCCCCTCCAGAGCCCCTCGCCACGAGCTGGATCTATCGCGACGCCATGATGGCGCCCTGGGTGGACTACTCCTGGACCACCCGCAACCTGAAGAACACTTCCCCCGTGGCCGTGGGCCAGTACTCCCTGGCCGCGACGATGCGCGCGAACGAAGCGCTCTTCTTCTACACGCCGCTCATCGGCGCGGAGGCGACCGCCGCGCTGACGTTGCGCGTGCACGGCGGCACCTCCGGCACCAACGCCTCCATCAAGGTGCTGGCCGTGGCGGACGGCGTCTGGACGCCCGGGGTCGACCTGGGCCGCTACTGCACCGGCGGACGCATCCAGGCCAACCTCTGGGTGAGCTGTCGAGTCCCCATCCAGGACATCGCCCCGGCGGGCTCCGCGCTGTCGGGCATCGCATTGCAAGAGGGACGCGGGGTCGCCCTGCCCACGCTCTACTTCGACGACCTGAACATCCTGGGGGCGACAGCGCCTCCCCCCGTCGTGGTGACCGTGAGCCCCGCAACCGCCTCCCTGCCTCCCGGCGGGACGCGGACGTTCACCGCCAAGGTGACGGGCAGCCCCGCTCCGAGCGTCACCTGGTCCGTCCAGGAGGGCAGCGCCGGAGGCACCATCACCGCCTCGGGCGTGTACACGGCGCCGTCCCGCGCGGGCACGTATCACGTGAAGGCGACCAGCACGTCGAACCCGACGTCCTTCGGAGTGGCCACCGTCACCGTGGGCACGCCGCAACCGGGCGGGCTCTGGGTCTCCGGCTACTACACGGGCTGGAACGCGGACTACTACCCGCCGGAGAAGGTGGACTTCAGCGCGCTGACCCACATCATGGTGGGCCGCGTCACGCCCAGGCCCGACGGCACCATCAGCACGCAGTTCGACAACTCGAACGGGCCGGCGATGGCGCGCACGCTCGCCCAGCGCGCGCACGCGGCGGGCCGCAAGGCCCTCATCATGGTGGGCGGCGCGGGCGAGCACGACGGCTGGGTGGGCGCCGCGTCCAACGCCAACCGCGCCCGCTTCGTCCAGAACCTCGTCAACGCCATGGACACCTTCGGCTTCGACGGCCTGGACATCGACTGGGAGCCCATCGAGGCCGTCGACAAGCCCTTCCTCCTGGCGCTGGTGAAGGAGCTGCGCGCGGCGCGGCCCAACATGCTGATGACCATCCCCATCGGCTGGGTGAACGCCAACTTCCCCGAGGACGCCGACCCGTGGTTCACCAACCTGGTGCCCTACATGGACCAGATCAACGTCATGACCTACGAGATGACGGGGCCCTGGACGGGCTGGAACTCCTGGTACTCGTCGGCGCTGAAGGGCGAGTCCGGCAACCGCCCCACGTCCGTCTCCTCCAGCCTCAACGCGTGGGTGGCCGCGGGCCTGCCCAAGGCGAAGCTGGGCATGGGCATCCCCTTCTACGGCATGGCCTGGCGCCACATCACCGGCCCCTACCAGCCCTACACGGACTGGTCCGACTACGTGGGCAGCGACAACGACTTCACCTACCCATACATCCAGGAGCTGTCGTCACAGGGTGTCTATCATTGGGACGAGGCCGCGCAGTCCAGCTACATCACCTTCGCCACGCCCGTGGTGGACGGCACCGTGCGCTGGATTTCGTATGACTCGCCCCAGGCCATCGCCGCCAAGGGCGCCTACGCGCGCGCCAACGGCTTCGGCGGCACCATCATCTGGACCCTCAACCAGGGCTGCACCGACCCGGAGACGGGCGACAACCCGCCGCTCGACGCGGTGAAGAGCGCCTTCCTCCCGTAGCCGAGCCCCCGGGCGCGTGCGGCGCGGCCCCCCCGCGCGCGCCCCTCCGGCCCGGGCTACGGCGCGGCGTCCGCGGTGGCGCCCGGCGCGGCCGTGGCGGCGTCGTGGAAGCCCGCTGGGACGAGGAAGAGCGCCGCGTCCTGGGGCCCCTCGCGGATGTCGGAGAGGGTGATGGAGCCGAACAGGTCGGACTCCTCGCGCACGGCGTAGCCCAGCTCCGCGTCGACCCACTGCGTGACGGTGTCATGCGGGGCGTGGGAGCGACGCCAGCCCTCCGTGCGACGCCCCGCCACCACCCGCTCGCCCACCTTCTCGCAGCCCGCGCGCTTCTCCGTGCAGCCACCGGGAAGGTGCAGGGGGAGGCCGAAGTCCTCCTTCGCGGGCAGCACCTCGTAGGTCCGCTCCGTCCGGTCCAGGACCACCCGCTCCAGCGAGCCCGCGTCGTACAGCAGCACGGGCATCCGGGGTCCCTCCACCGCCTCCAGCCGCACCCGGCCGCAGCGCGAGACGAAGATGCGGCTGCGGACCGTCCGGCCCCGCAGCTCGAACGCGGTCAGCGCGGTGAAGTCCTTCGGGTACACGGACCGGGTGCAGGACGCGGCCCCCACCAGCGCGCCTCGCGCCTCCGCGCCGCCCCGTGACGCCACCGGCCCCTCCCAGGCCCACGCCGCGCCCGAGGCCAGGAGCACCGCGAGCCCTCCCCCCAGCCGCGTGAGCCGGCGCGCCCCCTTCACCGGCTCCGCCTGGGGCGCGAGTCCGAGCAGCCTCCGCACCCGCGCCAGCAGCGGCGCCGTGCCCGCGCCCAGCGCGAGCCCCTCCTGACGCAGCTCCTCCAGCCCCAGCAGCGCCCCCGAGTACACCTGGGCGCTGCCGCACAGGCCCACCGCCACGTCGTCGCAGCAATGCTCGCGCTCCAGCCGCACCTGTCGAGACAGCCACCGCGCGGCCGGATGGAAGAAGAACAGCACGTCCACCAGGCTCTGCGCGAGGTTCGCGGACGCATCGTGCCGACGCACATGGCTCAGCTCGTGCGCGAACACGGACTCCTGCTGCGCGGGCGTCAGCCGCTCCGCCATCCCCCGGGGCAGCACGAGCAGGGGACGCCACACCCCCAACACCAGCGGCGAGGGCGCCAGGGCGGACTCCACCACGCGCACCGGCCGGCGCAGCCCCAGCCGACGCGACACCGCCTCCACCCGCTCGACCAGCGACGTGGGCGCGGGCAGCGCGGGCTTCACGAGGCGGGCCTGCGCGCCTCGCCAGCCCCGGTACAGGCGCAGCAGGCCCATGCCCGCCCCCAGCAGCCACAGCGCCGCGAGCCCCAACGGCAGCCACGCGTCCACCCCCGCGGCCGCGGCGGCCTCCACTCCGGACGACGACGACAGGGGCTCGGCCTCCGGAGCGAAGCCTCTCCCCTCCCCGGCGAGCGCGAGCCACGCGTCAGGCGCTCGCGACGCGCTCCCTGGCGCGGGCGCCACCTCCGAGACGGCGGCGAGCAGCGTCGCGGAGGGCGCGAGCACCAGGGCCCCCAGCGAGACGCAGCCGACGACATAGCGGACGCGCGCCGAGCGGCGCCGCAGCAGCCAGAGGAGCGCGCCCGCCACGAGCGCCACCACCGTCGCCTGCCAGATGCCATGGGCCAGCCACGCGGACACGCCGCGCCCGAGCCCCTCCATGATGCCCTCGAGGGTGTCCATCACTTGCGCTCCTTGTCCTGCGTGTCCAACAGCTCCCGCAGCGCCTGCAGCTCGTCCTTCGACGCGGGCTTGAGTGACAGCGCGTGGACCGCGAGCTCCGCGGAGGAGCCGCCGAACACCCGCTCCAACAGCTCCCGCACCACCTGACGCTTCGTCCGGGACTCGGCGACACGGGCCGCGTACACGTGGCTGCGGCTGCGCTCGTCGCGGCTCACCAGCCCCTTGGTCGCCATCACCTGCAACTGCTTGAGCGTGGTGGTGTACCCCGCGCCCTTGCCGTCCTCGCGCCCCAACGCGTCGTGGACGTCGCGCACGGTGCTCGGGCCCCGCTTCCAGAGCACCGCCAGGATGGCGAGCTCGCTCTCGGTCGGAATCACGTCGCCTGTCATGAGGCCAAAGTACGACCGAAATCGTAATTCGTCAACGACGAACGTCGTACTTCTCCGGTCCGGTCGGAGCGACGGCGGGCCCATGGCGAGTTCCGAGGTCGCGCATCATCGCGGCGTCGACGGAGGCCACGTCGGACGCGACCGGCTCGCCCCTGGCGGGCGCGCTGCACCTCGCGGCCTCCCCGCTCGATGGAGGGAAGGTCGTGAGCCGTGAGCGCCAGGCCCTGTCCGACCCGGCCCTCCACCCGAGGTGATGAGCTGCGGCGAGGCTCGGCAAAGTCCTGGACGCCACCTGACCTCGGTCAGCCTGTAGTCCCGCACCCTGTTTGGTTTGCTTCGACGCTCCCACTCGGGTTCACGCCTTGCGCTGGCGCTGCTTCCATTCCGCCGCGCCCGCGGGCCCATCTGGAGGATGCACTTCTTCCATCCTCGGCCCTCGCCACACGGGGGGGCACACGCCTGGCGAAGCGCGCTTCACGCGCCTCCGCGTCGGATGACGGCGGGCGTCAGCCCCGTCAGTCGCCGGAAGACGGTGGTGAAGTGGCTCTGCGAGCTGAAGCCGACCTCGAGCGCGATCTCCCTCAGCGAATGCGATGTGTGGCTCAGCAGCTCACGGGCGCGCTCCACCCTTCGCTGTTGCACATAGGCATGGGGCGTCATCGCCATGGACTGACGAAAAGCCCGGGTGAAGTAGAAGACGCTCAAGCCGGAATGGCGAGCCAGCTCCTCCACCCGGATGCGCCGCGCCAGATGGGCCTCGATGAAGAGCCGCACCCGATGGAGCGCGGCGGCGGAGAGTCCTCCGCGCCGTCGAGCCGCCCCAGCTCCACCGGGCGCCTGAAGGAGCCTGGCGACCCGGGCGGCGTGCCGGTCCTGGACCCCGCGCACCGCGCTCAAGACGCCCGCGATGACCTTCAGGTCCGCCTCCGGCAAGGCCGCCATCAACTGAAACCCCTCCTGGCGCAGGGGGCCCCAGATTGTCTCAATCCACTCCCGCGCGTGTTCGGTGAGAACAAGCCGCCTGCCACTCCCCGCGATCTCCCGCCTGACGTAGCCCGCGAGCTCCAGCCGCTCCACGTCGGTGCCCCGGGCGACCGCGCTCAAGGGCGCAGGTCCGCCGAAGTGAAGCTGCGCCAGGCACGCCATCTCCGCCCGGCCCAGCGCGAGCACCTCCCCCACGGTCGCGTCGAATGCCGCGGAGGCATCCTGGAAGTGGGCGATGTCGGCGCCTATCTGCTCGAGGAGGGCATGTCGGGGACTCATGACGAACACCGCAGGAACGAGAAAAACAGCACAAGGGTACGAAAGACGCCCACGCGTCCGGGACGCATCCTGCCCGCATGATGAACATGAAGCTGTCGGCGGCGGAAATCATCCTGTGGCTCCTGGTGCTCAACCTCGGCATCTCGTTCGGAGCGGGGCTCTACGAGCATCGCATCGTGCTCCCCAGGTGGCTCGACGCCCAGGGCATGCACTGGTTCGCGGAGGAGGCGAGGCGGGACAACGTGGGGCTGCGCTTCTGGGCCTTCGTCAGCACGGGGCCCTTGACGTTGCTCACCCTGGCGAGCGTGTTCCTCGCGCTCCGCGCCTCGGGGCCGCTGCGCGTCTGGTGGCTCGTGGCCACCTCGATGGTGGTCGCGGACCGACTCCTCACGTTCTCGTACTTCATCCCCACGATGATGCGGCTGATGCAAGCGCCCGACTCTTCCGAGGCCGTGGCGAGCGCGATGTCGTGGAGCCGGCTGAACCACCTGCGCCACCTCCTGGTCGCCGGCGCGTGGTTCTGCTCACTCCAAGCCCTGATGTGGCAGAGGGCTCGCGCATGAGCCGCGGGCCCCAGGCGGGAGGACCGCGCCCTTCCTCCGCCCCAGGCCTCTACCGCCAGTGCAACATCATTGAGCACGCTGTCGGACGCCTCGAGGACAAGCGCGCCATTGGCACGTGCTACGGCGAGCTCGCCGCCAACTCCGTCGCCATGGCGCAGTGGCGCGCGGCTGCTCCTACTTGCGCCACTTGCATCCACCGGACAGGGCCCCGGGCGAAGGCTCAGTCCGGCTTCTTCCGGGTGTCGTTCTCGCCCAGGCGACAGACGCTCTCGAACATCGCGTGCGTCTTGCGCTGGGTGAGGATGACGATGATCCGCTCCTGCTCCGTCAAGGGCCGGCCCTCGGTCCTGGCCGTCGCCTCGATGGTGTCCAGGAGCCCGCAGAGCGCGAAGACCGCGTTGTCGCCGGTGAAGAGCTCCCGACGCATGGCCTCGGTCTGCTGGATGAACTCGTCCTCGCTCACCTGCTCGGAGTCGTCCGCAGACATGTACTTGTCCCAGTCGTCCACCCCGGGGATGAACAGGCCCGTGGCCCAGTCCAGATTGAGGATCCGTAGGCCCCGTCCTCGAGCGACACCCACTTCACGGTGCGGGCGCCGACGATGAAGTGCCGCGGCGAGCCGTCCCCCCTCTTGAAATCCGTCATGTCACCCCTCGTCGGGTTCCAGCCTCTCGTGTCGAGGAGGCGGGGGATGCCAGGCCCCCGTGCAAAAACGCCGTCCTCCTCGGGCCGAGGACGCGGCGGCTCGGATGGGGCCTGGCCGCGCTGCGCGTAGAACTCGACGATGAACGGCTCGTTCACGTCGACGGGAATCTCCTCGCGCTCCGGCAGGCGCACGTACTTCACGCCCTCGCCCTCCCCCAGCACCTGGACGTAGGGGGGAACCTGCCGCCCCTTCATGCGCTCGAAGGACTCGCGGACGATGGAGAGCTTCAGGTGCGCGGGGTGGAAGCGCACCTCGCTGCCCGGCCGCACGCGGAAGCTGGGGATGTCCGTGGCCGCGCCGTCCACCCGCAGATAGCCGTGGCGCACGAACTGGCGCGCCTGGCGGATGCTGGTGGCAAGCCTCGCGAGCGGGCGGGCGCCACCGGCGCGTCGGGCCGGTGGCGCGGAAGGAGGCCAGGGAAGGGGCGTCTCAGACGAAGCGGTGGCCGCCGTCGACGTGGAGGACCTCGCCGGTGGTGAAGCCGTTCTCCATGAGGAAGCGCGCGGCGTGGGCCACCTCCTCGGGGCGCCCCACGCGCCCCACGGGGAGGCGGCGGGCGTGGGACTCGAAGGCGCGGGACTTGTCGAGCCCGGGCGTGGAGTCCCACATGGGCGTGTCGACCCAGCCGGGGGACAGGGCGTTGACGCGCAGGGGGGCCAGCTCCAGCGCGAGCGCGCGGGCCAGCGCGTTGACCGCGCCGTTCACGGCGGCGATGGCCGCGCCGCCCGGGGAGGGCCGCTCGGAGGCGACGCCGGTGACGAAGGTCAGCGAGCCCGTGGGGTCGAAGCGGGCGTAGCGGGCCACATGGAGCGCGGCGAGCAGCTTGGAGTCGAGGGTGCGCCGCGCCCGGGCGAGGTCGAACTGGCGGATGGGCTGGTAGTAGGGGTCGACGGCGGTGACGACGACGTGGTGCAGGACGGGGAGCTGCTCGAAGAGGGCCCGCGTCCGCGCCTCGTCGGTGATGTCCAGCGCCACCGTGCGCACGCGCCCGAGCGCGCCGAGCCCCTCCGCCGCTTGCGCGAGCCGCGCCTCCGAGCGGCTCACCAGCGTGACGTGCGCGCCCGCCTCCAGGCTGGCGCGCGCCACCGCCAACCCGATGCCCGAGGAACCACCCACCACCAGGACCTGCTGTCTGTCGAGTGTCATGGCCCAGGAGTAGTGCGGCGGCGCGGCATGGGCCATGGGATGGTGTGGCATCCTCCATCCCATGGATGGGATGGTTTCGACGGAGGACGTGCGCCTGTTCCTGGCGGTGGCGAAGCACCTGAGCTTCGTGGAGGCGGCGCGGCGCCTGGGCATCCCCACCAGCACGGTGAGCCGGCGGGTGGCGCGGCTGGAGGAGACGCTGGGCGCGCGCCTGCTCCAGCGCACCTCGCGGCAGGTGAGGCTGACGCAGGAGGGGGCGCGGCTGGTGGAGCGGACCGGACATCTGGTGGAGGAGCTGGACGCGGTCCTCCAGCGCTCCGCGGAGCGCGACGACGAGCCCACCGGGCGGCTGCGCGTCACGGCGCCGCTGATGACGGGGGCCCAGCGCATCGCGCCGGCGCTGTTCTCGTTCGCGGCGCGCCACCGTGGCGTGCAGGTGGAGCTGCACCTGACCAACTCGCTGGTGCCGCTGGTGGACGAGGGCTTCGACCTGGCGTTCCGCACCGGCCCGGTGCGCGACGCGGAGCTGGTGGCCCGGCGCGTGGGGAGCGTACCGTTCTCGCTCGCCGCGTCACCGCAGTTCGTGCGGGAGGAGCTGAAGCAGCGGCCCCACCTGTCGCGGGAGCAGCTCGGCGACGTGCCGGCCATCCTCCCCCGCCCCGGCTCCGTGTGGCGCCTGCGCCGACGGGACGGCTCGACCGAGGAGGTGCACCCCCGGGAGCGCTTCTGCGCGGACGACCCCCGGGTGATGATTTCGGCGGCGGTGGCCGGGCTGGGCGTGGTCTGCGCGCCCACGGAGGTCATCGAACAGCAGGGGCGCCAGCTCGTCGCCGTGACGGTGGCGGCGCGCGCCGTGGAGTCCCGGGAGCTGTTCGCGGTGTACCCGTCGCGCCGTCAGCTCCCCTCCCGCGTGAGGCTCGCGCTCGATTGGATCCTCGCGCGGGAGTGGTGAGCAGCGGCGACCGGCCGAAAGCCCCGCGGCGTCACTTGTCCTTGGACAGGATGACGACGCTGTAGGGCCCCAGGTTGTTGAGCGCGCCGCTGGCGGGCATCCCGTCCTTGCCGCCCCAGTGGCCGCCGACGTCGAAGCTCTGGGCGTTGCCGAAGTCGCCGGAGTAGCCCTGCCAGTCGCTGTTGAAGCGCACCTTCCACGTGCCGTCCGAGGGCAGGCCCAGCTCGTAGTTGGACAGCTGCTTGCCGCCGAAGTTGACGATGACGATGGTGTCGTCGCCCGCGCCGCCCTTGTCCCAGCGGTGGAAGGCGATGACCTTGTCGTTGTCGTTCACGTGGTGGACGTTGACGTTCTCGCCACGCAGGCCGGCGGTGTTGTCGTTCCAGTTGCGGCGCAGCTTGATGAGGTCCGTGTAGGCCTGGTTGATGCCGGCGAAGGACTCCTTCTTCTTCCAGTCGAGCGGGTCGCCGTCCTGGAAGTGGCCGTCCTCGAGGAACTCCTGGCCCTGGAAGAGCATCGGGATGCCGGGGCTCGTCATGGTGAGCGCGGCGCCGATGAGCGAGCGCTTCTTGGCGTGGTAGCCGCCGGAGTCCCAGCCGCCCACCTCGCTGGGCAGGCGCTGCTTGCCGTTGGCCACCTCGTCGTGGCTCTCCGTGTAGATGACGCGCTGGGTGGCGCTGCCGTTGTACTTGAAGCCGATGGCCCGGGCGACGGCGTTCATGTCCCGGTCGTTGTCGGAGAACGCGGTGAGCGCGGCGCGCACGGGGTGCACGAAGTTGGCGTCCCACTGGCTATCGAAGCCCGCGCCCTGCGGGTGCGTGACGCCCGGCTCGTTGCCCAGGTCCTCCGCGATGATGAGCTTCTGCGGGAACTCGCGGTTGACCGCCTCGTTGATGTCCTTGAGCAGCTGCCAGCCCTGCGGGTTGTCCGCGCCGCTGGCCTGGCGAATCTCCTTCGTCGCGTCCAGGCGCAGGCCATCCATGTGGTAGTCGCGCAGCCACATCATGGCGTTGTCGCGCAGGTAGTCGCGCACCTCGTGGCGGCCGTAGTCCGGGCGGGTGTCGCCCCACGGCGTCTTGGCGCGCCAGTCCGTGTAGAAGTAGCTGCCGCCCTTGCCGTACGTCTCGCCGTCGAAGTCCCACTGGGGCAGGTCGCTGGGGCCCAGGTGGTTGTAGACGACGTCCATCACCACGCCGATGCCGCGCTTGTGCGCCTCGTCGACGAAGCGCTTGAGGTCGTCCGGGCTGCCGTAGGCGCTCTCCGGCGCGTTGGGGTACGCGGGGTTGTAGCCCCAGCTGAAGTCGGCGGCGAACTCCGCGGAGGGCATCACCTCGATGACGTTGATGCCCAGGTCCTTCAGGTGGTCGAGCTTGTCGATGGCGCTCTGCCAGTTGCCGGGCCCCCAACCGGGCTCGTCGTTGAACGTGCCCACGTGCATCTCGTAGATGACCGCCTCGTTCCAGGGCGGCATCTTGAAGTCCCAGTCGTGCTTCCACTGGTAGGCCTGGTGGTCGACGATGACGGAGTTGCCCGTGGAGTTCGTCACGTCGTTGGCGCGCGGGTCGCCCTTCCAGCGCCAGTCGCCGTACTTGCCCTGGACGACGTACTGGTACTGCTCACCCGCCTTGGCGCCCGGGACGTCGAGCGAGAAGTTGCCGCTCGCCTCGCGCTGCAGCTCCACCGCCTGCCAGTTGCTGAAGTCTCCCGCCACCTGGACCCGCTGCGCGTTGGGCGCCCAGACGCGGAAGGTGGTGCCCCCGTCGTAGGGGATGGCGCCCATGCCCGGACGGCTGGACGGCTGCGTGGGCATGGGGACGGCGCTCTTCGCCGGCAGCTCCGCGACGAGGGTGCCATCCTGCCGGGGCAGGTCGCGCGCGTGGGCGCCGCGCGACGACTGGGCTTGCGGAGACCGGAGCTGGACCTCCGCGCTCTTGCGCTGACGGACGTCGTCGAAGAAGTCCTTGCCCCCCGCGCCCTGCCGCGCGGATGACGGGGTGGAAGAGGTCCGCGACGGCTTCGCGCCCGCCTCGTTCGAGGCGCGCGACGTGGTGGCGGAGGAGGCGGGACGGCTCGGTGGGGGAATCCGGGTGGGCATGTCTCGGCCGTTGTCTGGGGAAATCCAGAGTCAGTATCGGCCAGGAGCGCCCAAGGTTGCGTCACGGACGCGAGCGCGGCCCCCCTCGCGGACGCCGGGCGCCATCCCACGGCGGCTGAAACATGGAACACGTGTAAAGGCGCGCCGCTGGTCGCCAGGGACCCGCCCTCACGCGTACTCGCAGACTATCTGGGGTCGGACCAGGAGCGACGCCGCGGGTGCTTCTGGGGTGAGGTGGGCGAGCGGGTGACGACCACCTCCCCCACCTCGTCCACGGGCGCGAGCGAGCCGCCCCCCAGGCTCCGGGCGCTGCCAGGCGCGGGCGGCGCCGAGCCCCGGGGAGCCTCGGCCTCCGCCACGCGCTTGATGTCGGCCAGGCCCTGCTCGAAGTCGCGGCCCATGGACGCATCCTGGTCGGCGAAGAAGGACAGCACCTTGTCGACGAACGTGTTGCGCCCGGTCATCACCCACGTCAACAGCACGCCGTCCTTCGCCGGGACGAGCCGGTACTCGGTGGTGTTGGTGGCATACATCGGGTCGGTGAAGTCGAGTCGGATGCGCACGTACTCGAGCGGGCGGCTCTCCACGATTTCCATCCGCCCCGAACCGGTCCGCGTGCCCCGCCACTGGTAGGTGGCGCCCACACCGGAGGTCTTCCGCCCGAGCGTGACCATCTGCGTGGGCTCCACCTTCCACCAGGGCGACCAGCGCGCCCACTGGTGGAAATCATTGACCAGCGTGAACACCACCTCGGGAGGCGCCGCGATGGCCTCGCTCCGTTCGATGCGGAACGTGTCGGGCCGCATCCCGACGACGGCGACCAGCCAGGCCACGATGGCGACGATGGAGACTCCGGCCAGCTTCTTCATGAGTGGACCCCCGGGTACCGAACGACAGCGCGCGGGAGCTCGCCTGCATTTCTCCCGCTTCAATCCGGCGACGAACGAGCCCCCCTCGGATCGACACGCGGTACTCAAATTTTTCTCGACTTTCCAAGTACGCGGAAGGATTGGCAGTGGCGGTGGCGGCAGGGGGCCACTAGAAGCAGTGCCCCCCGCGACGTCGCACCGACAACATGAGCGCCACCCATCGTCCGCTGACCACCCTGGCCCTCGCGCTGAGCCTCTTCATGGCCGCGCTGGAGGTCACCATCGTCTCCACGGCCATGCCCACGGTGGTGGGCGAGCTGGGAGGCATCCAGCGCTACGCCTGGGTGTTCACCGCGTACATGCTGTCGTCGACCATCTCCGTGCCCATCTACGGGAAGCTGTCGGACCTCTACGGTCGCAAGCCCATCCTGCTGTTCGGAATCGGCTTGTTCCTGTTGGGCTCCATCGCCAGCGGGCTGTCACCGTCGATGGACCTGCTCATCGTCTTCCGGACGTTGCAGGGGCTGGGCGCGGGGGCCATCCAGCCGGTGGCGCTCACCATCATCGGGGACATCTACACGTTGGAGCAGCGCGCGAAGGTGCAGGGCGCGTTCAGCGCGGTGTGGGGCGTGGCGGGGCTGGTGGGGCCCGTCACCGGCGGGCTCATCGTGAAGCACCTGAGCTGGCATTGGATCTTCTTCATCAACGTCCCGGTGGGCATCCTGGCGATGGCGCTCATCGCCGCCTTCTTCCACGAGCAGGTGGAGCGCCGGCCGCAGCAGCTGGACTACGCGGGAGCGGCGCTGCTGTCGGTGGGCGTGGTCGCGCTGCTGTTCGGCGTGCAGGGGGTGGGGGTGAATCTGTGGGGGCTGCCCGTCGGCCTGGCGGTGCTGGGCGTCTTCGTCTGGGTGGAGCGGCGCGCGGCGGCCCCGGTCATCCCCATGTCCATCTTCCGGCAGCCCGCCATCGCCATCGCCTCGGTGGCGGGGGCGATGTTCTCCGCGGCCATGTTCGGGGCCACCACGTACGTGCCGCTCTACGTGCAGGCGGTGCTGGGCGAGTCGGCCACGGCGGCCGGAGGCATGATCACACCGATGATCGTCGGCTGGCCGCTGGCGGCGTTGTTCGCCGGGCGGCTGCTGCTGAAGACCGGCTTCCGGCCGCTCATCGTGGGGGGCCTGGGGCTGACGGTGGTGGGCACGACGCTCATCGCGCTCTTGCTCAAGCCGGACATGCCGCTGTGGGGGCTCCAGGTGGCGATGGCGCTGTTCGGCGTGGGGCTGGGCTTCTCGTCCACGGCGCTCATGATCGCGGTGCAGACGAGCGTGGGCTGGGAGCTGCGCGGCGTGGCCACCGCCAGCAACATGTTCTTCCGCACCATCGGTGGAGCGCTCGGCGTGGGGCTGATGGGCGGGGTGATGGTGTCCCGACTGCTGGAGGACCCGAGCATCCCCCTCTCCGCCGCCAACGCGCTGCTCGGGCCCGAGCGGGGACAGGACCTGCCGGAGCCGGTGCTGCGCTCGCTGAGCGGCGCGCTGACGCGGGGGCTCACCTTCAACTTCTGGCTCATCTGCGGCTTCACCGTCGCCGCCTTCGTCGCGGGGCTGTTCTTCCCGCGCGTGTCGCGCGCGCCGGGGACGCCCGTCGCCACCGAACCCACCGCCGCGCCGCACTGACGGACACGGGCGGGCCGCGCGCGGGCCTGGCCACGTCGCCAGACCCGCTCCGGGAGCGTCATCGCTGGCGCGCGCCCAGGGGCCCGCGCCAGCGCGATGGGGACTCGCGTCAGTGGTGGTAGCCGGACGCCTCCTCGCGGGACATCGGCTTGCTCACCGGGTGCCGCTTGAAGTGCTCGATGGCGCCCAGGATGTCCGTCACCAGCAACGTGGCCAGGTCGCGGCTGACGCCGTGGCGCACGAGCACGCGCTGCACCACCATGTCCTGCAGGTCGGCGGGCATGGGATAGGCGGGCACCAGCCAGCCGCGCTCGCGCAGGCGGTCGGCCAGGTCGTAGAGCGTGAAGCCGGGGTTGACGCCGTCCTTCATCTTCCAGCACACGCCGGGCACGCCGCCCCGGCCGTCGTAGACGATGTCGAACAGGCCCACCTGCTCGATGGCCTTCGCCATGAAGTTCGCCGTGTCCGAGCACGCCTGCTGGAGCCGCCGGTAGCCTTCCTTCCCGAGCCTCAGGAAGTTGTAGTACTGGATGACGATCTGCCCGCCCGGCCGCGAGAAGTTGAGCGCGAAGGTCGGCATGTCGCCGCCCAGGTAGTCCACCCGGAAGATGAGCTCCTCGGGGAGGTCCTTCGCGTCGCGCCACACCACCCAGCCGCAGCCCAGCGGCGTGAGGCCGAACTTGTGGCCGGAGGCGTTGATGGACTTCACGCGCGGGAGCTTGAAGTCCCAGACGACGTCCTTGTGGATGAACGGCGCGAGGAAGCCGCCGCTGGCCGCGTCCACGTGGATGGGGATGTCCAGGCCGGTGCGCCGCTGCAGGTCGTCCAGCGCGGCGGAGATCTCCCGCACCGGCTCGTAGAGCAGGTTGAAGGTGATGCCCAGGGTGGGCACCACGCCGATGGTGTTCTCGTCGCAGCGCGCGAGGACCTCGTCGGGCGTCATCGTCATGCGCCCGGGCGCCAGCGGCACCTGCCGCAGCTCCACGTCGAAGTAGCGCGCGAACTTGTGCCAGCAGATCTGCACCGGACCGCAGATGAGGTTCGGCTTGTCGGTGGGCTTGCCCTCCTTCTGGCGCTTCAGGCGCCAGCGCCACTTGAGGGCGAGCCCGCCCAGCATGGCGGCCTCGCTGGAGCCGGTGGTGGAGCAGCCCAGGGTGTTCGCCGCGTCCGGGGCGTGCCACAGGTCGGCGAGCATGGCCACGCAGCGCGTCTCGATTTCCGCCGTCTGCGGGTACTCGTCCTTGTCGATCATGTTCTTGTCGAGGCACTCGTCCATGAGCCTGTGCACCTGCGGCTCCGCCCAGGTCTGACAGAACGTGGCGAGGTTCTGCCGCGAGTTGCCGTCGAGCAGCAGCTCGTCGTGGACCACGGCGTAGGCGTGGTCCGGGCTGTGCTCGTCGTCCGGGACGCGGAACTTGGGCATGGGGACGGACAGGTCCGGCGAGGCGTAGACGTCGTCGTTGATGCGGTCCCGGATTTCATCTCTTCCATGCAGGGGCATGAGGCCTCTCCTCGTGTTCGGTGGCGAAGCGATGTCTCCACGGGGAGAGATGACGTCGATGGAAAGGCGGGGCCTCGTTCCCTGGACCGGGGCAGCCTGGAAGGCAGCCGCCCGCTCGACCCGGAGGACAGGCCTTGTCGCCGTGGGACGTCCGCTCCGACCTTGCGAGCAGGCACCGCCGTGCGCGCGCCTCCGCGCGGCCCCATCCTGGAGGCGCAGACCGCCGGCTTCACGCTGCTGGACCTGGACCTCGAGCCCCTGGAGCCGGGCCCGCGACGGGGCGACCGGCTCCAGGCCCGGGCGCGGGGACTACTTCACGCCCACCGCCGACCAGCTCTCCAGCACCGTCTTCGCCTCGACGGAGTCCTTGCCGTACAGGTCCTGCGCCGCCTTGTACGTGGCCTCCTTCGCCTGCGCGAAGTTGGTGGTCGGCGTCATGTAGAAGTTGAGGGCGCGGGAGTAGATCTTCAGGCCCTTCTCGATGCCGATGCCCTGCTTCACCTCGTCACCGGACGTCTTGTTCTTGCCGCCCTCGGACAGCAGGTAGAAGGCGTTGTTGGCGATGCCGGAGTTGATGTGCACGCCGCCGTTGTCCTGCGGGCCGCGGTAGCGCTTGGAGTAGTGGTCCGGCGACATGCCGTCGCTCGACGGGTCGCTCAGGTCGCGCAGGCCGTCGGTGGGGTCGCCGTTGTTGGGCGTGTACGTGTCCTCGCCCACCGTCCAGTCGGACTTCACCGCGCTGTTCTTCTGGCTGGCGTACCACTCCACGCCCACGCCCATGATGTCGCTCATCGCCTCGTTGAGGGCGCCGGACTCGTTGCGGTACTGGAGGCCCGCGGTGCGCTCGGTGAGGCCGTGGGTGATTTCGTGGCCGGCGATGTCCAGCGTGGTGAGCGAGCCGAACGTCTCGCCGTCACCGTCGCCGTAGTTCATCTTCTCGCCGTCCCAGAAGGCGTTGGCGAAGTTCTCGCCCACGTGCACGTCGGAGATGAGCTTCTCGCCCTTGCCGTCGATGGAGTCGCGGCCGAGCACGTCCTTGTAGAAGTCGTAGGTCGTCTGGGCGCCGTACTGCGCGTCCACCGCGTCCTTGTTGCGCGCGGAGTCGGTCGCCTCGCCCCAGACGTCGTTGTCGTCGGTGATGGGGGCGTTGGTCACCCAGTCCGTGTCCGGGTCGCGGTTGAGGGCGTC
This sequence comes from Myxococcus stipitatus, assembly GCF_021412625.1. The sequence continues at coordinate 640,693 of NZ_JAKCFI010000004.1, read as the reverse complement.
GCGCGTCACCACGCCGCCGCCGCGGGAGGTGTCCTCGAGCGAGTAGGTGCCGTCCGCGTTCTTCGTGCTGCCGATCTCCACCTTGCCGCTGTACTGGGTGGTGTCGTCCGCCTTGCTCGTCGTCGGCTCGGTCGGCTCGGTGGTGGGCTCGGAGCCCTCGGCCGCCAGCGCGCGCTTGGAGGCGGTGCCGTGCGCGTGGCCGGCATGGGCGTGGTGCCCCACGCCGCCCATCTGGTTGTACTGCTCCAGCACCTGGCCGCTGTTGGCGTCGACCAGGTAGTGCATGCGGCGCGGGTCCTTGCCCTGGCCCACGTCCGTGGTGTTCGCCAGCTCCACGTGGAAGGCGGCGCGGTACTGCCCGTCCGCGTCCTTGAAGATGACGCGCTCGGAGACGGGCTGACGGTCCGTCTTGCCCGCGAACTCCTTCTGCGCGATGGCCAGCGCGTCATTCGCGGACAGCTTCGTGGGGTTCTTGCCCAGGCCGGCGGGGATGGTGGACACCTCGCCGGTGATGCTGTCGATCTGCCCCTCGCGGTTGAGGTGGCCGACGACCTGCTCGCCGAAGACGGGGACGCCCTCGCTCTTGCGGTCCATGCGCACGTGCGTCATGCCCAGGTCGTCCTGCTCCACCACGCGCGGGGCGAAGTCCGCCGCGTTCAGGCCCGTCTTGCCGGCCATCAGCTGGGACACGGTGGGGGCGGCCTGCTTCTGGAGGAAGTCCACCGTCGTCTGGACGGCGGCCTTGCCCTGGGCGCTGTCGACGGCGAGGGGGCCGGACTTCACCGGCGGGGTCAGCGGGACGGCCGTCTTCGCCTGGGCCGGGCGGGCCTGGGCGTCGAAGGAGGAAGCCTGCGTGAAGCCCACGGCCTTGTTCTTCGACTCGGCGGTCGAGGAGGTGCGCGCGTCCGAGGTGCGCGTGACGGGGAGCTTCGGGAGGTCGGCGCGAATCTTCATGGCGGGGGGCCTGGGGGCTGAAGGTGACGAGTACGTTCCAATTCTCGTCCCGTGCGAGCCAGGGTTGTGTCCCGGACGGAGGAAAACGCCCACACATCGCGTGAGTGCGCCCAACCCACCGGAATCACTGCCGGCCACGCGTGGAATTCCCGAGTCCCCCGCGCCCTCCGCCACCCCGGGTGCCAGCCGCCATTCTCATTCCGTGCGAGCGGCGGGCGGCGTCACCGGGCTCAGGCGCGCTGGATCGGCCAGGGCTGGGTGCCCGGCCCGGCCTGCCAGTTGTTGTTGCGGCCGTCCCAGTACTGGATGCGCGCCAGGGCCAGGTCCACGCCGTCCAGGCAGCCGACGTTGATGGACACGAACTCGCCGCCCAGCTCCGCCACGTAGCCCCCGCCGAAGCACTGCACGCCGCAGCGCTTGCAGAACTTCCGGAAGTTGGCGCTGTCCCCCACCCGGTAATCGCCCAGGTTCTCGGCTCCGGAGATGACGCGGAACGTCTTGGGAGGAACCTGGGTGGTGGTGCCGCCCATCTTCGTGCAGACGCTGCAGTTGCAGCGGTTGAGGGGCTCGGACAGGTCCAGTTCGGCCTCGAACCGCACGGCGCCACAGTGGCAGCCGCCCACGTACTTCTTCAGGTTGCGGGAGAACAGGGGGGAGGTCTCGCTCATGACAGGTGCTCCGGGTGGGTGCGTCGTGTGAGGAGACTTATGGCCCCTGGCGCTGACAGGTGTATGTCAGGTTTCCGCCAGCCCGCCCGCCGCCCTGCATTCCCTCAGCAGGTCGAGCAGCGCCTTCGTCGCCTGGGCGCGTGCCGCCTTGTCGTCGGAGTCCAGCCCGGCGTGCCCCGCCCACGCGGTCACGAGCGCCTTGCTCGCGGTCCGCCCACGCGCCCACGGGTCGACCTCCGCGTCCACCTGCCCCGTCGTGGCGGCGGCCCACACCTCCGCCAGGTCGCTGGCGCCATCCGCGAACGCGGCGACGGCTGGCTTGCCGGCCATGATGGCCCCGTTGCGCAGGTCCCCCAGCCGGCCCGCGACGACGTTGGCCTGATGCGGCCCTTTCTCCCGGGCCGTGGCCTGGGCGAAGAGGTCGGCGGCGGGCTTCGCCTCCGGGATGCGCTCCGCGCAGCGGGCGAGCCAGTCCGCGCAGACGCGGAAGGCGCGCTCGTCGGGGAAGCGGGCCAGCACCCAGCCCACCAGGGGGCTGAGGTGCTGCGATTGTCGCCAGGCCTCCTCGACGGTGTCGTACTGGATTCCGGAGCGCTGGTAGCAGGCGAGCAGGGCTGCGTCGACGGTGTCGGACATGGTGATGCCCTTATGCCCCAATCACCGAGGACGTCCCATCCCGCCTCAGGCCCGTGAGCGGACGATGGCGCCGGGCGTCACGCCCAGCACGCGCCGCATGCAGCGGGCCAGGTGGCTCTGGTGGGAGAAGCCCGCCTCCAACGCGACCTCCCCCACGGACCGCTCGCCGCGCAGCAGCAGCGAGCGAGCGCGCTCCACGCGACGCTGAATCACGTACTCGTGGACGGGCATCCCCGTGGAGCGCTTGAAGAGCACCTTGAAGTGCGACGCGCTCAGGCCCGCCACGCGGGCCAGCCGCTCGAGCGACAACGCCTCGTCCAGGTGCGCCTCCACGTGCTCGGTGACGCGCTGGAGCTGGCCCGGGGACAGGCCGCCCCGGGCCTCCACCCGCCCCCGGTAGTGGGCCAGCAGCCGCGCCGCGAGCGCCAGTCCCAGGCTCTCCCGGTACAGCAGGCCGTTGGGGTCGCCCGCGCGGTGCTCCGCCTCCAGCGCCCAGGCGATGTGCTCGAGGTGTGGGTCGCGGAAGTGGTGGCGCGGCTCCAGTCCCACGCGCTCGGGGTCCAGCCCCATGTCCTCCGCCGCCAGCTGGAGCAGCGAGTGAGGGACGCGCACGTCCACGGACGTGCTCGCGTCGTCCTCCAGCCAGGTGTCGGAGAGCCCGGCGGGCAGCAGGTTCATCTCACCGCGCGTCCGCACGGACCGGATGCGGCTGGAGTGGCAGGCCACCCGCGTGGGCGCGCTCGCGTGGACGTTGAGGAGGTGGTCCGCGCTGGCGACGTGCCGCACGTCCCCCGGGGGCGTCTCCCGCAGCGCCACGCCGAGTCTGATTCGAGGATGCCGACGCGCGTGCTCGCTCATGACTCCCGAATATAGGGACGCCCGGCCATTCGTGCTCTCGAATCATCCAGGCGTGCGCGACCCGCGCGAGGGCCGCCGGTATTCAACGCGCCACACACACTTCACACGCGGCGGACGGGAGCGGAGGCGCCATGCCGATGGGCGCCCGCCGTGAGCGCCACCGCTACGGGCAAGGAGCCATCATGGGCAGGTATTCGGGGAAGAAGGCCGTCGTCACCGGAGGGACGGCGGGCATCGGTCTGGCGACGGTGAAGGCGCTGCTCGGGGAGGGCGCGGAGGTGCTGCTCTCGGGCCGCAACGCGCAAGGGCTGGAGGCCGCGCGCCGCGAGCTGGGCCCGCGCGCGCACGTGGCGCGGTCCGACACGGCGAGCCTGACGGACATCGACGCGCTGGCCTCGCGAGTGAAGGAGGCGCTGGGCGAGGTCGACCTCGTGGTGGTCAACGCGGGGTACGCGAAGCTGGGGATGTTCGCGGGGGTGACGGAGGCGGAGTACGACCAGACGTTCGGCGTCAACACCAAGGGCGCGTTCTTCACGGCGCAGAAGCTGGCGCCGCTCGTCCGGGAGGGCGGCGCCTTCGTCTTCGTCACGTCCGTGGCGGACGAGTCCGGATATCCGGGCATGAGCGCGTACGCCGGTTCGAAGGCGGCGGTGCGCTCCTTCGTCCGGGTGCTCGGCTCGGAGCTGCTGCCCAGGGGCATCCGCGTCAACGCGCTGAGCCCGGGCTTCACGAAGACGCCGACCCTGGGCGTCCACGGCGCCACGCCGGAGGAGGTCGCCGCCTTCGAGAAGGAGGGCGAGCACGTCACGCCGATGAAGCGCATCGGCTCCGCCGACGAGGTGGCCCGGGCGGCGCTGTTCCTCGGCTTCGAGGCCACCTTCACCACCGGCGCGGAGCTGCCCGTCGACGGCGGCCTGTCGCAGCTCTGAAACCATGGGAGACACGAACATGAAGACGAACATCACGGTCATCGGCGCGGGACGCATGGGCTCCGCGCTGGTCAAGGCGTTCCTCCAGCAGGGACACCCCACGACGGTCTGGAACCGCACCCGCGCGAAGTGCGAGCCGCTGGCCGCGCTGGGCGCGCGCGTCGCCCAGGACGTCCGCGACGCCATCTCCACCGCCGAGGTGGTGGTGGTGAACGTCAACGACTACGGCACCAGCGACCAGCTCCTGCGACCCGACGAGGCGACGCGGGCGCTGCGCGGCAAGCTGCTCGTGCAGCTCACCTCCGGCTCACCGGCCCTCGCGCGCGAACAGGCGGCGTGGGCGCGGCGCCACGGCATCTCCTACCTGGACGGCGCCATCATGGGGACTCCCGACTTCATCGGGCGCCCCGAGGGGACGCTGCTGTACGCCGGCCCCAAGCCGCTGTTCGAGCGGTACGAGCCCGTCCTGCGCGTGCTCGGAGGCAACACCCAGCACGTGGGCGAGGACGAGGGACATGCCTCCGCGCTCGACAGCGCCCTGCTCTTCCAGATGTGGGGTTCGTTGTTCGGCATCCTCCAGGCGGCGGCCATCAGCCGCGCGGAGCGGCTGCCGCTCTCGACGCTGGAGACGTTCCTGAAGGCCACCGTCCCCGTCGTCGACGGCGCCGAGCGCGACGTCATGGCGCGCCTGCAACGCGACGACGTGGGCGCCGACGCGCAGACCCTCGCGACCCTCGAGACGCACTACGTCGCCTTCAAGCACCTGCTGGACCTGTGCAAGGAGCGCGGCGTCGACCGGAGCCTCCCCGAGGCCATGGATGCGTTCTTCCAGAAGGCACTGAAGGCCGGGCACGGGAAGGACGACTTCGCCGCGCTCACCCGGTTCGTGCGCTGAGCGAAGCCCTTGTGAGCCCCTCGCGGGACCGGTAGGGGTATGCCGGACACT